>NZ_SWMA01000010.1:0-111399 GCF_005222685.1 Segeticoccus rhizosphaerae
AGATCCCGCCGATGGCCGCCTACTTCACGAAGCCCCGCCGTTGGACCTCAAACCCCACCACCCCAAGGGACTCTCCTGTCATCTGCACTGGAACTGAGCGATGAAGACCGCGCGACTTTGACGTCGTGGACCAGGTCCCGCACGCTTGCGGCCGGTAGTGCCGAGCGGGCCCGGATCGTGCTGGCCGTCGCCGACGGCGCCGGCACCTCGGCGGTGGCTCGGCAGGTCGGGGTCTCGCGGCCCACGGTGATCAAGTGGCGCGACCGGTTCGTCGCCCATGGCCTGGCCGGCCTGGAGGACGAGGAACGCTCGGGGCGACCCAAGACCGTCGATGATGCCGCGATCATCGCGGCCACGCTGGAACCGCCGCCGAAGCAGCTGGGCGTGACGCATTGGTCCTCCCGTCTGCTGGGCAAACAGCTGGGCATCGGCGATGCGACCGTCGCCCGGGCCTGGCGCAAGTACGCGGTCAAACCCTGGCGGCGCGAGACCTTCAAGTTCTCCACCGACCCCGAGCTGGAGGGCAAGGTCCGCGACGTGGTCGGGCTCTACCTCAACCCGCCGGAGAAGGCCGTGGTGCTGTGCGTCGATGAGAAGTCCCAGATCCAAGCCCTCAACCGCACCGCGCCGATCCTGCCGCTGCGCCCCGGGCTGCCGGAGAAAGCGACCCACGACTACAAACGCAACGGCACCACCACCCTGTTCGCCGCCCTCGAGGTCGCCACCGGCAAGGTGACCGACCAGTGCTACCACAGGCACGGCAAGGCCGAGTTCCTCGACTTCCTCAAGAAGGTCGCCAAGACCTACCCGCGCCGGGAACTGCACGTGGTGCTGGACAACTACCACACCCACAAGCACGACGACATCAACCGCTGGCTCGCCAAGAACCCGCAAATCACGCTGCACTTCACCCCGACCAGCGGCTCCTGGCTGAACCTGGTCGAAGTCTTCTTCGGGATCATCACCCGCCAGGCCATCAGGCGTGGATCCTTCGACAGCGTCAAACAGCTCGTCGGCGCGATCAGCACCTTCATCGACGGCTGGAACGACCGCTGCCACCCATTCACCTGGACCAAGACCGCCGACGAAGATCCTGCCCCACGCAACCCGTAAACCAACTTCAGACGCGTGACACTAGTTACTCAGTTTGTTACTCAGGGGCGCCCGACGGCGTCCCGTGGCGGCGAAAGGGAAGGCCCCGGACCGTGCGTTTGCGCGGGTCAGGGGCCCTATTCGAACTGGTGGGCGATACTGGGATCGAACCAGTTTCCATCGAATCGACCGATACTGGAACTACCTGCCCAAATGCCCTCTCACCTGCGCGAATTCGGCACAGTATCGCGTGCCAAGGATAGACATGACAAGACATATATGTACGATGGGATCGCACGCAGATAGCACGAAGAGAGGCGCCACATGGCAGGCAGGACGGGTCGACGTGGGTTCGGCTACCTCCGCAAGCTCCCCTCCAAGCGGTGGCAGGCGAGTTACATCGGTCCTGACACCCAGCGGTACACGGCACCGCACACATTTCCAGCCAAGATCGACGCCGAGGCGTGGCTCACCCGTGAACACGATCTCATGGCCGCTGACACCTGGACCTCACCCGCTGTTCGCGCAGAAGCGGCTCGCGACCCCCGGGCACTGTTCGGTGCCTACTCCGAGCGGTGGCTACAGGCCCGAGACCTCAAACCCCGTACCCAGGCCCACTACCGCTCGCTACTCGACAAGCAGATCCTCCCGACCTTCGCCGGCCTGCGGCTAAAGGCAATCACACCCGAGGTGATCGGCGACTGGTACGACAAGCTCGACCGCTCTCGCCCGACGCTGCGGGCTCACGCATACGCGCTACTACGCACCATCCTCGGGGCCGCGGTGCACGATCGGCGGATCGAGACGAACCCGTGCCACATCCGGGGCGCCGGCAGCACCAAGCGTGCGCGAAGGATTGAACCCGCCACCCTCCCCCAGCTCGAGACGCTAGTGAGTGCGATGCCGCAGAGGTATCGCCTCATGCCGTTGCTGGCAGGTTGGTGCGCGCTGCGGTTCGGAGAGCTCATCGAACTGCGCCGACGTGATGTGGATCTGGCCAACGGCGTAATCCACATCCGACGCGCTGCTGTACGCGCTGGGGGCCAGGTCCTGATCGGAGACCCCAAGAGTGACGCTGGCAGTCGCGACGTGGCAATCCCGCCACACCTGCTGCCGCTGGTCAAGGAACATCTGTCTCAGCCGATCACCGGCGGCAGGGACGGCCTGCTCTTCCCCGCCGCGGACGGCAAGAGCACACTGGCGCCGTCGACGTTTTACCGCGTGTTCTACCCCGCGCGCGAGGCGGCGGGGAGACCAGATCTGCGGTTCCACGACCTGCGGCACACAGGCGCGGTCCTGGCTGCTCACACCGGTGCCACGCTCGCCGAGCTCATGGCCAGGCTCGGTCACTCGACACCCGCCGCCGCGATGAGATACCAGCATGCCGCCGAGGGCAGGGACGCCGAGATCGCCCGGCGCCTGTCGGAATTGGCAGGCAAGTCCTAAGTTCCTCACTGCCCGAGGCCCCGTTGCAGGGACAGCCCGGTCAAGATTCACATGCCGCCGCCCGAGCTCTCGTGTCCCACTCCTACGACCGTCTCCGTCTGCCGTCTCCTCCGAAACCCACCGGGCGAACCCAGCACATCCACCGCAGCAAAGCGTCGGCGAGCCCAGGGCGGCCCGGCCAACTGTGTGACCAGACATCCCCACGGGGCCGTGACTCAGGCGCACCGACCCGATGGATTGCTCTCGTCGGCTCGACGATCGACCTGCTGAGCAGCGCTCGACAAATCGTCCTTCATCGAGAACCTCCCGTCGTCAGCACGAGCGATCGCCTTGGCAGGTCGCAGCCTCAGAATCCGAGGCCGGGCCTGAGGCTGACCTGGTCAACGGCGTGGCCCAGTCGGGGATAGCCCAGGATGTCCTCAAGATCGCCGAGAAGTCCGTAGAGGTTGTGGTCCGCGCCGTCCTTGGCGCCGGGCGACACGTACGGCGACACGACGTACGTCGGGATATGACACGACGGTTGAGCGCGGTAGACGGCCGGCGCAGTGCAGGCGGAGCCATTGATCTCTTTGCCGTCCCCTTCGTCCCAGGTGACGAAGATCAGCGTCTGGCCGGCTTGGTAGCTCGACATCGCGGTGAGCTGGGGGACGAGCTGGGCGAGCCAGTCGTCGCCGTCCGCGATCCGCTGGCTCTTGGCGTGTGGACAGCTCGCGAGCCAATGCATGTCGTTACAGGCGTTGGGCGTGATCCAGGCCAACGTCGGCAACGTGTCGTTCGCGATGGTGTCATCGAGAGCCGGCTTGAGTGCCACGTCATACCTCTTGCAGGTGTTCGTGGGCGTCTTGAGGTCGGTATACCAGAACGGCGGGTTGTGCCCGCTCTGGTAGACACCGGAGTTGGGCGAGCATGGCCTGGGCGCCGATTCCTCGTAGGCGCGCCACGTGTCGCCGTGCACCTGGACCTGATGGAACACGTTGTCGTTGGTAGTATGCACGCCGACTCCGGTGGCGTACCCGCTGGTTGCCGCCATGTAGTCGGTCTGTGAGGGATGGGTGGCCGCGTGCATAGAGAGCTCGGAGCCGCACTGCTCCGCGAGGGTGTGCAGGTACCTCGCCTGGCTCGACTTGATGAGCGTGGAGTAGCCGACGTTCTCGTCCATGATCACCACGACGTGCTGGTAGCGAGGAGTTCCGGTGAGCGTGCCGCAGGGCCCGGATGCTGCCGCTCCGCGCAGGGGGGTGGCCCCACCAGACGCCGAGGCGGCGACCGTGAGCGAGATGGACATCGCCGCGACGAGTCCGGCCAAGAGGAGCCGTCCTCGGGTGCGCGCCATCTCGGCCTCCTCAGCGGACGTACGGCCTCTTCCGAGCAGTAAAGCACCGCCCTCGCGACGGCGAGACCGTTTCCCCGTTCCGACGGCGGCCCGCCCTGTCCCGCGACGGTTGGCGTTTCAGGATGACCGCCAACGCCCACAGATCCACTCACCTGCAGGGTGCTACGTCGGCTCGCATGGTGGGCCTGGGCTCACGGTGTCTGGTGATCGACCGACGCGCCAGCGCTATCGGACATGTGCGGCGAGGAAGGTTGTACCCGGCTCCGGATCCACCAGAAGAGGATCGTGATGCTGAGGCCGCCGACAGCGACGGCGACCGTCGGCACGCGTGCCGGAAGCAGCTCGCCGAGCGGGACCATGGCCACTACGAGTGCCAGCAGTGCCGCCTGGGGCAGCTGGTGGGTCAGCCAAGCACGCAGGCTCGGCCCGTCGGGCGCGGCGCGGGCACTCAGAGAGATGAGGTACAGGCCGAGCAGCAGTCCGGCACCGGCGAGGACGACGGTGGCTGGGTTGTCTTGCAGCCCAGCGAGAGCCACCGTCACGAGGCCGAACGCGGTCGCGGCCGGCCAGCGCTCGGTGGCGATGGACATCCCGAGCGCGACGAGTGCAGTGACCAGGAGCGGCCACAGGCGGGTCGGTAGGCCGGTCGAGAGCAGTGCGAGGCATGCCAGGCCGGGCGCCGCCGGAAGGAGTCGCGCTGGGGTGGTCAGGCCGGCCATCGGGCACCTCCCGGCAGGGCCGGATGCGGTGCGAGCAGCACCTCGTCGAGCGATCGTCGCCCGTCCCACGCGAACACGGGAATCCCGCTGTCCCGCAGGCGGTAGGCGGTCGCTTGTCGGTCGAGCCGCCACATCCGCAGGGCCAGGTCGTCCTCGTCCGCGGCACGTGGGGGCTTGGTGGTCAGCACGTCGACGACAAGGACCTGCGTGCCTCGGTCGTGCAGGTCGTGAAGGAGCGTGAAGATTCGCTCGTCGAGCAGGGGCGTGAACACGACGATCAGCGCTGCGGGTGGCAGAGACCGCCGTGGCAACCGACCGACGTCGGGCGTGACCACGCTGATGTCGCGCTGGACGGTCAGGATCTCATCGGCGATCCGGTAGAGGGTCCGCTGGCCCGACTCCGGGGGAAGCCAGTGCAGGCCGCCGCCCAGCACGATCAGGCCGGCCCGGTCTCCCGAACGCAGGTAGGGCGCCGCGACGCCGGTGGCGCCGCGCACCGAGCGGGACAGCGTGCCACCGACGTCGGTGAACGCGTCAATCGCCACGATGACGTCGGCGCTCTCCTCGGCGAGGTGCTGGACCACGTGCAGGCTGCCGTGGCGCAGGGTTGAGGGCCAGTGGACGTCGCGGGGCAGGTCTCCGGGGACGTAGGGCCGGATGCGGGCGAACTCGGAGCCGTGCCCGGGTCGCCCGGACAGGTGCTGGCCCAGCCGAGCGGGCAGGTGATGGGGCACTGCTACGTGGCTGAAGGCGGCGGGCTGGGGGTAGCTGATGACCTCGCCGACCGGGCAGGCTCCCCGGCCTTCCCACAGGCCCAGGCCGTCCCGTGCCACGACGGTCAGCTCGCCGACGGTGCGCCGTCCCCACCGGTCCACCCGCACCGCCCAGGTGCCGCTGATGCGGTTGGACAGCACGGCGGTGGGCGTTTCGCGGTCGAGACGGCGCAGCTGGCGGCTCGACGTAAGCTCGAGTCGCAGCATCCCGAGCCGCTCGCGGGCCTCGACCTCGACGTCGAGGGTGATCGTCTCGCCCTCGACGCAGTGGTCGGGACTCACGCCGGCGAGGAGGCGCACCGCCCGCGGCCTGTTGGTGGAGCCGAGCGGGGCCAGCAGCAGCAGCAGTGGCGCGGCGGCCAGTGCCAGGATTCCCGTCCTTCCGGTGACCAGCAGCACGGCGACCGCGACTGCTGCCACGGTCAGCAGCCGGCGCGCGTGCGCGGACGGGCCCCAGTGCAGCTCGAGGGTGGTCACGGGCGCCGCTCCGTGCGCGGCACGGGGACTTGGTCGAGTACCTCGGCGATGATGGCCTCGGGGTCGACGCGCCGCACCCACACTTCGGGTCGCAGCCCGATGCGGTGGGCGAGCACGGCCGGTGCGAGTGCCTTGACGTCCTCGGGGATGGCGAAGCCGCGCCCATCGAGTAGCGCTGCGGCCCGGGCGAGTTGGACGAGGGCGAGGGTGCCGCGTGGGCTCGCGCCGACCGTGACCTTGGGGTGGACTCTGGTCGCGGCGACGATGGCTGCGGCATACCCGATGACCTCGTCGGAGACCTCGACCTGCTCGAGGTTCTTGCGCATCAGCAGCAGCTCGGTGACATCGCACACCTGGTTGACGGTGGGCAGGCCGGGGTCGCCGCGGGCGATCCTGCGTCGCACCATGTCCGCCTCGCCCCTCGGGCGTGAGGTAACCGAGGTGGACGCGCAGCATGAATCGGTCCAGCTGGGCCTCGGGTAGGGGGTAGGTGCCTTCGTACTCGATGGGGTTGTCGGTGGCCAGCACGATGAAGGGGTCGGGTAGTGGCATCGTCTGGCCGTCCGCGCTGACCTGTCCCTCGGCCATCGCCTCGAGCATCGCCGCCTGCGTCTTGGGTGGGGTGCGGTTGACCTCGTCGGCGAGCAGCAGGTTGGTGAAGACCGGCCCCTGGCGGAAGACGAACTCGCCGGTGCCCTGGTGGTAGATGGAGGCGCCGGTCAGGTCCGAGGGCAGCAGGTCGGGGGTGAACTGCACGCGGGTGAAGCGCAGGCCCAGGGCTGCGGCCATGCCGCGGGCTAGGAGAGTTTTGCCGACGCCCGGGAGGTCCTCGATCAGGACGTGCCCGCTGCTCAGGATGCCCAGCAGGACCAGCCGGCGGGCCGCTCGCTTGCCGACCAGTGCCTGGTCGAGCTGGTCCAGGATGCTCTGGCACCGGTCGGCTGTGGCGGTCACGGGTTGGTTCACAGTTGTTCCAGCCTGTCGATGACGCGTGCCAACTCGTCCCTGGCCAGCGGTGCGGGGTCGGGCCGCGCACCGTCCGGGTCGATGAGGTTCCACACGTGCGTGCCGAGCAGGTCGCGGGCAGACGCAGGGTCGGTTTGGAGGTCCACGCGGTGCCGCTCGGCCAACAGCGCCCCGGCTGTGGCGGCCAGGAAGGGGCGGGTGACCGACTCGTAGTAGTGATGGTTCTCGGTGGTCCAGCCGATCATCGACGAGATGCGTCGGTATGACGCGAAGGCCAGTGGTCCTTCACCGGCACCACGAGCGCGGTGACGGGCACGGTGGTGCGGCGGCAGCGAGCCCCGGGCGGCGGCCACCACCACCAGCGCGCCGCACACGCTCGCGGTCAGGACTCCCCACGCGCCCAGTGCGACGTAGCCCAGGACGTCCAGGGCGACGGCAAGAGCGGTCACGGTCAGGATCGGTCTCATTGGGTGCTCCGCATTTGTTGGCGCAACGTCTCGAGCAGACGCAGCGCGTCGGCCTGATCCTGGGCCGGGACGGGTGCGCGGCTGTAGCGGGCGCGGTGGAACAGTCGGGTGAGCTCCTGCACGTCCGCGAGAGTGGCGAGTTTGGCTCCGACGGCGCCGGCACTGATCTCCTGGGCGGTCTCGGGCGGTTCGACCGAGATGCCTCGTCGGGCGGCCTCTTGCTCGAAGGCGCGGTAGGCCGTGATGACCGCGGCACGCGCGTCGTCATCGGCCTGATGCCGGATCGAGGTACTGCTCGATGCCACCTGCGGTGCCGCTGAGCGGATCGGCTTGTCTGCCACGCGGCTTCGCCGGCGCAGCAGTGCCGTGGTCGCGGCCACCACGAGGACGAACCCGATGACACCAAGCAGGATCCAGACTCCTTGGCCACCGAGGGTCGCCGACGGGTGTGCAGCGGTCGTGGACGGCTGCCCCGATGGGGTGGCCCGGACCGTCGGGCTGGTCAGACCGGATGCCGAGCTGCCGCCGAAACGGGTCGCCAGCAACCCGACGACGACCACCGTCGCCGCGGTCACCAGCACGGCGGCCGCGACCAGCTGGAGCCGCTCCCCCGGCGACATCGGGATCTGGATGACGTGCTCGCGTTGGTCGCCCTCCTTGCTGCGTCGGCGAAGGAACCCACCGCTGAGGAGGCGCACCACCAAGGAAGCGGCGGCCAGGCACACCACCGCGAGGGCGCCGAGTTGGGCGACTGCGCTGAGGTGGAGGTGGTCCCAGCGAAGACCGGCTCGCGCTTGAGTTCCCCAGGCGGACGCGAGGATCAGCAGGCACACCGTGCCGATCCGGACCCCGCGAGACCTGGCCACGGACACGGCACCTCCCTGACTTGCTCAGTCAGGGACCGTCAGCCTGTCGCGGCGCTTCGGTGAGCCCCATCACCGTGGATCTGCCTCCAGTATGCGCTCCGCCGTAGTCCTGCCCAACCGGACCGACACAGCAGCAGGCCCTCTGCAGCGCGGAGCACAATGGCCGGAGTTGGCCAGCCGAGATCACTGGTACGCGAAACACCGTGTGCCCCGTTCACGTTCGAGGTGCGGGCCCACGACGAGGGAGACGACATGGCAGGTTCGAGGCGTCGTGACCGCTCGCTGGCAATGGGGCTGGGGCTCGCGCTGGCGGCGCTCACCGCCGACGTCGCCGCCGGGGGACGGATCGACGGTTGGGAGCGCAGCCGTCTTCGGGCGCCTGGTCGGGCACCGGCCGGTTGGCACACGGTCACGGCCGCTGGTGACGCACCGTCGTTGTTCGTCGGGGTGGCAGCCGCCAGCCTGCTGGCCGCTGCGCGGCGCCGCCCGGTGCTGCGCCCCGGCCTGACGGTGCTCGGCGGCGTGCTCGTCCGCGCCGCCCTGTGCCGTGCCGTCGCCCGGCCACGGCCACCTCGGGACTGGTGGCAGGCCGAACCGACCGGCCCGAGCTTCCCCTCGCGACACACCACCTGGGCCAGTCTCGCCGCCGGTGTGGTCGTCGACGAGCTGCCGTGCGCCGGGCGCCCCGTCGGTGGTGCCGCGGCGGCCGGCCTGGTCGCTGCCGTCGGGATGAGCCGGGTCCGGCTGGGCATGCACTGGCCCACCGACGTGGGCGGCGGCGTGCTGACGGCCCTGCTGTGCCGCGCGGTCAGCCGGCTGGTCAGCGGTGCCTGACCGGTCCGGCGGCCTACCATGGTGAGGTACGACGCTGGGCCCGGACACGATCTTGGGCGCAGCCCGGCGGTGGATCCCGCCGGGTCGGTTCGCCGACCGCATGCCGCTGGCCGATGGGTCCTACCTCGAGAAGCGGAGGTGGCATCGTGTCCTCGTCCCAGGAGCGGCCGGTGGCCGATCTGTCTGCACGAGATCGCCTGTGGTGGCTACCGGCCGACGGGTTCGGCAACGGGCTGGACTGCGACGCCTGGGCGCCCATCCTGGAGGTCGACTCCCGGATGACCTCCCCGGTGCTGAACGCCCTGCGCGAGGCGGGCGTGCCGGCATACGCCTGCCCGACCACGCCACCGGCCCACCGAGCCGCCAACTGCGAGGTGCCGCCGACCGACCGGCTCTGGGTCGGCAGCCACCGCTACGCACGCGCCGAAGACACGCTGCGGCGCGTCATCCCCACCCTGCGGTGGATCTGCACCGACCCCGAAGGCACGCCCGCAGCCCACGCCTCCACCGAACCGTCTACTGGAAGGGCCCCATGAGCTCGACCATCGCCTCGCTGGAGGCACGCGAGATCCTCGACTCCCGTTCGCGGCCCACGCTGGAGGTCACCCTCGTGCTGGACGATGGCACCCGCGCCGCCGCTGGCGTGCCGTCCGGCGCCTCCACCGGAGCCCAGGAGCCGGTTGAGCTCCGGGACGGGGACCCCGAACGTTACGCCGGTGCCGGCGTGCTGCAGGCGGCGCGGAACGTCGGCGACGTCATCGCCCCCGAGCTGCGAGGACGACCCGTGGGGAGGCTGTCCGACCTCGCGTCGATCGATCAGGCGCTGTGGGAGCTGGACGGGACCGCCAACCTGTCCCGGCTCGGCGCGAACGCGGTGGTCGGGGTGTCGATGGCGGCGGCCCGGGCCGCGGCGGCACACGCCGGAACACCCTTGTGGCGGTTCCTGTCCGAGGAGTACCAGGACGGCCGGGCCAGGATGCCGGTCCCCCACTTCAACGTGGTCAACGGTGGCGCCCACGCCAGCAACGACCTCGACTTCCAGGAATTCATGGTCGCACCGGTCGGCGCGCCGTCCTACACCGAGGCGCTGCGGGCCGGCTCGGAGATCTACGGGTCGCTGCGGGGGCTGCTGCGTGGCGCGGGCCAGAGCACCGGGCTAGGGGACGAGGGCGGGTTCGCGCCCGCGGTCAGCAAGCCGGAGCAGGTCCTGGCCCTGCTGGTCGAGGCCATCGAGGTGGCTGGCTATCACACCGGGCCCCACGGGGTGATGATCGCGATCGACCCGGCTGCCAACGGCTTCCACGATTCCAAGCAGGGCATCTACCGGGTGGCCGGGGCGGACCTGGACGCCGCGGCGCTGGTGGACCGTTATGCCCAGATGGTGGAACGCTTCCCGATCTGGAGCATCGAGGACGGCCACGCCGAGACCGACCTGTCCGGATGGTCGTTGATGACGCAGCGACTGGGTGGCCGGGTGCAGGTGGTGGGTGACGACCTGCTGGTGACCAACCCGGCCAGGATCAGCATGGGGGTACGCGACCACTGGGCCACCGCGGCGCTGATCAAGGTCAACCAGGTCGGCACGGTCACCCAGACCTTGGAGGCGTTGCGGCGCTGCCGGGACGCCGGTTGGGGCGCGATGATCTCGCACCGCTCCGGGGAGACCACCGACGACTTCATCGCCGACCTGGCGGTGGCGTCTGGGTGCGGCCAGATCAAGTCCGGCGCGCCGGCACGGGGTGAGCGGTTGGCCAAGTACAACCGGCTGCTGGCGATCGACGCGTCGGCCAGCCTGCCGTTCGGCATCCCCACCGACTGGTGACCGCTCACTCACACCCGGGTCAGGTGGCCTGGTCGAGCAGCTGCTCGATGCCGCGGACCCGGACGGCGAGCTCAGCCGCGAGGTCATCAGTCTCGGTTGACGACGGGCTGTCCTGGAGCACCTCGTCCATGACGGCCAGGAGCCGATCGATGGTGTCGTGCAGCTCCGCGTCGAGGGCGATCCCGAGCTCCTGGCCGGCCTCGACCAGGCGACGCTGCAGGTCGGAGCGGGCCCGGCCGAGCTGACGGTCGGCCATGGCCGGCACTTCGGCGAGCAGGTCGGCACGAATCTTCTGGCGTCGGTACGCCGCCGACCGCAGGTGCGACCAGGACGAGTGGAGCGGCGCCTGCCAGCCGACGGGCCGCGTGTAGTCATACCGGAACCCGGGATCGACCGCGAGCGTCGACGACGCCGACTCCAAGGTGAGGTTGAGGTCCAAGGTCTGGCGCACCGCCGCACGGGCCAGTTCCAGCTGCGCCGAGACCGCCTGCCGGGTCTGCTCGATCAGGTCTTGCAGCCCCTCCTCCAGGCGCTGGGTCGCCCGGGCTCGCCAATCCTCCACCGCCGTGGTGATGATGCTCGCCATGACCCACCTGGCCGCAGCTTCCAGCTGGTCCACCGGGACGGTGTCCAGCCGGGCCCAGCCTGCGGCCAACTGCTGCCGGCAGGAGCTGGCCAGTGCCGGACCGACCTCCTGAGCCGCGGTGTCCAGCTCTCGGCGCAGCCTGAGGATGGAGCCGCTGCAGCCGTCGCGGATGACCTCCCGGTGCGAGGCGATGCCCGCCAGTCTGGCCCGCAGCTGACGGGCCCTGTCCCGGCTGCCGGTTCGGGCCAACTGGAAAGAGCGCTGCCGGATCCTGGCGTCATCCAGCATCGCCACCAGCGTCCGGCGCAGGTGACCGGCCAGCGCCCGCCGCAGATCGGTGACGCCGTGGGTGACCAGGTAACCCTGCAGCGACTCGTGGAAGCGGGCGAACCCAGGATCGGCGCGGCCGGCGCGGGCCGAACAGGCCAGCACGTCCATGGGAGCACCGACGGTCTGCGAGCAGACCTGCTCGGTGAAGGCGACCGCCTCGGTCAGTTCGTCCCCGTCCAGCCGGTCGCTCTTGTTCAATAGCACGAACGTGTGCACCGACGTGGTCGAGATCCGTTGCAGCAGCTGTCGTTCGGCGGCCGAGATCGGCGGGTCCGCGGTCAGGACCAGGATGGCCGCGTCCAGGGTGGCCAGGGCGGCATCGGCGTCGGTGGTGTTGTGCGTGTACACCGACCCGGTGCCTGGCGTGTCGACCAGGTCGACGGCATACTCGGTGAGCAGCACCTCGTGGATCCTGACCACGACGTCGGCGACCTCGGCGACGTTGCCCGGATTGCCCGCCTCGGTCACGAACCGGGGCAGGTCCCCCAGAGCGATGTCCTGCCGGTGGCCGTCGTGGAAGACCACAGTGGCGTGCTCGTTCTCGCGGGGCCCGGCCGCGGTCACCGTGGTGGCCACCGAGGTCAGCGGGGTCACGCCGGTGGGCAGCAGCTGGCGCTGCAGCAGGGCGTTGACCAGCGTGCTCTTGCCGCGCTTGGCCTCACCGGCCACCAGCACCCGCAGCCGCTGGTCGGCCAGCCGACCGGCGAGACGGTCGAGACGCTCCCGCTCCGGGCCGGTGGCCAGCAGCCGCGCGCGCGTCAGCACCTGAGAAGCGTCGAGCCGGTCGTGTGCGGCGGTGTCGATCGACATGGGCACACCCTTCCTACGGTCATCCGTAGGAGCCATAGGCCGATGCGGTTCGGGACGCAACATCCCGGGTGGGCTCCACCACCCGATGACACCAGTCAACCGCATCAAGTCAACCGCGCCCCAAGGCCACCGGTCAAGCAGCAGGGGTGCTACCGTCAAAGGCAGGGATGGAGCTCCCTGCAACCGCCTACCGGCTGATGGCTCCTCCAGCATGCTGGAGGTGAGACGCCGTGACCCAACATCTGACCGCTGCCGCCGTCGCTGGCCGCCCGTTGGGCTTTTCAAGCATCCTGTTCCCTGGTGGCGAGGACCCCGACTCCCCCCGCCCACCCGAACCCGACTTCTTCGACGACCTCAACCTCGACCACGTCGTCGAGGCCGTGATCGCCGGCCGCGACGACTACGACCTGGCACCGCTGTTCCACCACCCCCTGGGGACGGTGGAGGAGATCACCTACCGCCACGAGGTCTTCCGCGACCTGGAGCACCCCGACCTGTTCGGCTGGGTGCGGCACTGGGCTGAGCAGTGGTCCTCGATGGGCAAGGCCCTCGCGCTGGCAGCCAAACTGCGGCACCGACACCAGAAGGCGTGGTGGTTCCTGGAGTCCGTCGACCGGTACTGCCAGACGGTGCAGGACGCGGCGGCCGGGATCGCCGAGTTGGACCCGCAGTCCGCAGGCCTGATCGCCTTCGCGGATCACCTTGCCGGGTATGCCGGCTCGGCCGAGTTCGCGCGGCTGCGGCAAGACACCGCACGGGTCCGCAAGGCCCTGTCCGAGGTCTCCTACTGCCTGCACATCCAGGCCAACCACATCCGGGTCAGTCCCGCCCGCGACGAGCCCGACTACAGCACACAGGTCCTGGCGACCTTCGAGCGGTTCAAGCGCAACGCGGCCAAGGACTACCGAGAGAGCTTCAAGAACTACGCGGAGATGAACCACGTCGAGGAGTGGATCCTCGACCTGGTGGCCAAACTCCACCCTGACACGTTCGCAGCGCTGGATGAGTTCAGCCAGCAGCACCGTGATTTCGCCGAGCCGACCCTCCTGCGGTTCGACCGCGAGATCCAGTTCTACGCCGCCTACCTGCACTACCTGGAGCCGCTGCGCGCCGCGGGTCTGTCATTCTGCTACCCGACCGTGTCGACGACCTCCAGGGCGGTGCACGCCGTGGCGACCTTCGACCTGGCCCTGGCTCACCACCTCGCCGGTCGAACCACTGTCGTGGTCAACGAATTCCACCTCGAGGGGAACGAGCGGGTCTTCGTCGTCTCCGGCCCCAACCAGGGGGGCAAGACCACCTTCGCCCGGACCTTCGGACAGCTCCACTACCTGGCCAGACTCGGGTGCCCGGTGCCCGGCAAGGCCGCGCACCTGTTCCTCTATGACTCGATGTTCACCCACTTCGAGAAGCGCGAGGACCTGGAGACTCTCAGCGGCAAACTGCAGGACGACCTGATCCGGATCAAATCGATCCTGCAGTGGGCCACCGCAGACAGCATAATCATCCTCAACGAGATCTTCACTTCGACCACCCTGGACGACGCCACCTTCCTCGGCCGCAAGGTGATGGATCAGGTCCTTGCGCTGGGCACCCTCGGCGTCTGCGTCACCTTCGTGGACGAGCTCGCCAGACTGGGCTCGGCGACGGTCAGCATGGTCAGCACTGTCGACCCCGACAACCCCGCGACCCGCACCTACAAGGTGGTGCGCAAACCCGCGGACGGGCTCGCCTACGCCGCGGCCATCGCGGCGAAGCACGGACTCACCCACGACGAGATCCGGAGGCGACTGACGTCATGAAGGTACGGTTGATGCACTCCCGCGCGGACTTCGAGATCGACGCCCCGTTGCCCGCCAACGTCGACGACCTGATCGACGACCTGGAGCTCGACCGGCTGCTGGGCACGATGGCGGCCGGCGACACGTTCCTGTTCGACGTGGCGAGGACCGGACTGTTCACCGGCCCCACCGACCCCGACGAGATCCGCTACCGGCAGGACATCGTGCAGGACTGCCTGGGCCACGCACACGTCGCGCGCGGCATCTACGCTCTCGCGGTCGAGGCCCTGGAGGGCGAGCGCAAGATCTACCGGAGCATCCTGCACCACCCCAGCTACGCTGTGAGCCGGTCGGTCGAGGTGCTCCAGCTGTTCGTCGACGTGCTGCACCGGCTGCGCGACATCGCCGACCACGAGGGCCCCGGTTTCCGATCTCGAGGATTCACCACTCTCTTCGCGACCCTGCAGGAGCAGCTGGACGACGCCTACTTCGCAACCGTCGAGGCCCACCTGAAGCGGTTGCGGTTCCAGGGCGGCATCCTGGTCAGCGCCGACCTGGGCCGCGGCAACAAAGGCAGCCACTACACCCTGCGGATGCCGGCCGACGACGACCGACACTGGTTCGAGAAGCTGTTCGGGCTGCACCACTCCACCTTCACGATCACCATCCCCGAACGCGACCAGGCCGGATTCTCCGCCTTGACCGAGCTGAAGGACCGGGGCCTGAACGACGTGGCCAACGCGCTGTCCCAGTCCACCGACCACATCCTCAGCTTCTTCGACCTGCTCCGCTGCGAACTCGGCTTCTACCTCGGCTGCCTCAACCTGCACGATGCCCTCGACCAGGCGCAGCGGCCGACCTGCTTCCCCCAAGTCCAAGGCGAAGGCCAAGTGGGGTTCTCCTGCCGGGGCCTGTATGACGTGTGCCTGGCGCTGAGCATCGACGGGCCCGTCGTCGGCAACGACGTCGACGCAAGCGGCAAGCACCTGGTCATGATCACCGGAGCCAATCAGGGCGGCAAGTCAACCTTCCTGCGCAGTCTCGGGCTGGCCCAGCTGATGATGCAAAGCGGCATGTTCGTCGCAGCCGAAACCTTCACGGCACCGGTGACCAGTGGACTCTTCACGCACTACAAGCGCGAGGAGGACAAGAGCATGTCCAGCGGCAAGCTCGACGAAGAGCTCAACCGGATGAGCACCATCGTCGACCAGCTGTCCCCCGGGTGCCTGGTCCTGTGCAACGAGTCGTTCGCCGCCACCAACGAACGCGAAGGATCCCAGATCGCCCGACAGATCCTCAGGGCGCTGCTGGAGTCCGGCGTCCGCGTCCTCTACGTCACCCACCTGTACGACCTGGCCCACGGACTCCACCAGCAAGGCAACGACCACGCACTTTTCCTGCGCGCCGAACGCCGGGAAGACGGTCAGCGCACCTACCGCCTCGTGGCAGGCGAGCCACTGCCCACCAGCTTCGGCCAGGACGTCTACCAGCGCATCTTCTCCGCACCCCCCAACGGGCGGCAGACCGCAGACTTGCGCGGCGACGTGGTTCAGGGCGGCGGGGTTCAGCCAGGACCATCTCCCTGACAGAACGCGCGCCCGAAGGATCGGAACCGAAGTTCCGCGTCCGATGGCTCCAGTGTCGCCGATCCGCAATGCGGTCCGGACACGGGTCGGCTGTGTAGACTGCGGCGCGTATCACCGGCGGTGGGGCTCGCCGGACCCGAACCGTCACCAGCGTGCTGGTGGCCAACAGTCCCTACCTGAAATGCCTCGCCCTGCCACGCGCTGGGCGAGTTCGCTCACCAGGTAGGGAGGACCTCGTTGCCCCAGCGACCCCACATCGCGGCGCGCGAACCGACCGACTCCGACGTCGACCTGCAGTCGGCGCCCCGGCCTCGGCATCGCCTCGATGACGCGCAGCTGCTCGCTGTGATCGCCCTGGGCGGAGCGCTCGGTGCGGCCGCCCGTTACCTGGCCGGGCTGGCTTGGCCCACCGCTTCCGGGGCGTTTCCCAACGCCACGTTCATGATCAATGTGGTCGGCTGCGGGCTGATCGGCGCCTTGATGGTCCTGGTCACCGACGTGTGGACCCGACACCGGCTGTTGCGGCCCTTTCTGGGCACCGGCGTGCTCGGCGGGTTCACCACGTTCTCGACCTACACGGTCGACATCCAACAGCTGACCAGAGCCGGCCACGCGGCCACCGCCCTGCTCTACCTCGCCCTCACCGTGGTCGCGGCGCTGCTCGCCGTGTGGACCACGGCCACCCTCACCCGACGCCTCATCATCAGGAGCCTGACATGACGCTCGCCGGCACCGCGCTTCGCCTGACCATCATGATCGGCGAGTCCGACCACTGGCACCACAAACCCCTGTTCACCGAGATCGTCCACCGGGCGCACAAGGCCGGTCTGGCCGGCGCCACCGTGCTGCATGGGATCGAAGGCTACGGGGCGGCCAGCCGCATCCACACCACCCGCATCCTCAGCCTGAGCGAAGACCTGCCGGTGGTCATCATCATCGTGGACACCCACGAACGCATCCACGAGTTCCTGCACGAGCTGGACGAACTGGTCACCTCCGGACTGATCATCATGGACGACTGCGAGGTCGTGCGCTACGTCGGCGACACCCCCTCTCCCCAGCCCCACGACGACGCGAGGCCACAGCAGTGACCCTGCTCCTGGTCATGGTCGGCGCCGCGATCGGAGCACCGCTGCGCTACGTCACCGACCGCAGCGTCCAGTCCAGACACGACACCGTCTTCCCGTGGGGCACCTTCACCGTCAACGTGATCGGTTCCCTGCTGCTGGGAGCCCTGACCGGCGCGGTGCTCGCGGGCGCCGTCCCGGCTACCGTGCAGTGGCTGGTCGGCACCGGCCTGTGCGGGGCGCTGACGACCTACTCGACCTTCTCCTACGAGACCATCCGCCTGATCGAGCAGGACGCCTACTTCTTCGCCGTCGCCAACGTCGCCGCCAGCATCATCGCCGGACTGGGCGCCGCATCCCTGGGCCTGGAGATCAGCCAGGCGATCTGGACATGAACCCTCCCGCCGATCCGCAACCGCCCGAGGCTCACGAGCCGGGACCGGTCCCGAGCCACCGCGACGAAACCGCCGGCCAGCCTGGCGCACCTGACCGCCAACACTGGCTGTCACCAGGGGTCGCCGGCGTCGGCGCCGCCTCCCTGTTCAGCGACTCGGGCCACGAGATGGTCACCAGCGTCCTGCCCACCTTCGTCACCTCCACCCTGCACGCAGGCCCCGCCGCCCTCGGCGCCATCGAAGGTGTCTCCGACGCGCTGATCGGACTGAGCAAACTGGCCGGCGGACCGCTGTCAAACGAGCCACGACGGCGCGCACGACTGGCCTCCAGCGGCTACCTGGGCACCGCCGTGGCCACCGCCGCCATCGGCCTGACCACCGCGATCTGGCAGGTCGCGATCCTGCGTGCCGCCGCCTGGGTCTCCCGGGGCATCCGCTCCCCCGCCCGCGACACCCTGCTGACCAGCCTGGTCCCGCCAGCCGCCTACGGCCGCGCCTTCGGCGTCGAGCGCGCCGGGGACAACGCGGGCGCCATCATCGGACCGCTGCTGGCCGCGCTGCTGGTCTCGCTGCTGGGAATTCGCCACGTCATCCTGCTCGCCATCGCGCCCGGCGTGCTCGCCGCTGCCAGCATCACCCTCGCCGCTCGTGAAGCACGCCGCACCGCCGGCACCGCACAGGGACGTCGCACGCTGACCTTCAACCTGCGCGAACTTCGGCAAGCGGGCATCGTGCGGGCCCTGACACCGGCGGCCCTGTTCGAGCTCGGCAACCTGGCCACCACACTGCTGATCCTGCGCGCCACCGACCTGCTGCACGCCAGCGGCACCGCCGGACGCAGCCTGACCGCCGCCACCACACTGGCGATCCTGCTGTATGCCGCACACAACGCCGCCGCGACCCTCGCCGCCATCGCCGGGGGCCACCTGGCCGACCGGGCCGGGCCACGCGTCGTGTTCGGCGCCGGAGCCGGCGTCTACGTCCTGGGCTACCTCGTCTTCGCGTGGCCGCAACACCACTGGGGCGTGCTGCTGGCAGGCTTCCTGCTCGCCGGGATCGGCATCGGCTTCGCCGAGACCGCGCAGTCCACGGTGGTAGCCCAACTGCTGCCGGACCGCCTGCGCGGCAACGGCTTCGGCGTCCTCGGCCTGGTCCAGTCCTTCGGGGACCTCGGCGCGACCCTGGTCGCCGGAGTCCTGTGGTCGTTCGTGTCACCGTCGGTCGCGTTCGGTTACGCCGCCGCCTGGATGGCCGCCTCGACCCTCGCGTCCGGGATGCTGCGGACGCGCGCTCCTCGTGACGTGAGCCATTGACGGACCGGGTCGGTGTCGGGCATTCTGAGGGCAGTACGCGATGAAGCTCGCGCCCGCAGCACCGTAGTTCGAGTGCCGCTGATGGCTTCTACCCCGTTGTTCTCGCGACAACCGGTAGGAGCTGGCCATGGGCGTCGGTGTCACCCTTCAGGTGCTGCAGGGCCTGGTCGTGATGGGCTTCGCGCCGCTGTATGCCGGCGTGATGACCCGTGCCGAGGCGATCGTCGCCTCCAAACGAGGACCCAGCATCCTGCAGCCCTACCGCGACCTGGCCAAGTGGTTGCGCAAGTCCACCGTCATCAGCGACCAGGCCTCGTTCATCTTCCGCGCCGCGCCCTACGTCGCGTTCGGCTGCTACCTGGCCGTGGTGGCCATCATCCCCATCATCACCAGCGAACCGCTGCCGCTCGCCTTCATGGGCGACCTGATCGGCGGCGCCTTCGTGCTCAGCCTGGCCAGCTTCGCGATGGCGCTCGCCGGTCTGGACACCGCCAGCCCCCTGGGAGGCATGGGCTCCAGCCGGGCAAGCTGGATCGGGAGCCTGGCCGAGCCGGCGCTGATCCTGGTCTTCTTCACCGTCGGATCCGTGTCGGCCTCCGACAACCCCTACCTGATGAACCACGCCGTCGCCAGCTCGCCGTACGTCATCGTCTTGCCCACCCACCTGCTCGGGTTGGTCGCCTTCTTCCTGCTCGTGCTGGTGGAAGGCGCCCGCATCCCGATCGACAACCCGACCGGGTCGATCGAGATCTCGATGATCGAGGAGACCAGGCTGCTGGAGTACTCCGGGCGCGAGTACGCCCTGGTCAAGTGGGCCAGCTGGATGAAGCTCTTCTTGTTGTCGGCGCTGCTGATGAACATCTTCGTCATCCCCTGGGGTCTGGGCGACGCGACCAGCATCGCCGGTGGGCTGCTGGCCATCCCGGTGCTGCTGGGCAAGCTCGCGATCTGCGGGCTGTTCATCGTGGTGATCGACAGCTCGTTCGCCAAGCTGCGGTTCTTCCGGATCGCCGAATTCCTCGGCGCCTCCTTCCTGCTCGCACTGGTCGGCGTCATCACCTCCTACGTGATCGGGGCCTGAGATGGAGTCCCTGACCGCGACCTCAGGCGCCGGAGTGCTGCTCGACCTGTGCGCGGTCATCATGCTGTTGTGCGCGTTCGCGTGCCTCGGCTCCAAGCTGTTCAACCGCTACGTCACCTACTACGGTCTGCAGTCGGTGGTGCTGTCCGTCGCCACCGGGGTGGTGGCCTTCCACTTCGACCGGGTCGAGTTGTGGCTGCTGTGCGTGCTCACCTTGGCCATCAAGGGAATCGGCATCCCGCTGGCGACCAGGAGGCTGTTGATCGAACGGTTGGAGCTGCGCCGGGACGCAGCAGTGTCGATTGGGTTGTCCACCACGCTGATCATTGCCGGCGGGCTGACCGCCTTCTCCTACCTGGTAACCCGCCCGCAGCTGCTGCCCCACGGCCTGGTGGCCGCCGCTGTCGTGCCGCTGTCTACGGCCATCATCTTGCTGGGCGCCTTGGAGATGGTGGTGCGCCGTCACACCGTCGCCCAGCTCATCGGCTGGTTGATCGTGGAGAACGGGGTCTTCCTGGCCGCGATCACCCTGGCCGCCACTTTCCCCTTCATCGTCGAGGCCGGCATCTTCCTGGACCTGGTCGCAGCCGTCCTGATCATGGTCGTGTTCGTGTCCGGGCTGACCCACCAGCTGGCGCACGCCAGCGCCGGTGAGCTCAAGGAGCTGAGCGGATGACAGCCCTGGTGCTGGTGCTGGTGTGCCTGCCGCTGAGCGGAACGGTGGCCGCCCTGACCGGAGCACGCGCCCGCGACTGCGGGTACGCCGCCGTCGCCGGCGCGGTCGGCGCGTTCGTCCTGGCCGTCGCCGACCTGGTCCGGGTCACCCGCTCCGGCTCGTTCACCACCGTCGGCGGCTTCGTCTACGTCGATGAGCTCAGCGCCTTCTTCCTGTTCACCGTCGCCCTGGTCGTGCTGCTTTCCTCGCTGGCCGCGGCCGCCTACCTGCAGGTCGAGGAACAGCGACGCGCGCTGACCCCCTTCCAGATCCGGCTCTTCTTCGTCTTCTTCGGCCTGTTCGCCACCTTGATGTTGGCGTCCTTGAGCACCGGGAACCTGGGCATGTTGTTCGTGCTCATCGAGGCCAGCACCCTGTCCAGCGCGGCGCTGGTGGGGCTGGAGGCCAAGTCGGCTTCCCTGGAGGCAGCATGGAAGTACGTCATCATCAGCTCGTTGGGCGTCACGGTCGCGCTGGTCGGCACGCTGTTCATCTTCTACTCCGCGACCGGGCTGAACCTGACCTCCAACCTCGGACTGACCTGGCCCTACCTGTACGCGCACGCCGCCCAGCTGTCCCACTCCAGCCTGCGGCTCGGGTTCCTGCTCGCTGTCGTCGGATACGGCACCAAGGTGGGCCTGGCGCCGATGCACACCTGGCTGCCCGATGCCCACTCCGAGGCCCCCAGCCCGGCCAGCGCGATGCTGTCCGCGGCCCTGCTCAACACCGGGATGTATGCCATCATCCGCTTCCTGGCGCTGGCGCGCGTGGGGCTGGGCCCGACATACCCACAGAACGTGATGCTCGTCTTCGGGTTCCTTTCGGTGGTCATCGGCGTGCTGTTCATGGTCCGCCGCGGCAACGTCAAGCGCCTGTTCGCCTACTCCTCGGTCGAACACATGGGAATCATCGCGATCGCGCTCGGCTTCGGCGGCACCCTAGGCCTCTACGGCGCGCTGCTGCACACCCTGACCCACGCCGTCGGCAAGACCGTGCTGTTCCTGACCAGCGGGGACGTGGTGCTGAGCCAGCACACCCGCGAGGCCGCCCAGGTGCGAGGGCTGCTGACCAGCCAACCGGTCACCGGGGCGGTCCTGCTGCTCGGCTCGCTGGCGATCCTCGGCTCGCCGCCCTTCGGCCTGTTCCTGTCCGAGCTGACCATCGTCCGCGCCGGATTCGCCACCGGCAGCTGGGCCCTGCCCGCCGCCCTGCTCGTACTCCTGGTCATCGCGTTCATCGCGTTCGCGCGGACCACCACCGGGATGGCCCTGGGCGAACCCACGCCGGCGACCGCCCCGTACCAGGGCGCCACCAAGGTGCTGGCCGCGCTGCCCCTGCTGGCGGGGATGACTGTCCTGCTGCTGCTCGGTCTGTGGATCCCCAGCGGCCTGGACACGGCCATCCTCACCTCGATCGGAGCGGTCACATGAGTCACCCCACAAGTTCTCCGCTCCCCTGCCACCCCACGAAGTTCTCCGCTTCGCTCCGATACTTCGCGGGGACCCCGACATGAGCACGCCGGTGGTCCCCGCGGTCAACGCCGACACCGCGCAACGCCTCGTTGACACCGTCGCCTCGGCGCGGCTGCTGTCGCGCGAAGCGGGCCTGATCCGGATCCGGGTCGATGTCAGCGACCTCGAGGAAGCCGTCCACCACCTCGCGACAGTCCCCGCCTCCAGGCTGGCCGACCTGTTCGGCGCGGCCGGAGCCGACGGCGGGACGGTGCTGCACCTGCTGTGGGCCCTGGACGGCGAAGGCTCCTACCTGATGCTCGAGTCCCCGGTGACCGGCCCGCGGTACCCGTCGCTGTCCGACATCGCCCCCGCGGCCTTCCTCGAGGAGTGCGAGATCTACGAACAGTTCGGGTTGCGGCCCACCGGAGACAAACCAATGAACCGCGTCGCGATCCCACCACAGACCGACCACGACGTACCACGGCTGGGGCGAGCACCCACCGCTCCCCCTCGGGAGACCCACGCGCCGCACACCGTCGCCGGGCACGCGTTCGAGTTCCCGGTCGGCCCGGTCCGCAGCACCGGCGCGGAATCCCTCTACTACGGGCTGGTCACCAGCGGCGAGGAGGTCGTCGACCTCTACCTTCTGACCTGGCACAAGCACCGCGGCCTGGAGTGGCGGATGACGGGAATGACCCCACAGCAGGCCCTGTTCCTGGTCGAACGCGTCGAGGGCCTGTCCGCCGTCGCCCAAGGATGGGCCTTCGCCGCCGCGGTCGAACACGCCCTGCACCTGACCCCGCCCGCCGCCGCGACCCGGACCCGCGCGATCGCCCTGGAGCTTGAGCGCCTCTACAACCACGCCGCCGCGATCGCCGCACTGTGCCAGTCCACCGGCCTATCCGTCGGCCAGGCCAACACCGAGGTCGCCCTCGAGCAACTGCTGCGGCTCAACGCCGCCGTCTTCGGCCACCGCTACCTGTTCGGCGTCATCGACATCGGCGGCGCCCGCCGCGCGGCCGACCTGCGCGCGCTGCGAACGGGCCTGCCGGAGGTCGTCGACGACCTCCGGCAGACCACCGAGGCACTGTCGCGCACCAACTCCTTCCTGGACCGGCTCGAGTCCACCGGCGTGCTGGACCCCCAACAAGCCCACCGTCTCGGCCTGGTGGGACCCATCGCCAAGGCGACCGGACTCGACCTGGACACCCGGGCCCAGCACCCGCAGCCACCCGACGACGGCCCGCCGCTCGACCCGGTCGTGCGCCACACCGGCGACGTCCTCGCCCGCTACGAAGTGTTCTGCGCCGAGATCGAACAGTCCACCCAACTCCTGCACCACCTGGCCGCGGCAGAGTGTGCGGCCACGACCGTCCCCGTGCCGAGCGGGCAGGCCGAACCGGGTGTCGGGTTGGGGTGGGCCGAGTCGCCGCGCGGGGAGTCGCTCGCCTTCGTACACCTGGACCAGGACGGGCTGATCTCGCGAGCCCGGATCCGGCCGGCGGCGGTGCGCAACTGGCGTGGCTTCGACGACGCGTGCCGGTCCCAGAACGTCTTCACCGATATCCCCATCATCGAGGCGAGCTTCTGGCTCACCGCTGCCGGAACGGCACGCTGATGGCCCTGTGGTTTCTGCGAGGTCTGCGCCGGGGAGTGGTCACCACCGGCTACCCCGCCACGCCCCTGGACCCGTGGGCCGCCGACCTGCCCAGCCCGCCCGAGTTTCGCACCGACCTGCTGACCGACGAGCTGGCCGAGCAGCTGACCCAGATCTGTCCCAGCCACGCGCTGCGCCACCGACTGGGGTTCCTGGGGTATGACGTCGGCGCCTGCACCGCGTGCGGCCGTTGCCTGGCCGCGGCCGGGCCGGCCGCCCGCCCCAGCGGCGAGGTCGAGCTCGCGACCCGCGAGCGGACCGACCTGGTCAAGACCATCCCGATCCGTGGAGGCCGAGCATGACTCCTTCCCCGCCCGAGGACGTGGGCCCGGTCGCCGACGAGTTGGCCGCACGGATCCGCCACCTGTTCGGCCGCAGCCTGCACATCCGCACCCTGGACACCGGGTCCTGTGCCGCCTGCGAGTCGGAGATCCGGCTCCTGTCCGCCCCGCACTACGACCTGCACCGCCTCGGTCTGTTCTTCACCCCGTCGCCCCGACACGCCGACCTGCTGCTGGTCACCGGCCCGGCCCTGCGGGTCATGGACGAGGCGGTCGCCAAGACCTGGACCGCCATGCCCGACCCCAAGGTGGTCGTCGCGGTCGGCGCCTGCGCGCTGGGCGGGGTCTACCCCCGAGACCCCTTCGCGCACGGGCAGGTCGACGACATACTGCCTGTCGACGTGTACGTACCGGGCTGCCCACCAAGCCCGCTCGCGCTGCTGCACGGTCTCCTGGTGGCCGTCGGCAAACTCTCCGACAAGGCCGGTGCCCTGACCTTCGTCAGCGACGACTCCCCCGAAGGGAGCGACCCGCGATGAACGTGCTACTCCCCCTGGGCCTGGCCGGAGCCCTGTGGATCACGGCCGCCGGATGCCCCCTCGCGGTGCGTGGCGCCGTCGGGCTGCGGTTGGGGTGCCTGGCCAGCGGCGTGGGCGGACTGGCCTGCCTGGTCGGCGGCGTGGCCCTCCTGGTTGCCGGACGGCCACGCGAAGCCGGCTGGGGTGGGTCCAGCACCGTCGGAGGTGTCACACTGCGGGCGATCCCACTGGCGGCGATCTTCATCGCGCTGCTCGGGCTGGTGGCGCTGGCCATCGGCCTCTACGGCCCGCGCTACCACCGGGCCGGGCCCGGCACCTCGAGCTACCTGGCCGTGTACAATCTCGCCCTGGTCGCCTCGCTGGGCGTGCTCGTGGCCGGCACCGTGACCACCTTCCTGGTCGCGTGGGAGTCCATGGCCCTGCTGTCCTACCTGGTGGTGCTGCGCCACCACCGCCGAGACGGGGTACCAGAGGGCGGGTTCTGGTTCCTGGCCCTGTCCGAAGCCGGATTCGCCCTCATCGTCGCCGCCTTCGTGCTGCTGGCCGTGCACACCGGCAGCATGGACCTGGCCACCATCGCCGCGCGCGCCCCGCACCTGTCCGAGGGGCTGCGCGGCACCGTCTTCGTCCTGGCCCTGGTCGGGTTCGGCTTCAAGGCCGGCGTCGTCCCACTGCACGTGTGGCTGCCCGAAGCCCACCCCGTCGCGCCGGCCGACGGCTCGGCATTCCTGTCCGGAATGATCGTCAAGCTCGGCATCTACGGCATCGTCCTGTTCGCCTTCGAGCTGCTCGGCACCGGACCGGCCTGGTGGGGACTGCTCACCGCCGGCCTCGGCGCCGCCTCGGCCGTCCTGGGCATCCTCTACGCCCTCACCGAACGCGAGCTCAAACGGTTCCTGGCCTACTCCACCATCGAGAACATCGGCGTGATCCTCATCGGCGTCGGCGTCGCGATGACCTTCCAGTCCTACGGCAAGTCGACCATCGGGACCTTCCTCCTGCTGGCCGCGCTCTACCACTGCGCCAACCACGGCACCTACAAGACGTTGCTGTTCCTGGAAGCCGGCGTGATCGAGCACGCCACCGGCACCCGCGAGATGGACCGGCTCGGGGGCCTGGCCCGGCGGATGCCGCGCACCGGGACCATCACCCTGATCGGCACTCTCGGGATCTCCGCGTTGCCGCCGCTGGGCGGCTTCGTCTCCGAATGGCTCATCTTCTCAGGCCTGTTCCAAGGCTTCCGCATCCCCAGCCATCTGGTCGGGGTCCTGATCGTGACCGCGGCCGCGTGCCTCGGCCTGACCGGCGGACTCGCGATCAACGCGTTCGTCCGCGCCTTCGGCATCCCGTTCCTGGGCATGCCCCGCACCGCGGCAGCCGCCGACGCGACCGAGACCGGCCAGCCGATCTGTGGACCGGCGCTGCTGGCGATCGCCGGGGTGTTCCTCGGCGTCGGTGCTCCCCTGGTGGTCACCGGCCTGGCTCGGGCCCTGGCTGCGACCACCGGCACCGACGTGCTGCCCCAGGTGCTGACCACGCGCCTGACCATCCTGCCCGCACACACGAACTTCTCCGCGTTCTCGCCCACCTACCTGGCCGTGTTCCTGATCGCCATCCTCACCGTGCCCGCCCTGGTCTACCTGACCGGCCGGCATGCACCCCCGACCAGACGAGCGCCTGTCTGGGACGGCGGCATCGTCAAGTTCAAACCGCGAATGCAGTACTCCGCCATGACGTTCGCCGCGCCGGTCCGGGTCACCTTCGACACTCTCTACCAACCATCCGTGACCATCAGCCGCGCCTCGGACGACCCCGCCGGGCGCACCGGACCCGTGCACTACGAGACCCACGTCACCCCCCTGTTCCACCGCTGGCTCTACCGGCCCATCGTCCGGCTCGTCGAGGCCATCGCCGACCTCATCCGCCCGATCCAGTCCGGCGACGTGAACCTCTACCTGCTCTACGTCTTCCTGACCGTCCTTGTCGCCTACCTCCTCGGCGCCCTGTGAGACTCCATGTCACCACCTCGCCCACGGACCCGCACCGATCGCCGAGCCACCGGCCCTGTGCCCGGATCCCAAGCCAGTGATCCGAACGGCCACGCGATGATCGACTCCTACCAGCAAGGGCTGTCCATCCGGCAGATCGCCGCTCAGACCCGGTTCCCGCGCGTCCGCGTCACCGACACGCTCCGACGCGCCGGCGTCAGCATCGCACCACGAGGACGAGGACGGCCTCGCCCAACCACCCGCACCACACCACCAGCAGACATCCAGGCAGTTCTCGAGCAGCTGTACCTCACCCGGCGGCTGACCCGTGCCCACATCGCCGCAGAACTGGGCGTGCCCGAACATCGAGTGCGAACCTGGCTGCGCGACTGCGGAATCCAGCCACGCACCCGCGGCCGGAGCAATCGCGAGGACCGCGACCGGCCGGAGTTGCGTCCATAGAGTTGGTGTACGACCGATCCGGTGAGCGTGTCGCATGACGTGAGCGCGGCCACCGGGTGGATCCTTCGAGAGAACTTCCACATCCCACTCGAAAGGAACACACCACGATGACCGCTTCGCCCAGTATCGACCCTGAAGAGTTTCTGCACGAGCAGCTGGCGCAGGCGAGTCCTGACCTCATGCGCGAGTTGTTGCAGATGTTCGTCAACGGCTTGTTGTCGGGCCAGGCCGACAGTGTCTGCGGCGCCGATTACGGCAGCCGCACCAGCGAGCGGACCAACCGGCGCAACGGGTACCGGCACCGCGACCTGGACACCCGGATCGGCACCCTTGATGTCGCGATCCCCAAGCTGCGTGAGGGCACCTTCTTCCCCGAGTGGCTGCTGCAACGGCGCAAGCGGGCCGAGGCGGCGCTGACCAGCGTGGTGGCCACCTGCTACCTGCTCGGCGTGTCCACCCGGCGGATGGACAAGCTGGTGCAGACGCTGGGGATCACCGGCCTGTCCAAGTCGCAGGTCTCGGTGATGGCCAAGGACCTGGACGAGCAGGTCGCGGCGTTCCGGACCCGGCCGCTGACCGAGGGGCCGTACCCGTTCGTGGCCGCCGACGCGCTGATGATGAAGGTCCGTGAGGACGGCCGGGTGGTCAAGGTCGCGGTCATGGTCGCCACCGGCGTCAACGCCGACGGACACCGCGAAGTCCTTGGCATCCAAGCCAGTTCGTCCGAGTCCGGCGCCGGCTGGCTGACGTTTTTCCGGGACCTGGTCGCCCGCGGCCTGACCGGAGTGGCGATGGTCACCTCCGACGCGCACGCCGGCCTCGTGGACGCGATCGGCGCCACCTTGCCGAACGCCTCCTGGCAGCGGTGCCGCACCCACTACTCCAAGAACCTGTCCGACACCACCCCCAAGACGTTCTGGCCGTGGGTCAAGGCGCTGCTGCACAGCGTCTACGACCAACCCAACGCCGAGGCCGTGCACGCCCAGTTCGACCGGGTCCTCGACGCGTTGGTCGAGAAGCTGCCCGCCGTGGCCGAGCACCTCGAGTCCGCCCGAGCCGACATCCTCGCGTTCGCCGCGCTCCCGCGCGAGATCTGGCGCCAGATCTGGTCCAACAACCCCAACGAACGCCTCAACCGCGAGATCAGGCGCAGGACTGACGTGGTCGGCATCTTCCCCAACCGTGACGCGGTCATTCGGCTCGTCGGCGCGGTGCTGGCCGAGCAACACGACGAATGGGCCGAACAACGCCGCTACCTCGGCCTGGAAGCCCTCACCAAGGCCCACGCCGTCCTCACCCGCACCACCCCAGACCAGGCCGAGGAGGTGACCACCCAGCCCGCCATCGCCGGCGAACTCACCGCCTAACCACAACCGAAGGATTCACCCCTTCGTACACCACGCCGAAGGACTTGACCCCGGCCGGCCAAACCAGACCTACAGGACCTCTACACCCGACAGCTGCTCCCGGCCCGCGATGTGAGCTCACATCTGTCCAGCAGCCCCGCCCGCGTCCTGTCCGGACTGCACGAGGACGGCATACCCGTGCGCGCCGGCGGCAACGCGACACCAGACTCGGCGATCTGCCTGCTCGACGCCCTCTACGCCGACCCCAGCGTGCAGGACGCCCTGGCACGACACCACGTGCCCATTGTCCGTGGGCCCGGCCCACTGGCCCAGCGCTTCCCGACGCCCCACCAGCTCACCAAGGCGCTCCTGGTCGACTTCTATACCGAATGCGGCCTGTCCACGGTCCACATCGAGCTACTCACCGGACAACCCTCCAGCACCGTCCGTCGCGCGATGATCGACGACGGCATCCCGCTGCGCGCCCCCGGAGGCCGGTCACCCTTCGTTCACCGCCTTCGAGACCCGTCCGAGCCGTGAGCGCGGAGCGATAGCCCGGCGGGACGATGGCGTGTCGATCCGGCGCCCTTGCCCGAAGCGAACCCGCCGACTACGGCGCCGATGCAGAGTGACGCGGTCGCGAGGCCCTGTGTGCGGCGAATGCGGGTGGACCAACTGCCCCGTTCCCTTCGCTCATGGACGTTCGACCGCTCAGTGTCCCGGAACTGCGCTGGCGGAGAGGGCCGCGGCCCCAGACCTGCCTGTTTGGCGGGTCAGCCGTGCTCAGCATGTGGGGCAGGGCGTGCAGGTCGAGCTGCTGCGCTGGGTGGCGACTCGCCAGGAGAATGGGTGCGCCAGCCGCGTGAGCCGGCCGACGTGCTCTGGGCGCCGCGTCCGCTGTGGCCGGCGTGGTCGCGCCGTTCTCCTGCGCTCGACCATGCGCGGGTCGATGTAGGCCTGGGCCAGGTAGGGATTGGTGTACATGACGTGCTCCTTGGTCGTGACCGTCGTGGCGCGCCTCAGCCGGCGCAGCAGGCGGACTCGCTCTCGGGCTTGCTCTCCGTTGCTGGGGACGGCTGGCTGCCGAAGGTGGCGCTGTCGGCCAGCACGGTGTAGTGCTCCCAGCGTTCCCCGTCCGGTCCGGTGACCCAGAACTTGTCCTGGGTGGCGTAGCAACAGGTGGTGCCGCGCTCCTGGTCGGCGAAGAACCCCTCCTGCATCAGCCGTGCCTGCTGGGCGTCGACCTGCTGCGTGGAGTCCACCTCCACGCCGAGGTGGTTCAGGGTGCCGCCCCCCTCGGGGTTTTCCATGAGCACCAGTTTCAGCGGCGGCTCGGCGACCGCGAAGTTCGCGTAGCCGGGGCGCCGCTTGGCCGGCTCCACCCCGAACAGCTTGCTGTAGAAGGCGATCGCGGCGTCGAGGTCGGTGACGTTGAGCGCGAGCTGGATGCGGGACAATGACCACTCCTTGTATCGATGGATATCTATATGACAGGTCGATGTTGCACCTTGGATCAACGTTTGTCAATATAGATGTATGCCGAAGTTGCTTCCCGTCGCCGAACCGCTGAGCCTGTGTTGCACGCCACTGACCAGCCAGCCGCTGACCGCCCCCGAGGCGGAGACGGTCGCGCCGCTGCTGAAGGCGCTGGCCGACCCGGTCCGATTGCGGCTGATGTCGATGATCGCCTCGCACGCCGAGGGCGAGGCGTGCGTGTGCGACCTGACCCCGGCGTTCGAGCTGTCCCAGCCGACGATCTCCCACCACCTGAAGGTGCTGCACGAGGCCGGTCTGGTCGACCGGGAACGGCGCGGCACCTGGGTCTACTACCGGACCCGGCCGCAGGCGCTGGCGGCGCTGGCCACCCTGCTGACCGCCGCCGGAGCCACCCCGGTTGGCGCGTCGTGAGCGACACCGTCACCGACGCGCCGGCCCGCGACCTCGACGCGCCGGTCGTCGCCCGGCTCTCCCGGCTGGACCGGTTCCTGCCGGTGTGGATCCTGGCCGCGATGGCCCTCGGACTGCTGCTGGGCCGGTTCGTGCCCGGTATCGCCGGGGTGCTGGACTCCGCGCACGTCACCACGGGCGTCTCCGCGCCGATCTTCGTCGGACTGCTGGTGATGATGTACCCCGTCCTGGCCAAAGTCCGCTACGGCCAGCTCGATCGAGTCACCCGCGACACCCGCCTGCTGGTCGCGTCCCTGCTGCTGAACTGGCTGGTGGGCCCGGCGCTGATGTTCACCCTGGCCTGGCTGCTGCTACCGGGCCACCCGGCATACCGCACCGGGCTGATCATCGTCGGCCTGGCGCGGTGCATTGCGATGGTGCTGATCTGGAACGACCTGTCCCGCGGCGACCGCGAGGCCGCCGCGGTGCTGGTCGCGCTGAACTCGCTGTTCCAGGTCGTCGCGTTCGCCGCGCTGGGCTGGTTCTACCTGCAGGTCCTGCCGGGCTGGCTCGGCCTGGACACCGCCGGCCTGCACGTCTCGATGACCACCATCGCGGCCAGCGTGGCGATCTTCCTCGGCATCCCCCTGGTCGCCGGGTTCCTCACCCGCGTCCTGGGCGAACGCGCCCGCGGACGGGACTGGTACGAACAGAGGTTCCTGCCCAGAATCGGGCCGTGGGCCCTGGTCGGGCTGCTGTTCACCATCGTGGTCCTGTTCGCCCTGCAAGGCGACACCATCACCCGGCAACCCGGCGACGTCGCCCGGATCGCGCTGCCCCTGCTGGCCTACTTCGCCCTCATGTGGACCGGCGGGTTCGCCCTCGGGCGCGGCCTCGGCCTGCCCTACCCACGCACTGCCACGCTGGCGTTCACCGCCGCCGGCAACAACTTCGAACTCGCCATCGCCGTGGCCATCGGCGTCTTCGGCGTCACCTCCGGCCAGGCCCTCGCCGGCGTCGTCGGCCCCCTCATCGAGGTCCCCGTCCTGGTCGCCCTGGTCTACGTCGCGCTCTGGGCCCGCCGACGGTTCTACCCCGCGCCCACCGACCCAGGCAACCACGCCGACACCGCGCTGAAGAGCACGGCATGACCAACCGCGAGGCAGCCGTCCCCGAGGTGCTCTTCGTCTGCGTGCACAACGCCGGCCGCTCCCAGATGGCCGCCGCCCTGCTGACCCAGCACGCCTGCGGTGCGGTCACGGTCCGCTCGGCCGGCTCCGCCCCCACCGACCAGATCAACCCAGCCGTGGTAACGGCCATGGCCGAGGTCGGCATCGACCTGTCCGACCAGGTCCCCACCAAGCTGAACACCGAGGACGTTGTGGCCTGCGACGTGGTGATCACCATGGGCTGCGGCGACGCCTGCCCCATCTACCCGGGTAAGCGCTACCTCGACTGGGACCTGCCCGATCCCGCCGGGCTGCCTCTGGAACGGGTCCGTCCCATCCGCGACCAGATCGACGCCAAGGTCACCGCGCTGTTGGCCGAGCTGAACCAGCCCGACCCGTCATCGAGCGGTCATCGGTGAGCGCGGGGAGGGCTTGATGGGGGTGACTATGCCCGTGACGATGGTTTCGTTCCGGGACTGCCCGCACGCCCCGGTCATGTGTTGAAACGGCTGGGCCAGGTACTCGGCGACCGCCGCGACGTGCGCCGCCTGGCAGGTCGTTCCCGACGCCGCCGGCGCTGCGGCATCCGGGATGGCGGGCTCACCGCGCACTGCGGAGGGGAGTTCCGCCTCAGGTCCACGGACCGAACAGCGCCACCGCTTTTTCCCGCAGCGGGCGGCCATCAGCCGACAAGCAGGCCCGCGGCGGTACCGTGGAACCTCGCGGAAACATCGATCCGGAGGCCCCCGGTGACGCCAGACGAGATCGCTGCCGAACTCGACCGGGTCCGAGGCGACTTCCAGACCCTGCTGGACACCGCCACCGTGGCCGAACTGCGCCAGCCCACCGAGGGCACCAAGTGGAACAACGGGCAGCTGCTGTTCCACATGCTCTTCGGCTACCTGCTGGTGCGGAACCTGCGCCATGTGGTCCGCGGGTTCTCCCGGCTGCCGGACACAGCCTCCAGAGGGTACGCCGCGGGCCTGAACGCGGGCACGCGTCCCTTTCACGTCATCAACTACGCCGGCTCGCTCGGTGGCCCGCGGGCACTGGGCTACCCCGGCATGATCCGGCTGATGGACCACGTCGCCGGCGCCCTGCAGGCCGCGGTTCGGGGCGAGTCAGACGCCGCCCTGAACCAGGGCATGTACTTCCCGGTCGGCTGGGACCCCTACTTCAAGCACTACATGACGTTGCGCGAGGTCTACCACTACCCCACCCAGCACTATGAGCACCACCGCCGGCAGCTCACCCTCCCCAGCACCCGCGAGCAGACAGGTGGCGAACCCACACAACCGTGACGCTCGCCACCCTCCTCAGTTCCGGATCCCCGGTGCGTGTGCCTGTTCGCGTAGGACTGCTGTTTCCCCTTCTTCCGGGCAGAACGTCAGCACGGCGAGGTGCGCGGCTCCCGCGGCGTCACGCACACAGAGTGCAGCGGCGCCCGAAGGTGATCCGGCCCAGGTATGGGTCGACGTTCCCGGCGGTGTCGCCGCGCTGGTGCCTCGTCGCCAAGGTAGCTCACTCGCGGCCCGCCTCATCCCGCTGCGGGGCGTTGTCCGACGTGGCGCAACAGTCGTCGTCACCACCACATGCCGCCCCCTCGGTGGTGCCGCCGGCCAGCAACAGGCCGACTCCATCGGCGCAGCAGTCCTGCCCCTTCAGGGCCTGGCGCCCCTCATTGACGGCCAGACCGGCGATCACCAGGGCCGCGAGGGGGTCTGCCCAGGACCAACCCAACGCCATGTTGAGGAGCAGCCCAACCAGCAGCACCGCGGCCAGGTAGGTGCACAGCAGGGTCTGCTTGGAGTCGGCCACCGCCGAGCGCGACCCGAGCTCACCCCCGGTGCGGCGCTGCACGAACGACAGGACAGGCATCACCGCCAGACTCAGCGCGGCGATCACCACCCCGACCGTGGAGTGCTCCGCGGCCCCGCCACCGGCCATGGACCGGATCGACTCGACGGTCACGTAGGCGGCCAGGGCGAAGAAGGAGCCCGCGATCACCTTCAAGGCGACCCGCTCGCGAGCCTGCGGATCGTCCCCGGCGAACTGCCATGCCACGGCCAGAGCCGAGGAGACCTCGATCACCGAGTCCAGCCCGAACCCGATCAACGCCGTCGAGGACGCCGCGCTGCCGGCGGCGATGGCCACTACCGCCTCAACGACATTCCAGCTGATCGTCGCCCCGACGAGCAGCCGGATCCGCCGGGTCAGCACCGCCCGCCGCTCCACGGAGGCCGACAACCCTGACAGCGGCAGCTGACTCACGCCAGCGCCCGATCGCACACGTCCACGGGAGTGCACGTCGGATCCACCAGCAGCACCACGCTCAACAGGTCACCGAGAGCGTGGCCGAGGCCGGGGTCGGCCAACTCGTACCGCATCCGCCGCCCCTCCGGAACCGCGATGACCAGCCCGCAGCCCCGCAGACACGTCAGGTGGTTGGACACTCCCTGCCGTGACACGCCCAGCAGATCCGCCAAATCGCTGGGGTAGGCAGGTGATTCACGCAGTGCCAGCAGCAACCGCGCCCGGGTCGCGTCCGACAGGGCGTGGCCGAACCGGGCCAGCACCGAAGCGTCCGTCGCGATATCCACGACCCGACAGTACATACGATGTTGTATACACGCAAAGCTGTATCAGTTTGCCCGCCCGGGGTTTGCTTGCCGCAGTGGCGTCGGCGCGCTGCTCAAGCAGAATCCGGCACAGTCACTCCCATGGATTCAAGACCGTCAGCCGCCGTGCGTACTCGCCGCCGTCGATCTCACCGGCTGCGTAGCGTCGCTTCAGGATCTGCACCGCGTCCGAGTCGACGCTGCCCCGACCGATTCCGGCGGTAGCAGTGCGGTGGACCAGCCACACGATCCCAGCGGCCAGGGCAGCGAGCACGGCGACTCCCGCCAAGGCCCACAACAGCATCCAGAACCCCATGGCGCCCATCAATCCGCCGCCCATCATGCCGCCCACGATGTGTTCACCTCCGTCTACCGCGTTCTGTCTTCAGACTACCGCCGCCGGCACGCTGCTGGGCGACGTCCGCGACGGTGACACCCTCCCGACGTTCCGGGTTCACGGTGATCAGCGAAGGTGCCCGCGAGGCGCGTCGCCACGAGCGTCGCGACACGTGGCCGATCGCCGCCCCCAGATGCCCAGGTGTGCGAACGGGTTTGTGCCTACCGCGCACCACGTGCCGGGGGCTTGGTGGCCCAGGCCGCGAAGATGCCGATAGTTGCGGTGACCCCGACCGAGGTCTTGGAGGCGATGCATCATTGCATGCCCAGGGAGGAGTACCCGTACTCGACGAGTCGGGACTGAGCGAAGTATCCGGCGACCTGGTCGGCGGTGAAACCAAGCCATAGGTCGGCTTGTTCGACGCGCATCCATTCGTAGTCGTGCGCGACCTCATCGGTGATCGCGATTCGCCCACCCGGGCGGACCACCCGGACCATCTCGGCAATCATGGCCGCGGGGTCCGGGGCGTGGTGCAAAACCATGTTCGCGACCGCGACGTCGAGGCTGTCGTCCTCCAGCGGCAAAGAGTCGACCTCCCCGGCGACGAGGGTGACGTTGTCGACGCCGAGTCGGTCCAAATTCTGCCGGGCAACGGCCATCATCGCCGGCGAGTTGTCCACCCCGATCACCGAAGCTGCTTTTCCAGCGAGCCCGGCCGCGACGAAGCCGGTTCCCGTCCCGACGTCCACAGCCCAGGAGCGCCGGGTCACGCCGGCACGGTCGGCGAGCGCGTCGATGATGTCGGCGTTGTAGAAGCTGGAACGCATCTCGTCCCACTCGGTCGACACCTGCTCGAAGAACACCTTGACCTCGCGACTGTCCACACACCAAGCCTTGCACAGGATCGTTGGTCTGGGTTCATGCACCGCCGCGATCTCGACGACCGACTGAACTCGCCAAGGGCTCCCGGTGGGGCATTCCAACTGGTCCAGCGGCAGCCAAACACTCACGAGAGTCGACAAGCCCGGTGGACGGGCTGACCGACGCGCAGTAGTATCGGTCCTCGATATCTGATTGCGTTACTACTGGATGGTGGTGGGCGTGGTGAAGGTGCTGGGTGACCCCGCGGTGCGAGAGGTGGGTCGGCTGCGGGTGGATGTGGCGGCTGGGCCGATCGCCCGGATGTTCGCCGCCGAGGAGTGGCAACGGCCGGAGAACGCTGGCGGCGGGGCGGTGTTCGCCGGGCGGGTCACCAAGGTGGTCGAAAACGTTGAGGTGGAGCCGGATCCGGCGGACCGCCCGCTCGGGCTGTTCAACCTGGACGCGCACATTCACGACACCGGCAGCGGATATCCCGTGCCCTACCTGCGGGTGCGTGCCGACGTGACGCGGGACGGCGCCCCGGTGTTGACCGGCCTTCCGCTGCTGCCGGTCGCCCGCCCCAGCAAGGGGGCCGCCGGGCTGCACTACGGCAACAACGTCGCTCTCGACCCTCACGGGGTCTACCAGGTGATGGTCCAGCTGGCGCCGTCGGCCCTGACCGGCACCGAGCGGCCGGCCCTGCTGGAATTCGCTCTTGACTTCGACCGGGGCGACGGGGCTCGTGCGTGAGTTCATCCGCGGCGCGGTGCGCTTGCACATCCTGCACCATGCCGCCGAGGGGGAGATCCACGGCGCGTGGATGGCCGACGAGCTGGCCCACCACGGATACCAGATCAGTCCGGGCACCCTGTACCCGACGCTGCATCGCCTCCAGGAACGCAGGTTGCTGACGTCGCGGCAGGTGGTCGTGGCCGGTCGGGCCCGGCGGGTGTACACCATCACCGACACGGGCCGCGCGGTGCTGGCCCAGGAACGGCGCGCGCTGGCAGAGCTGGCCCGGGAGGTCCTCGGGCCAGACGTCGGCCAGTGGCCGGAGACTCGATGAGCACGGCGCCGCCCCCGCCCCTGGCGCGGCGGCTGGGCACCGGCGACGCGGTCTTCATCGGCTTGGGTTCGATGATCGGGGCCGGGGTGTTCGCCGCATTCGGGCCGGCCGCGGCCGCGGCCGGCACCGGCCTGTTGATCGGGTTGGGCATCGCGGCGGCGATCGCCTACTGCAACGCCGTCGCCTCCGCCCAGTTGGCGGCGGTCTACCCGACCTCGGGCGGCACCTACACCTACGGTCGCGAGCGGCTCGGGCCATGGTGGGGCTTCACCGCGGGCTGGGGCTTCGTCGTCGGCAAGACCGCGTCCTCGGCGGCCATGGCCCTGACCTTCGCCTCCTACGCCGTACCCGATCCGTGGTGGGCCAGGCGTCTGGTCGCCGCGGCCGGCGTGGTCGGGCTGACCGCGCTGAACTACCGGGGCATCACCAAGACCCTGGCACTGACCCGCGTGCTGGTCGGCGCCACGTTGATCGCGCTGGCGGTGGTGGTGGTCGGCATCGCGGTCGGCGGGCAGGCCGACCCTGCTCACCTGGGTGGCATCAGCGCACTCGGCGTCGGAGGGGTGTACGGAGTGCTGCAGTCCGCGGGGCTGCTGTTCTTCGCCTTCGCCGGGTACGCGCGCATCGCGACCCTCGGTGAGGAGGTCCGGGACCCGGCGCGCACCATCCCCCGGGCCATCCCGATCGCGCTGTTCCTGGTGATCGGCATCTACCTGCTGGTCGGGGTCGCCGCGCTGCTGGCCGCCGGCCCCGAGCGGCTCGCCGCCGCGACCGCGCCGCTGGCCACAGCCGTGGACGCCGCCGGTGCGGCCACGGTCACGCCGGTGGTGCGCATCGGAGGCGCCCTGGCCGCGTTGGGCGCGCTGCTGGCCCTGATCGCCGGGATCGGACGCACCAGCTTGGCCATGGCACGCCACCGGGACCTGCCCCGCTGGCTGTCGGCGGTGCATCCCCGTCACCGGGTACCCCACCACGCCGAGGTCGCTCTCGCGGTGGTCGTGTGCGCGCTGGTCTTCACCACCGACCTGCGCGGCGTGATCGGATTCTCCTCCTTCGGGGTGCTGATCTACTACGGCATCGCGAACGTCTCCGCGTTCACCCAACCGGCCACCGACCGGCGCTGGCCACGGGCGTTGAACCTGCTCGGCGTGGCCGGCTGCGCCCTCCTGGTGGCAACCCTGCCGCCCGCCTCCGTGGTCGCCGGGGCGGTGATGTTCACCATCGGCCTGGGCGGTCGCGCGCTCATTTCGCGGCGCGGCGGCCACTAGTGTTGCCGGCTGTGACCGTATTGCGTTCGATCGGCTTGTTCGTGGTCGCTGCCTTCTTCGAGATCGGCGGCGCCTGGCTGGTCTGGCAGGGCGTGCGCGAGCATCGCGGATGGATGTGGATCGTGGGCGGCGTCGCGGCCCTGGGCGCCTACGGCTTCGTGGCCACCTGGCAGCCCGACGCTCACTTCGGGCGCATCCTGGCTGCCTACGGAGGGATCTTCGTGGCCGGTTCCCTGGTGTGGGGCATGGTCGCCGATGGTTACCGCCCGGACCGCTACGACATCCTGGGAGCCCTGATCTGTCTGGCCGGGGTCGCGGTGATCATGTACATCCCGCGCGTCCGCAGTTGAGCTGCGCTGCACCGTTTCGAGGCTGGCTCGGCCGTCGGCCTGGTCGAAGCATGACAGCACGATGCAACCGAGCTGGTCCTCGCGGCGCAGCAGCGTGTTGGCCACCGCGAGGACCTCGCAGCCGGGGTACCCGCGGGCGGCGGCCAGCAACATGGAGGCGCCGACGAACACCATGCCCGCATCCCAGACGACCCCCAGCCCGGGCACGACGAACTGGGGCAGCAGGAAGGCCAAGAAGAGGGCCACGTTCACGGCATACCCGCGGACACCGAGCAGGTCGAGGCGTTGCGGGTGCCGGCGGGACCGCACCCACAGCGCCAGAGTCGTGGCGGCGGGCAGGACCACCAGCCCCAGGCCCCAGACGGCCCCGCTGAGGCCGGAACCGGCGGCTTGCCCGATCAGCACGCCCAGGACGAGCGCGAGTCCGAGCAGGATCCGAGCCGTGGTCCCTCGGATCCCGATGGCGCGGTCGGCGCCATCGGTGCCGGGGGTGCAGCAGGGTTGGTTGGTCATCGATCTCACCTCGCTGGCGAGGCTAGAGTCTGCCCCTGGGGGGAGAGTCAAGCCCGCCTGCGAAAGCGCGGGTCATTGTCGCGGAAGTCGAACGTGGATCGGCCCGCGAGCACCTCGGCGTGTTCCTGCTCGAAGTCGGCGACGCGCCCCAGCAATGTCTGCAACTCGAGGATGCGTGCCTGGGTCCGGGACCTGACAGCCCCCAACGCCGTGGCGAGCAGCGGGCCGGCCCGCAGGGACGGGTCGCGCAGGTACTCGTGGGTGATGTCGGTGACCTCGGCCAGGGTCAGGCCCAGGCTGCGCATACCGGTGACGGCCTGCACACACCACAAGGCCTCCTCACCGAACAGGCGGTAGTTGCCGGGGCTTCGGCCAAGGCTGTAGATCAACCCGGCGTCCTCGTACTCACGCAACGCCTTGACCGAGATACGGGTGCGCCGTGACAGCACCCCGATCGTCATCGGCTCACCCGGCCGCGCCGCTGCGGACATCGGCGAGCACCTCCCTTCGGGTTGGCAACCTCCCCCGCGGTGACGGGAGAAGGTCTCCGCCGGGTGGGATCAGCTGGCAGACCGCCGTGGCCTCGCAGGAGGCCGGGTCCATCTGGGAGGCCCGCTCCAGCAACCCGCGCACCTCTTCGCGCAGGGCACTGAGTCCGGAGATGCGGCCGTCCAGGTCCACCACGTGCGCGCGCAGCAGGTTCCTGACGTGCTCGCACGGCGGTCCGGTGTCCTCGCGGACGACGATCACCTGCCGGACCTCGGCCAGCGACAGGCCTGCCGCCTGGGCCGCCCGAACGAACCGTAGCCGGTCCACGGCCGTGTGGTCGTAGCGGCGGTAGCCCGAAGGTTCTCGCTCCGGCGGGGGCAGTAGCCCGGCGTGTTCGTAGAACCTGATGGTCTTCGCGGTCAGGCCGGTCCTGCTGGCCAGCTCACCGATGCGCACCACCGGAGCCTACGCCTTGACCTTCCAGCCCACTGGAAGGCCTAGGGTGCGTCGCAGAAGGCACCGGAATGGGAGGCACGGGATGGACAACGTCGACCTGGTGGTCATCGGGACCGGCGCGGCGGCCATGGCGGCCGGGATCGAGGCCCGCTCCCGCGGACGGTCCGTCGTGCTTGTCGAACACGGACCGCTGGGGGGCACCTGTTTGAACGTCGGGTGCGTGCCCAGCAAGAACCTGCTCGCCGCGGCCGGGCAGCGACACCGGGCCCTGAGCAACCCGTTCGAGATGGTGCCAACCACTGCGGGAGCGGTGGACCTGCCTGGCCTGCTCGCGCAAAAACAGGACCTGATCGAGCGGCTTCGGCAGACCAAGTACGCCGACGTCGCCCAGGCCCACGGCTTTCCGATCCGTTACGGCCATGCCCGCTTCGCCGACGAGCACACCCTGCTGGTCGATGGCGAGCCGCTGGTGGCGCCCGCCTACGTGGTGGCCACCGGTGTCGCTCCGCACATCCCGGACCTGCCCGGCATCCAGCAGGTGGACTACCTGACCTCGACGAGTGCCATGGAACAGCAGCAGCTGCCGGCCTCGCTGGTGGTGCTCGGCGGCGGGTACGTCGGCCTGGAACAAGCCCAGCTGTTTGCCCACCTCGGGGTCGCGGTCAGCGTCGTGGGACCGTTCGCCGCGCACACCGAGCCCGAGGTCGCCCAGGTGTTGCGCTCGGCCTTCGCCGACGACGGCATCGCCGTGGTCGAGGAGCACGGGGTGGCCATCACCGGTACCGCCACCGGTCAGGTGGGGGTCCGGACCGCCAGCGGCGATCAGGTCGTCGGCCAGCGGCTGCTGGTGGCGACCGGACGGTACGCCGACACTGCCGACCTGGGCCTGGCGGCGGCCGGCGTCAGCACCGGCGAGCGTGGGTTCGTGGTCGTGGACAGCCAGCAGCGCACCACCAACCCGCGAGTATTTGCGGCCGGAGACGTCACCGGCGCCCCTCAGCACGTCTATGTCGCCGCCCGGACGGGTCACGCCGCCGCCAGCGGCGCCCTCGGCGAGCCGACCACCGTCGACTACGGTGGCCTGCCCACGGTCACCTTCACCACGCCGCAGGTCGCCGGAGCCGGCCTGACCGAGCAACAGGCACTCCGGCGCGGGTATCGCTGCGCCTGCCGCGTCCTGGATGCTCGGGACATCCCCCGGGCACTGGCCAACCGGGACACCCGCGGTGCGCTGAAGCTGGTCATCGACGCCGACACCCGCCGGGTGCTCGGGGTGCACGCCGCGCTCGATGCCGCGGGCGAGGTCATCCTGGCCGCCACCTATGCGATCAGGTTCGGGCTCACCGTCGACGACCTCGCCGACACCTGGACGCCCTACCTGACGATGAGTGAGGCGTTGCGCCTGGCCGCGGGGCTGTTCCGCTCGGACCTACCGACCAGCTGCTGCGCGTAGACGCGCTCCCCCAGGATCCGTGGGACTACGGCCGGCGTGGGCCCACGAAAGCTACTGGCCGCGCCGTCCGCGGGGGTGAGATGGCCGCGGCGTCGGCTACTGACGAATCCTGGGCAGCAAGGCCAGGCGCCCCGCGACACCCTCAACCGATCGGAGCGTCGTGGTGTGGGTGGCGGCCGATGTGGCCGGCGGGATCGACGTGGACGACCACCCCGGTCAGGCGGGGGACCGCCGCGCACAGTTGCTGCTCGGCCCTGACGCTGGCCGCGTGCGCCCGGGTCAGGGACAGGTCCGCCGACAGGGCGAGGTCGACGTCGGCGTGCAGCTCGTGCCCGACCCAGCGCATCCGCAGTCGCCCGACCGCGAGCACGCCCGGCACCTGTTCCAGGGCACGGCGCGCGTCCTCCAGCAGGTTCGGGTCGACGGCGTCCATCAGCCGGTAGTAGACCTGTCGGGCGGCGTCCTTGAGCACCATGGCGATCGCGGCCGTGATCAACAAGCCGACAGCAGGATCGGCCCAGGACCAGCCCAGCGCGACCCCGCCGGCTCCGACCACCACGGCCAGGGAGGTGAACCCGTCGGTGCGGGCGTGCAGCCCGTCGGCGACCAGCGCGGCCGAGCCGATCCGGCGACCGACCCGGATGCGGTAGCGGGCCACCCACTCGTTGCCGACGAACCCGATGACGCCGGCGAGGGCGACGGCCCACACCAGCCCGACCGGCCGCGGGTCGGCCAGCCGCCGAATCGCCTCGTAGGCGGTCAGCACTGCCGACGCCGCGATGATGACCACGATCAGCAGTCCGGCCAAGTCCTCGGCCCGGCCGTACCCGTAGGTGTACCGGCTGTTGGCCACCCGGCGCCCCAGGGTGAACGCCACGGCGAGGGGCAGCGCGGTCAGCGCGTCGGCCGCGTTGTGCAAGGTGTCTCCCAAGAGCGCGACGCTGTGGCTGGCCAGGACGACCACCGCCTGCAACACCGCTGTGACACCCAGCACCGCGAGCGAGATCCACAGCGCGCGCATCCCCTGCTGGGAGGCCTCCAAGGCCGAGTCGATCCGATCGGTGGACTCGTGGCTGTGTCCCCCGAACAGCTCCCGTATGCCGTGCAGCGCGCCTCGCCAGCCGCCTGGGTGGTCGTGGCCGTGCCGGTGGGCGTGCGCATGGGCCGACTGGTCCCCGTTGCCGCGCCGCGGGTGGGCGGCAGCGTTGCGGTCGGGTGGCTCGCTCACACCCGCCAGCATACCTGCATAGTCACGCAAGCACGCAGCCACGTAGCATGAGCCGTATGCACGACCAGTTGCCGGACCTGACCGTGCCCGATGACGCGCAGGCGCAGGTGGCCGCGGAGAGCTTCCGCATGCTGGCCGACCCCACCCGGATCAAGATCCTGTGGGCGCTGATGCAAGGTGAGTCCTCGGTCACCTGCCTGGCAGATCTGGTGGGTGCCGCGCCGGCTGCGGTCAGCCAGCACCTGGCCAAGCTGCGGCTCGCACACCTGGTCCGCACCCGCCGGGAAGGCACCTTCGTCTACTACTCCGCCGCCGACTCCCACGTCCAGCCACTGCTGGCCGAGGCGCTCTCGCACGCCGAGCACGCCGGCGGCCAGGTGGAGGGCGCCAGTCACCGGCACCGGCTACCGCGCGACGTACGATGAGCGCACCCGAAAGCCCGCAGGTCCACACCCTCATCGTCGGGGGCGGGCAAGCGGGACTGGCCACGGCCAGGGCGTTGCAGCGGCGTGGCCGCGTGACCCTGGTCCTGGACGCAGGACCGGGGCCCGGCTCGGCTTGGCGCAACCGGTGGGACTCGCTGCAGTTGTTCACCCCGGCACGCTTCAGTGCGCTGCCGGATGCCCCGTTTCCCGCCGACCCGGATCACCTGCCGACCAAGGACGAGGTCGCGGAATACCTTGCCGGCTACGTCGACCGCTTCGCCCTGGCCGTCCAGTGGGGCACCCGGGTCACCGGCGTCGACAGGGCAGAAGACGGTCCGGAGTTCCGGGTGGACACCACGCACGGGATGGTGCGGGCGCGGCAGGTGGTGCTGGCCGCCGGTGCCCAGCAGGTCCCGTGGGTCCCGGCGCTGGACTCCCTGCTGGCGGACGACCTGCCACGGCTGCACACCGCCACCTACCGCAACCCCGATCAGGTACCCGGCCCGAGGGTCCTGGTGGTTGGTGGCGGCAACAGCGGCCTGCAGATCGCCCGGGAACTTGCCGAAGCCGGCCGCCGGGTGACCCTCAGCCTCGGGGCGCGGCTCCCGGTCGCTCCCACCACACTCGCCGGCCGCAGCATCTTCACCTACCTGGACCGGCTCGGCCTGCTGCGCCTGCGCCCCGACAGCACCCTGGGACGCCGAGCGCAACGCACCGGCGACCTGGTCATCGGCCCCTCCCCCGCGGCCCTGCGGCGACGTCTGGGGATCCGACTGGTCGGGAGGGCGCTTGCCGTGACCGGCGACGCCGTAGCGTGCGCCGACGGCGAACACGTGGGCCCGGACGCCGTCGTGTGGGCCACCGGCTTCCGCCCTGACCACCGCTGGATCAACCTGCCGGTCCTGCACGAGAGCGGCGCCATCCGGCAGCACCGCGGCCTCACCGGCGTACCGGGCCTGGTCACGATCGGCCTGCCCTGGCAGGCCACCAGCACCTCCGGGATCTTCTACGGGCTCGGCGCCGACGCCGATCGCCTCGCCCACCACCTGGCCTCGCTGCGGCCCGAAGAACCGGCGATGACCGGTCGCTGATACGCGCACAGACCCGGGTCGTCACCGCGGCAGGGTCTGGGTGACCCGCCACAACCGGCGCGGCAGCTCGCCCTCCTCAAAGGAGTGGACCTCGTCCAGAACCCAGCCGTCCGCCAAGTCGTCGACCAGCACCCGGTCGAAGAAGTGCACCGCGAAACCGCCATGTTCATAGATGTGGTCACCGTGGCCCGCGCCCGCCCCGTAGTGCGCGTCACCCACGTGGCGGACGGTGTAGACAAACACCCCAGCGGGGCGAAGGACCCGTCCGACCTCGGCCACCAAGGCGTGAATCTCGCTGGTGGACAAGGCCATGCACAGCAACATGTGCGCGAAGACGGCATCGACGCAGCTGTCCGGTAGAGGCAGCGGGTCGCGGACGTCGTGCAGCCTCGTGGTGATCTGCCCGGCCAGGCCCTGCTCGCGGGCCCGGTCCTGGAGCTGTCCCAAACCCGCGGCGCTGAAGTCAGTGGCCTGGACCGTGAATCCCTCGCGAGCCAAGTACAGCGCGTCACGGCCGTGCCCAGCGCCCATCTCCAGTACCACCCCGGCCCCCGCCGCGCGAAAGAAGCTCGCGGCGTGACGTGCCGGTGCGGAGGGCTCCTGGCCGTACATGCCAGGGTGCGCTTCGTAGGTGGACTGCCACTGCGCACGCTGAGCCCGGCCCAACTGCTCACCCGCCGTCACGGACTCAGACTCCCTCAACATCGCACCTGGCGGCGCGGTCCGCCGCGCACGCACGAGTGGCTATCGGCTCAGTACCGCGAGCCGCCGTTCGAACTCGCCCTCATCGATCTCCCCCGCCGCGTAGCGCCCCTTCAGGATCTGGACCGGATCGGTCCGCGACTCGCCGGGCCCGGATCCGGCGTGCGGTTCCCGGCGGATCAACCACACACTCCCGATCGCCAGGACGGCTAGAACCGCCACGACGGCCGCCGTCCACAGCAAGGCCCAGAGCCCCATGGAACCCATGTGCGCCATCATGCCGCCGCCCATGTCCTGTCACCTCCAACTCCATACGTCCTTTCAGACTACGCCCCGACTCGAGCGCCTCATGGCGTTCATCAGGTCCGGTTTCCCGGTGGGTGGGCAGGCCCGGGCGGGCTGCCGGTCATCCCTACGCCGCGACAGGCGGGCGGCATGATGGGGTCCGCGGTGTGGGCCGCTGGCTGGTGGGGTCAAGCAGAAGGGTCGACCACGCCACCGGGGTGGGGGTCATGACCTGCACGACTCGCGCCAGCCAGGTATCCGGCCGGGGCCGGTCTCATGCGACCGTCCTCGGCGCGTGTTCCAGGGCTCGGACGTGGCCGTCGCGCAGCGCGTAGAACACCAGCTCCACCTGTCTGCGGGCGGCGGCCACCGAGCCGATGTTGCGTCCGCGGCGGTCGGCGACCCGTTCGCGCAGGATCCCGACGTGGCTGTGCACCGAGATCCGCTTGACCGACTCGATCGCGGCCCAGCGCACCAGCCGCGAGCCCTGCTTGGTGACGGGCGAGTTGACCTCAACGCATGGCAGACGACGTGCCTGATCTTAGGTCGAAGGTCTCGCCCAATCAGCGTGGTGGGCCTGGGGCGCAGGGGCTGCCCTGTATGTCGTCGCACCAATGAGGCTGCTCTCCTTTAACGCGAGCGACCCGAGCGAACCCAGCCGGCGGAGTACGGATCGCTGTCGTCACCGCCGGCCCGCGCGTCCGCCGTCTGGCGACGCGCGATCAGGCGAGTCAGTCGAAGAGCTCGCCGAGGAAGCCCTTGCGTCGCTTCTGGTGGCCGCCGTAGCCCGACCCGTGGTGGCCGGAACCGTGGTGGCCGCCGCCGTATCCATAGCCCGCCGGTGGTGGTGGGCCGGCGGGTGGGGCGGCCTGGTTGTAGGCGGCTTCGGCGTCCATCAACTGCTCGAGTTCGCCGCGGTCGAGGAAGATGCCGCGGCAGTCGGTGCACTGCTCGATGGTGACGCGGTTGCGCTCGTAGGTGCGCATCGCGGCTCGGCATTTGGGGCAGGTCAGGTCGTTGGCCATCGGTCATTCCTTCCTGGCCGGTCGCGCCGGCGATCGGTGAACTACTGTACGTATGACAACTCGCTCAACTGTTCAGGAGTTCCTATGTCGGAGGGTCAGCGGGTGATCGGCCTGGATGCGTGCACCGCCACCCAGGTGGATGACGCCCGGGTCGCCGCGACTCGCCCCTTGGTGGTGACGGCCGGGGAGTCGGTCCAGATCGCGGATGTCTTCGCGCTGCTGTCTGACCCCAGTCGGGTCCGGATCTTGTTCGCGCTGCTGGAGGCGGGCGAGATGTGCGTGTGCGACCTGGCCGAGATGGTGCAGATGTCGTCCTCGGCGCTGTCGCATGCGTTGCGGTTGTTGCGGACTGCTGGGGTGGTGACCCATCGTCGCGATGGGCGGATGATGCGCTATCGGCTGGCCGACAGTCACGTCCGGCTGTTGCTGGACGTGGCCCGGGAGCACCTGGACCACGCCCCGGTGCCGACGGGACGACGCGGCTGATGGGTCACGACCACGTGCACTCGCATGCTTCGGCGGCTACGGCCGGGGGGCGGCACCGCACTCCGCTGCTGATCGCGTTCGGGCTGACCGCTTCATACATGCTGGTGGAGCTGGGGGCCGGGATCTGGACCGGATCGCTGGCGCTGCTGTCGGACGCCGCGCACATGGGCACCGACGTCCTCGGGCTGGGCATGGCGCTGGCCGCGATCACGTTGGCGCAGCGGGCTGGGTCCGCCCAGCGGACCTATGGCACCTACCGGTTGGAGGTCCTGGCCGCGCTGGCCAACGGCCTGCTGCTGTTCGGTGTTGCCGGGTATGTGCTGTATGAGGCGTGGCACCGCTTCTCGGACCCGCCTGCGGTGCCGGGGCTGCCGCTGCTGGTGGTGGCCTGCGTCGGTCTGGTGATCAACCTGATCAGCTTCCGGCTGCTGGCCGCGGGGGCCAAGGAGAGCCTCAACCTCAAAGGCGCCTGCTTGGAGGTGTTCGCCGACATGCTCGGCTCGGTCGGGGTGATCGTCGCCGCGGTCATCATCTACACCACCGGGTGGCGCTACGCCGACCCGCTGATCGGTGCCGGCATCGGCCTGTTCATCCTGCCGCGCACGTTCCGGCTGACCGCGCAGGCGGTCCGCATCCTGATGGAGGTCGCGCCGACCGGGTTGGACGTCGAGGCGGTCCGGGCCGCGATCCTGGCGCTGCCTGGGGTGGACGAGGTGCATGACCTGCACATCTGGACGGTGACCTCGGGCCTGGAGAGCGCCAGCGGGCACGTGGTGCTGGCCCAGGGTGCTGACCTGCACGAGGTGCTCGACCGGGTCACCGCACTGCTGGCCAAGGAGTATGACGTCGCCCATGCCACGATCCAGTGCGAGCCGGCCGACCACCAAGACCATGCCAGCCCGTTCTGACGGTGGCTCGCACCGCGGCGCGGCCAGCGGGCCGGGCGCGAAGTGAGCCTGGTCGGGCAGGCCGCGGTCCTGGTGGCCTTTCCGGTCGGCGCCTCCGCGGTGGGGTCCGTGACGGCGGTGCTGCGACCGCCGGGACCCCGGCTGGTCAGCGGCATCCAGCACTTTGCTGCCGGCGTGGTGATGGCCGCGCTGGTCGGAGAGGTGCTGCCCGGGCTACGCCGGGAAGGCAACCTGGCCTGGGCCGTGATCGGCTTCGCCGGCGGGGCGGCGCTGGTGCTGTCCCTGGCAGCCTACGGTCGTCGCCGCGATGCCGCCTCCGAGGCCGGCCGAGCCGCGGCCGAGACCACGCGGGCCGGGGCGAGCCGGCCGGCGGTCGTGTTGCCGTTGGGCCTGCTGGTGGCTGTGGGCATCGACCTGCTGCTGGATGGCCTGTTGGTCGGGCTCGGCGTGACCCTGGGCTCGACCCAGGCGCTGATCCTGACGGTCGCGCTGACCATCGAGGTCCTGTTCCTGGGGCTGTCGGTGGCCACCGAGCTGACCGGGGCCGGGCTGTCCCGGCCACTGGCCGCGGCGACGTGTACCGGGCTGGGCCTGGTCACCGCCGTCGGGGCGATCGGGGGCGCGGCGGTGCTGGGCGGGGCCAGCGCAGCGGTGCTGGCGGCTGCCTTGGCGTTCGGAGCTGCCGCGTTGCTCTACCTGGCCGTGGAGGAGCTGCTCGTCGAGGCCCACGAGCAGGCGGAGACCGCGCTGCTGGGGGCCTCGTTCTTCGCTGGCTTCCTGGCCATCTACGTGCTGGCCGAACTGGGCGGGTAGTTCGCACGTTGCCCCTTCAGTGACCCTTCCCGCACATCCCGCATCCGAGTTGGAGACCATGAGCCGATCGAAGCGTTCCCGCAACAACGAGTCCACCCGCACCGAGCGGCTGGCCCAGGTGCGCCGCGCCCAGGCCCGGCAGGAGCGGCGCCGCAAGATCGCGATCTGGGCCGGCACCGCCACGGTCCTGCTGCTGATCGCCGCCGTGGTCACGGTCAGCATCGCCCGGGAGCAGGCCAACCAGCCCACCCTGGCCGCGGTGCAGACCTACCAAGAACAGCAGGGCCACGTCACCACCCCGGTGGACTACGCCCAGACCCCGCCCGCCGGCGGGGAGCACGCACCGGTCTGGCTCAACTGCGGGATCTACGACCAGCCCGTACCCAACGAGAACGCGGTACACGCCCTGGAGCACGGCGCGGTCTGGATCACCTACCGGCCCGACCTGCCCCAGACCCAGATCCAGACACTGCGCAAGACCATCCCGGACACCTACGCGATCCTGTCCCCCTACCCCGGACTCGACTCCCCCGTGATCGCCTCCGCCTGGGGCAAACAACTCAAACTGACCGGACCCGACGACCCACGCCTGCCCGCGTTCATCCGCGCCTACCGACAGGGACCGCAGACCCCCGAGCCCGGCGCCGCGTGCACCGGCGGCACCAACGGCACCACCGCCCCATGAGCGGCCGCACCCCGGCCGAGCAGAACCAGCCCGCCAAGCGCAGTCTCGGGTCCCGGCTGGAGGCCGCCTTGATCGCCGCCGTGGTGGCAGTGCTGGCGCTGGGCACCGCCGGCCTGTTCGGGTACGGCCTGGCCGACAAGGAGTCCCCTCCTTCGGACGCCGGCGCGGAGGCCGGGTTCGCCCGGGACATGCAGACCCACCACAACCAGGCCGTCCAGATGGCCCTGATCATCCGCCCCAAGACCGGCGACCCGACCCTGAAGGCGGTGGCCTACGACATCATCACCAGCCAGCAGCAGCAGTCCGGCCAGATGTTCGCCTGGCTGAACCTGTGGGGGCTGCCGCAGACCTCGCCACGCCCGGCGATGGCCTGGATGACCGATGGCACCGGGGGGCACGACATGGGCGCCATGCCCGGCGGCACCGGCCAGACCTCGGACGGGTCCGAGGCGTCCCCCCAGTCGCCCGAGGCGACGCAGCGCATGCCCGGGATGGCCAGTCCCGCGGACCTGGCCCGGCTGAAGAGTGCCACGGGCAAGGATGCGGAGATCTTGTTCCTGCGCCTGATGATCGCCCATCACCGCGCCGGCATCGCCATGGCCCAGGCCATCCAACCGCTGACCGACCGGCCGCAGGTGCTGGACCTGGCCAGGGCCATGGCCGGCGCCCAGCAGGCCGAGATCGAGCAGATGCAACAACTGCTGCGGCAGCGCGGCGTCGCGCCGTAACCCCCACCAAGAGTGCGGCCCTCGACCCCAGGAGATCCACGTGTCACTGCCCTCCCCGCTGTCTCCGATCTCGCCGGTCACTGCCTGCGCGAGGGGCTGGTCCCGAGCCGGGCTGAGCGTGTTGGTCGGCGTCGTCGCGGCGCTGAGCCTGGCGCTGGCCGGGCCGGCCGGGCCCGCCGCGGCGCACAGCGAGCTGGTCGGCTCGACCCCGGCCACCGGTGCACAACTGAACAATCCACCCACGCAGGTCACCTTCACGTTCAACCGGGACGTGTCAACGCGGTTCGCCAGCACCGCCTTGAGCGTCGATGACGCCGCCAGTGGCCAGCTGGCCACCCGGGTCGAGGGCCGGGACCTGGTCGCCGACGTCCCGGCGGACCTTCCTGGTCTGAGCAGCTCCAGCACCTGGCAGGTCGCCTATCGGGTCGTCTCTGCGGACGGGCACCCGATCAGCGGCACGGTCTCCTTCACCGTGGCCGGTCCGACCGGGGAGCCCGGCCCGGCACCGACCGCCACAGCGCGCCAGGGCGCCACGCCCCCGGTGACGCCGACCACCAGCACGGCGACCACGGTCCCGCCTGCGTCGGCGGCCGGTCCCGGCAACGCCCAGCCCGCCTCGAAGACGTCGGTCGCGACGCTGCTGTGGCTGTCCCTCGGTGCGTTCGTCCTGGTCGTGGGGGTCGGCGCGGCGGTGTGGAGGTCGCAAGACAGGAGCACCCCGGGGCCGGAGACCAGCGGCAGGCAGCCCCCGCAGGCCTGACCGCCGTCCCGTGGTCTCCCACCGACCCGCGACGCGCTGGCCGCTACGGCTACATGCCGGAGTAGGAGTGCATGCCGACGAAGTAGATGTTGACCACCAGGTAGTTGATCAGGATGCAGCCGTAGCCAGCCAGCGCCAGGTAGTTCACCGATCGGGTGGACCAGCCGGCGGTGGCCCGGGCGTGCAGGTAGGCGGCGTAGACGATCCAGATCACGAACGTCCACACCTCCTTGGGGTCCCACTGCCAATAGGCGCCCCAGGCCTGCTCGGCCCAGATGGCGCCGGCGATCAGCGTGAACGTCCACAGCGGGAACGCCACGATGTGCAGGCCGTAGGCGGTCCGGTCCAGCGCGGCGGCGCTGGGCAGCCCCTCCATGAACGTGGCCGTGGCGGGCGGGTGCGTTTCCCGGTGCGACTTGACCAGCTGGACGATGGTCACGCTGAACGCGACGGTGAACAGGGCCACCGCGACGATCGCGAAGATGACGTGGATCACCAGCCAGAAGCTCTTCAGCGACGGCAGCAGCTGGGCGGCCTCGGTGTAGAACACGGCCACGGCCAGTCCGAGGGTCAACAGCACTGGGCCGATGATGAACAGACCCAGCCACCTCAGGTCCCGGCGCAGACTCCACACCAAGAACGCGGCCAGCACCGCGGCGCACCCGGTGGTGGCGAACTCGTACATGTTCCCCCACGGCACCCGCATGACCGACAGCCCGCGCAGCACCACCCCCAACAAGACCAGGGCGCCCGCCAGCCAGGACAGTGCCATCCCGACACCGGCGGCCGGCCTGGCCGCCACTGGAGGATCCGGCCGGTCAAGCGGCGGGTCCGGACGGTCAAAGGATGCTGGAGCTGGTGGCCTACTGGCGCCGGCAGCGGGCACCGGCTCGGCCGCCAGCGGCGCCGCCGCCGCGCGAGGCGCGCTACGGGCCAGGTCGATCGCGAATGCCAACATCGCCAGCGTCAACACCGCCATCGCCGAGTAGATGCTGAGGGTGGAGTAGCTGGCCAGGGCCACGTTGGTCATCGGGGCACCTGTTCGGTCGACGGGTCAAGACGGGACGAAGGCAACGGGGCCTGGATTCGGGGTCGCGCGGCAGGGCCGGGAGGAATGGGCTCATGGACGGCTCTGCGGCTTCGGGGCCGCCGGCGGCGGAGCGGGCGAGCCACCGAGGGTTCCCCGCCGTAGCCCGCTCAGGACGAAGACGATCGCGCCGAGGGTGATCAGCACGTCAGGCAGGTTGAACGTCGGGAACCAGCCGGTGTGCAGGTAGTCGGTGACCATCCCGTCGGGCACCCGGTCGACCAGGTTCGCGATCGCCCCCGCCAAGATCGCCGACAACCCCCACCGGCCGACCCGCGGCTGCGCCCACCCGGAGCGCCAGATCCATCCCAGCACCAACACCGTGATGGCTCCGGTGGCGGCGCTGACCAGCCAGGCGGGCAGCGCGTCGCCCAGCCCGAACGACACGCCCGGGTTGAACAGCAGTCGCAGTCCCACGGGTCCGGCATCCACGGGCGTAACCAACATGGCCTGCGCCACAACCCCGGCCAGCCAGGCCGCGGCAGCCATCGCCAGCGCGGCGCCGATCGTGGTCGCGCGGGCAGCCGCCTGGCTCATGGGCGTGCCCCAGCCACGACGCGCCCGGCCAGCGGTGAGGGGTGCAGCGACGGTAACGGCTCGACCCGCCCGGCGCGGACCCCGTTGCCGATGACCAGCACCTCGGCCAGCTCGTGGATGGCCACCACGACGGCCAGCCCCAGCACCCCGAACGCGGCCAACGGGATCAACACGGCGATCAACCCCAGTGACAGGCCGATGTTCTGCAGCATGATCGACCTGGACCGGCGGGCGTGGCCCAACGCCTGCGGCAGGTGGCGCAGGTCTTGGCCCATCAGCGCCACGTCAGCGGTCTCGATCGCGACGTCGGTGCCCATGGCCCCCATCGCGATACCGACATCGGCGGTGGCCAGGGCCGGGGCGTCGTTCACGCCGTCGCCGACCATCGCGGTCGATCGGTCCTGCCGCATTCGCGAGACCAGCGCCGCCTTGTCCGCCGGGCGCAGGTCCGCGTGGACCTGCTCGATGCCGGCGGCCTGGGCCAGCGCACGGGCAGTGCAGCCATTGTCACCGGTGAGCATGGCCACCGTGTAGCCGTCGGACTTCAACCGGGCCACCACCTCGGGGGCCTCGGCGCGCAACTCATCGCGGACCGCGATCGCGCCGATGACCTGACCGGACACCTCGACCAGGACCGCGGTCGCCCCGGCAGCCTGCATCGTGGCGACCCGGTCGCTCAGCTCGCCCGCCGGCAACCACCCGGGTCGTCCCAGGCGTACCGGGCGGCCCGCGACCCGGCCGACCAGCCCGGCGCCGGAGACGGCCTCCACCTCGCTCGCGGCCACCGGCTGCGGGACCGCCGCCAGGATGGCCCGCGACAAGGGGTGCTCGCTGCGGGCCTCCAGCGCCGCAGCAGCCCGCAGCACCTCCGCACGGTCGTGCCCACGGACTGCGGCGACCTCGACCACGACTGGGACGTTGCGGGTCAAGGTCCCGGTCTTGTCCAACGCCACCGCCCGGACACGGCCCAGGGCCTCCAACGCGGCGCCGCCCTTGATCAGCACACCGATCCGGCTGGCCGCGCCGATGGCCGCCACCACGGTGACCGGCACCGCGATCGCCAGCGCACAAGGAGAAGCGGCCACCAGGACCACCAGCGCGCGCTCGACCCACGTCCGCGGGTCACCGAACAGGCTGCCGGTCACCCCGATCAAAACCGCCAGCACCATGATGCCCGGCACCAACGGCCGCGCCACCCGGTCCGCCAGACGCTGGCCGGCCCCCTTGCGTGCCTGTTCCTGCTCGACGATGCGCACGATCCGGGCCAGCGAGTTGTCCTCGGTCGTGCTGGCGACCTCCACCTCCAGCACGCCGGACCCGTTGATCGCGCCCGCATAGACCGCGTCCCCACTGGAGACCTCGACCGGCACCGACTCACCGGTCAGGGCCGCGTTGTCCACCGCCGACCGGCCCGCCCGAACCACGCCATCGGTCGCGACCCGTTCCCCCGGCCGAACCAGCATCCAGTCCCCGGCCGCCAAGTCCGCGGCCGGTAGCGCCACCGGCACGCCACCGCGCAGCACCACGGCCTCGGCCGGCACCAAGGACAACAAGGCCCGCAACCCGCGCCGGGTCCGGGCCACCGAGTACTCCTCCAGCCCCTCACTGACCGAGAACAACAGCGCCAACATCGCCGCCTCGGCAACCTGACCCAAGATGGTCGCACCGACCGCGGCGATCGTCATCAACGTGCCGACCCCGATCCGGCCGCGCACCAACCGGGCCACGCTGGCCGGCACAAAGGTGGACGCCCCCACCAACAATGCCGCGGTGGTGCACCCCGTGCTCGCCACCCCCGGCGCGCCCGCTCTGTCGGCCACGAATCCCGCCACCAGCAACAGGCTGCCCACCGCGGCCGCCTGAATCTCCCGGACCCGCCACCACGTGATGGTCGCTTCCGCGTCGTCCTCGTCCGGTTCGGGGCCGTCACCGCATCCGCAGGCGTCGGTCATCGGGTGCCTCCGACCACCACCGCGCTAGCCTGCGCGATCGGTCTCGTTGGATCGCCGTAGTTCGGGCACAGCGACACCGCCTCTCCGGTGGCCGCCAGCAGCTGCTCGGCGGCCGCGAATAGTTCCAGCAGTTCCGGCCGGACCAAGCGGTAGAACACCTGCCTGCCCACCGGACGTCCCTCCACCAAACCGCATCCCCGAAGACACGCCACGTGCGCAGACACCGTCGACTGGGCCAAGCCCAGCTGGGCCACCAGATCGGTCACCCGCGCCTCGCCCTGGGCCAGTCGCCGCGCGATCGCCAACCGCGCCGGATCGCCCAGCGACCGGAACAAGGCCGCCGCCGAACCCAGCGCCGGACGGGAAGTGACACAGGAACCGGCCACATCAATCGACATGAGGCGATAATAGCTGTCCTTGCCGATGCGACTACGCCGGCCTCGAGGCAGCGCCGCTTTGCCCCAAGTGGTGGCCAACACCTGCGGCCGGCGGGCGAGGTGGGCTGCGCGCTCGGGGTCTGCCCGGCGCCGATCGCGGCCCTACGACATAGCGTAGTATTTACGACGTTCTGTAGTCGACATCTGCATCCGGAGGCGCGCAGTGGACGTCGTGGACCTGGCCCGTTGGCAGTTCGCCATCACCACCGTGTACCACTACTTCTTCGTGCCGGTGACGATCGGCCTGTCCGCGATCGTCGCCGGGTTCCAGACTGCCTGGCTTCGCAGCCGCAGCCCCGAGCTGCTGCGGCTGACCAAGTTCTTCGGCAAGCTGTTCACCATCAACTTCGCGCTGGGGCTGGTCACCGGCATCGTCCAGGAGTTCCAGTTCGGGATGAACTGGAGCGACTACTCGCGGTTCGTCGGCGACATCTTCGGCGCTCCGTTGGCGCTCGAGGCCCTGCTGGCGTTCTTCCTCGAGTCCACGTTCCTCGGGCTGTGGATCTTCGGCTGGGACCGGATCCCCCGCTGGCTGCACCTGGCCTCGATGTGGATCGTGCACGTCGGCACGCTGCTGTCGGCGTACTTCATCCTGGCCGCGAACTCGTGGATGCAGAACCCGGTCGGCTACCGCTACAGCCCGGTGACCGACCGGGCCGAGCTGACCGACTTCGGGGCAGTCCTGCTCAACCCCGTGCAGCTGGTGACCTTTCCGCACGTGGCCGGTGCGGCATACCTGGTCGGTGGTGCCTTCGTCATGGGCATCGGCCTGTGGCACCTTCGCCGGCGCGATGTCGGTGAGGACCGGCGGATGTATCGCCGCGCCACTCGGGCCGGTGCGTGGGTGACCCTGGTCGCCGCTCTGGTCGTGGCCGTCAGCGGCGACGTGCAGGGCAAGGTGATGACCGATGTGCAGCCGATGAAGATGGCCGCGGCCGAGGCGCTCTACGAGTCGGCCGAGGGCCATGCACCGTTCTCGCTGCTGACGATCGGGTCGCTGGACGGCCAGCACGAGAAGGTGGCGATCACCGTGCCGAGCCTGCTCAGTTTCCTGGCCACCGGGCACTTCGATGGCAAGGTCGAGGGCATCAACGAGCTCAAGGCGCAGTACCAGGAGCGGTACGGCACCTCCCCCGACGTGCGCCAGCACAGCGACAGCTACACCCCCAACATCCCCCTCGCCTACTGGACCTTCCGGCTGATGATCGGGGTCGGGATGGCAGCGGCTCTGGTCGCCGCGGCGGTGCTGTGGGCGACCCGGCGCGACCGGATCCCCCGGCACCGGTGGTGGCTCTGGGTGGCCGTCGTGACTCCGCTGCTGCCCATCCTCGGCAACTCGTTCGGCTGGATCTTCACCGAGACCGGCCGGCAGCCATGGCTCGTCTTCGGCGTGATGACGACGAGCAGCGGTGTCTCCCCGGGAGTCTCGGTGGCCGAGGTGATCACGTCGATGGCCGTCTTCACCCTCCTGTATGGCGTGCTGGCGGTCATCGAGGTGGGCCTCACCCTCAAGTACGTCAGACGCGGTGCGGACCCCTACGAGGAGCCGGTCGACCCCGCGCACCGCGACGACGACGCACCGCTCCTCTTCGCCTACTGACTCCCGAATCTCTTCTGCTGCAAGGAGGCCGACATGGATCTCACCACTCTCTGGTTCATCCTCATCGCGGTCCTGTGGACCGGCTACTTCGTCCTGGAGGGGTTCGACTTCGGCGTCGGCATGCTGCTGCCGGTCCTCGGCCGTGACGAGACCCGCCGCCGGATGATGCTGAACACGATCGGCCCGGTGTGGGACGGCAACGAGGTGTGGCTGATCACCGCGGCCGGTGCCACCTTCGCGGCCTTCCCGCACTGGTACGCCACCCTGTTCAGCGGGTTCTACCTGCCGATGTTGCTGATCCTGGTCGCCCTGATCGTCCGCGCGCTCGGCTTCGACTACCGCGGCAAGCGGGACGACCCGCTCTGGCGCGCGCGGTGGGACCGGGCGATCGTCTTCGGCTCCGTCGTGCCGGCGTTCGGGTGGGGGGCGATCCTCACCACGATGGTGCACGGGGTGGCGATCGACGCCACCGGAGAGCTGACCGGTTCGCCGCTGCTGGTGCTGGCGAACCCGTACGGCCTGCTCGGTGGGCTGACCACGGTGGCGCTGTTCCTCACGCACGGCGCGCTCTTCGTCGCGCTCAAGACCGACGGCGACGTGCGCCACGCGGCCCGGTCGATGTCGCTGCGGACCGGGGCCGTGGCACTCGCCCTGACCACGCTGTCGCTGGTCACGCTCGGCGCCGGGCGAGCCTCCGGCATCTCGTGGTCCACCAGCGCGCTCGCCGTCGTCGCGCTGGCGTCCGGGCTGCTCGCGGCCAGCCGCCGACGCGAGGGCTGGGCGTTCGCCGGCACGTTCGTGGCCATCGGGGCCGTGGTCGCGTCACTGTTCCTCACCCTGTGGCCCGAGGTGATGCCGTCGTCGCTCGTCCCGGCCTGGTCCCTGACGGCCGCGGAGGCCAGCAGCACGGCATACACGCTCACCATCATGACCTGGGTGGCCCTGGTGTTCACCCCCCTGGTGGTGCTCTACCAGGGCTACACCTACTGGGTCTTCCGCCGCCGGATCCAGGCACACCACATCCCGGCGCCGGTGCCGTTCCCCGTGGAGCGGTGATGCGCCCCTTCGACCCCCGCCTGCTGACCTGGCTGCCGACGGCACGGCCGGCCGTCGCCGCCCTGGCTCTCCTCGGCGGGTTGCAGGGGCTGACCGCGATCGGCCAGGCGTTCGCCGTCAGCGCCCTGGTGGTCGCCCTGGTCGACGGGACGTCGCTGACCGGGGCGGCGGTCGCGGTCGGCTCCCTCTTCGCCGCGCGCGGGCTGCTCGCCGGCGCAGGAGAAGTCACCGCCGCGCGGGCGGGCAGCCGCGTCTCAACCGCACTGCGGGAACGACTCGTGCAGGCCTGGATCCACCGATCCGCCGAGGACCGCCCCGAACCGGCGGCCGCCCTCACCCTGGCGAGCCAGGGCACCACGAGCATCGAGCCGTACGTTACGCGCTACCTGCCCGCGCTGGTCCAGGCCGCGGTGCTACCGGTGCTGGCGCTGGTCGCAATCACCGCCATCGACTGGGTCAGCGGTCTCATCGTCCTGGTCACCGTGCCGCTGCTGCCGGCCTTCGCGGCACTGATCGGGCACGCCACAGCGGGCGAGACCACGCGCCGCTGGCGGGCGATGGCGTCACTGTCCGGCCACTTCTTCGACGTTGTCCGCGGGCTGCCGACGCTGGTGTCCTTCGGCCGGGCGACGGTCCAGTCGGAGGCGATCGCCGAGGTCAGCCAGCGGCACCGCCGGGCTACGGTACGCACGCTGCGGATCGCGTTCCTCAGCTCGGGTGCGCTGGAGCTGCTGGCGACGATCTCGGTGGCCATGGTCGCGGTCGCCGCGGGTCTGCGGCTGGCGACCGGCAGCATGCCGCTGGGCGTGGCGCTCACCGTCATCCTGCTGGCGCCCGAGGCCTACTGGCCGATCCGGCGGGTCGGCGTCGAGTTCCACGCCGCGGCCGACGGCGCGGCAGCCCTCGACGACGTGGCCGCCCACCTCGACCGTGCTCCGTCCAGGCCGGTTTGCCCACTTCTGGCCGGTGCGGCGGGACCGAAAACCGGCCTGAACGGAGCAAACCGGGCCGTAGGGAGCACCACCACGGTGCGAGTCCGTGGACTGGCCTACCGATACCCCGGCGCGGACGACGAGGCGCTGCACGACCTCAATCTCAGCGTGGGCCCGGGGCTGACGGCCGTCACCGGTGCCTCCGGTGCCGGCAAGTCGACCCTGCTCGAGCTGCTCGCCGGCCTACGCACGCCGACCCACGGCAGCATCGAGGCACCGCCTGCCCACCTGGTGACCCAGCGCCCCTTCCTCCTCGCCGGGGCGTTGCGCGAGTCCCTGCTGCTCGGCGCCGCCGCCGACACCGGCGACGGCGCACTGTGGTCGGCGCTGCGCCAGGTCGGGCTGCACGGCCTGGTCGCGGGACTCCCGGGCGGCCTCGACACGCCCATGGGAGACGACGGGTTCGGCTTCTCGGCCGGCCAACGGGGCCGGCTCGCCCTCGCCCGCGCCAGCCTGTCCGACGTGCCGTTGCTGCTCCTCGACGAGCCCACCGCCCACCTCGACGACGGTGCCGCGACGCTCGTCCACGCGCTCATCGGGCGACTGTCCCGGGAGCGGACCGTCATCGTCGTCACCCACCGTCCCGAGCTGCTCCGGTATGCTGTCCGCCACGTCACGCTGCCTGCTCGCCGACCGGTCGGGGCAGCCCCGTGACACGTCGCCGACTCCCCCCGGGCCTGCTGGCCGCCGCCCTGCTCGGCGGGCTGGCCAGCCTGTCCAGCATCGCCCTGACCGCGACCTCCGGCTGGCTGATCGTGCAGGCCAGCTACCAACCAGTGATCCTCACCCTGCTCACCGCGATCGTCGGCGTCCGCGCGTTCGGCATCGCCCGGCCCGCCCTGCGCTATGCCGAGCGGCTCCGCTCACACGACGTCGCCCTGGCCGACCTGGCCCGGCGACGAGTCGGCCTCTATGACCGGCTCATCCCGCTCACCCCGGCGCGGCTCGGACGCCGCGGTCGCGCGGAGCTGCTCGGCGGGGTCGTCGACGACCTCGAGGACGACGTCTACGCCCAGGTCCGCGTCGTCGTGCCGGTACTGTCGGCGACCCTCGCCGCCGGCGTGGCTGCCGTCGGCGCAGCCGTACTGCTGCCCCGCGCAGGTCTCGTCCTGACCGCGCTGCTGCTCGCCGCTGCCGTGGCCGGGGCTGCGGCCTGGGCGCTGGAAGGTCGGCACCAACAGGAGTGGTTGGCGGCGCGGGCCGAGGCAACACGGGTCGCTGCCCTGGTCACCTCCCGGGCCCTCGAGCTGCAGGCGGTAGGTGGCGGTGACGTCGCGGCCAGGTGGCTGGACCGGGCCGACCGTCGACTCACCCGGGCCGCCACCCGCCAAGCCAGGGGTCGGGCGCTGGTGACCGCGGCTCTGCCGGCGGCAACCGCGCTGTCTACCGTAGCCACGGCTGCCATCGTCGCAGCGGCGCTGCGAGGCGGGCTCCTCCACCCGGCCACCGGGGCGCTGCTCGTGCTGACTCCCCTCGCCGTCGGCGACGCCCTCGGGATCCTGCCGGATGCGATGAGCGGGCTCGCCCGCGCCGGCGCCAGCCGCACCCGTCTGACCTCGCTGCTCGCCCAGACCCCAGCAGTCCGGGACGCGCTGACCGGCGACCCCGGGCACCCGGCACACCCCCCGCGACTGCGACTGGACGAGGTCACCGCCGCCTGGTCGACCGACCAGCTCGGCGGGCGGCACGACCTCGGACCGATCACCCTCGACCTCGCCCCCGGCGAGCACGTCGCGATCACCGGGCCGAACGGCTGCGGCAAGTCGACCCTACTGGCGGTGCTGGCCCGGCACCTGGACCCCACGGGCGGTCGCTATCGCGTCGACGACCAGGACGTGCGTGACCGGACCGTGGAGCAGACACGCTCGCTCGTGGCGTTCCTCGACGACGAACCACACGTGTTCGCCTCGACGCTGCGCGAGAACCTGAGGCTGGCCCGTCCGGGCGCCACGGACGCGCAGCTGCACCTCGCGCTGCGACAGGCCGGGCTGGCGCGGTGGTCCCAGGACCTGCCCGACGGGCTCGACACGAGGCTCGGCGAGGGCGGCCGCGGGGTCTCCGGCGGCGAGCGCACCCGCCTCGGGCTGGCCAGGGCCCTGCTATCGGAGCGACCGGTGCTGCTGCTCGACGAACCGGTCGCACAGCTCGACCACGCCACCGCCACCAGCGTCCTCGCCGACCTGCACCACGCCGCCCGTGGCCGCACCGTGCTCGTGGTCAGCCACCGGCCCGAGGGACTGGCCGACTTCGACCGGGTGCTCGACCTGGCCGGGGCCGACGAGCGCGCCCCCACCGCCCGGGTAGGTTCGTGACATGGCCGACTCGACCGCACCCCGGCTCGGGGACCTGGAACGGGCCGTCATGGAGCACCTCTGGTCGCGCCAGGAGGCGGGCGGCGGTCCCGTGACCGTGCGCGAGGTGCACGAGTCGTTGGGTGCCTCGCGCGGCCTGGCCTACACCACCGTGATGACCGTGCTGGATCGGCTGGCCAAGAAGGGCTTGGTCGTGCAGGAGCGGACCGGCCGGGCCTACCACTACCTGCCCGCGGCTAGTCGCGAGAGCCTCACCGCCCGGGTGCTGCGTGACGCCCTCGGGGGTCTCGAGCGTTCCGACCGGCAGGCGGCCATGCTGCACTTCCTCGACGACGCGACTGCCGACGAGATCGACGACCTGCGGGCCGCGCTCGCCGTCGTGGAGGCGCGCCGACCGGAGCGCAGGTCCGGTAGGGGATGATCGCGCAGAGCACCGCAGCACCCGGCGGTGCGCGGTGATCGTCGCCGGGCTGGTCCTGATCGCCGTCGTCCTGGCCGGGCCGGCGCCGCGGTGGCTGCCTCGAGCCACCGCCCTGCGACGGGTCCCTCGAGCCGGGCTGACCCTGTGGCAGTGCGTGTCGTTGTCGGCGGTCGTCGCCGGTCTCGCGGCGGGCCCGATGGCCGTCGCGGGCAGCGACCGGCTCGAGGACCACCACCCTTGGGCCCATGACCTGCTCACGGTGCTCGGCGTCGCGGTGTCGGTGGGCATGCTTGTCCGGATCCTGTTGTCCGGGCACCAGGTCGGTCGGTCGCTGCGCGCCGCCCGGCGAGGGCACCGCGACCTCGTGGACGTGCTGGGCCTCGCGACGACCGCATCATCGAACCTGCCCGCCTCGGTCCGGGTCCTCGAGCACCCGACCCCGACGGCATACTGCGTCCCTGGCCTGCGGCACCGGGTCGTGCTCTCCCAGGGGACGATCGACGCCCTGTCCAGCGACGAGCTCGAGGCCGTGCTGAGCCACGAGCGCGCCCACCTGCGGGCGCGGCACGACCTGATCCTCGAGTTCTTCACCGTCCTGCACACGGCGGTGCCGGAGATCCTCCGGAGCCGGGCCGGGCTGACCGAGGTGCACCTGCTGGTCGAGGTCCTCGCCGACCGGGCGGCCGCCCGGGCCGTCGGTGAGTCGGCCCTCGCCCGGGCCCTGGTCACCCTCGCGACTGGCGGCCACCCCCGGGCGGCCCTGGGATCCGGCGGTGGGACCACCCGGACCCGGCTCGAGCTGCTCGGACAGCGGCCGGCGGGCGCCCTGTGCTCAGCAGGGGTCTACCTGCTCGCGACCGCGGTGCTCGCCGCACCCGTGGTGCTCATCGCCTTCGGTCTGCTGGGCAGGGGTTAGGCTTGGGTTAGGCTCGTTCGCCATGACGACACCACCGGGGGCAGTCGTCACCGCGGTGAGCGCGGTCAAGGAACTGCTCAGCGAGCAGGGTTCGGCGTGCTCATGGAGATCGACGTGGCCGCGACCCTTCGGGACAAGCGCGGGGTGGAGATGGAGTCCTACGTCATCCTGGGCGCCTGCCGCCCCGACCTCGCCCACCAGGCGCTGCAGGTGGACCGCAGCATCGGGGGTGCTGTTGCCCTGCAACGTGGTCATCGGTGCCGACGGCGATGGTTCACGGGTGCAGATTCTCGACCCACAGACCATGTCCAGCGTTACCGGAATTGCCGACCTGCGACCGGTAACCGATGAGGCATCGGCACGGCTGCAGGTGGTGTTGGACGAGCTCGCACGAGGCTGAGGACTCGCTCTCGGGCGCACTGCCGGGTTGCGATGGCAAGGAAACGGCTCGATGGCGGAGACTTGGGACCGGTCGGCCAAGACGGGCCCGTCGTCGGATGCCGATCCCAGGTGGGACGGCAGAAGGAGAGCAAGTGTGTAAGTCGGGCGGCGGCAACACGCGCTGGCTCGTCCCTGATCGGCCGCTGCGGGCCCGCAGCCTGCAGGCCGGGTGCGCCGAGAAGTGCGGAACCGTCCGGTCGACGGTTATCGAGCGTCGCAGAATCCCTCGACAGTGATAACGCGCTCGATCGCACGCTTGTGGTGGAACCGAATCTGCGGTCGGCCCAGCCGGGAGTGTTCAGGGATCTCAATGTGTCAACCCGTGCACCACCTCCCGGGCCCGGCAGGCGGCTGCCGATGCTTCAAGGCTGCGCGCTCACCGGAGGCAGAGACTTTAGATACGAGCGCATCTGCTTGATCTGTGCGGACTGTTCCTTGTCGATGGTCATGGCCAGGTCCCGCAGCTTTGGGTGCTCGCCTCGGTGCTGGGCTTGCCCAGCCATCTCGACCGCCACCTGGTGATGAGCGATCATCATCTGAAGGTACATCCGGTCTACTCCAGGTCCGCTCATCATCGCGCCGCTCATCATCGGGCCGCTCATCATCGAGCCGCCATCCGTGTCGGCGCCATCCATCATCGAGCCGCCCATCATGGTGAAAGTCGAGCCCAAGTGGGGGTACCACGACGCGCGCCACGCGCGCATCTTCTGAATCTGGTCGCGCTGAGTGGTGATGATGTCGCGCGCCAGCCGCCGCAACTGGGGCCGGTCGGAGTCGGCGATCATGGCCTGCGTCGAGACGATTGCTCCCTGGTGATGCATGATCATCTGGTCCAGGAACTGGGCGTCAAATGGTGCTCTTCCGGAAAACTGGGCCATCATGTCGCCCGTCTGCTGGCCACCCGGCCGCTCAGCGGCCAACTGACCGGACAGTGCCGAGGCAATCCGTGGAGCTGCGTAGGCACCCCCACCAACGGCCAGCACCGCCACAGACACTGTGGCTGCGACCACGGCCGCACGCTGTCGAATCCTCACCGAGGGTCCTCCTCCTTAGCTGTCCACTCTGTGCGTGCATCGGTGTGTCGGCCACGCGGCGCATGGGCTCCATAGGATGCTGTGCCGCGACCCTGGATGGCCGCTAACCGGGTCGTGGCGTATCCCGGCCGCGGCGACGTATCGGCGCGTGCAGCACGGCCGCCGGGAGCCTGCACGCCGTCGTCGACCTGCAGGATGCGGATCTCCTCGCGAAGGTCGGCGATCTGCCGACCGATGTCGCTGCCGTCCTCGTGTCGACGATTGCCGCTCTCGGTGCCGGACATGGCGCACTGGGCCTTGCGCATCGGTCGAACGCAGAGGAAGTACACCGCGCCGACGGAGGCGAGAAAGATGAGCAACGCGATCGCCGTGCTCACCGGCCGGACTCCTCCTGCGCCCTGCTGGCGCGCTGGCTCTTGAGCTGCTCTACCTCTGCCTGCAAATGGGCCAGTTCCTGCGCCGCAGTGTGATCAGGTTGCTCACTACTCGGGTCGGTGTTCTTCTTCTGACCCCGCATCATCATCCACATCATGGCGCCCATGCCGACCGGGCATGCGAGCACCGCCAAGCCGAAAAACAGTTGCTCCATCGCGGCACCTCCGAAATCCATCTACGATATCCGTACGTAGACAGTACCTCATCCAGGACGGACAGGACATCTCAGGAGGACAGTTGGTAGCCGACAGGACCGGGCCGGCATGGTGCCGCCGGTGAACGCCCGCTTAGCCAGAAGACGTGCACGTACGTGGAGTTCGTTGCTCATCGCGGTGATCCTCGGCACCGCGGTCATCGGTGCCGTCGGCGTGCTCCTCGTGTGGGCTGTCAAGCCCAGCGAGCCGAAGGCGGCGATCGTCTTCGACCGGGCTCCTAGTGTGGTGGCACCGCAGCCCAGCGGCACAGTTTCAGGTAGTGCCGTCCGTCAGGTGCATCAGGCTCTCCATGTGCTCGCCAGGAACTGCCCGTCCGGCAAACCGGTCCATCAAACGAACCACGGCGACCGGGTCGGTGTCGCCGTCAACACGATCCTCGGCTTCGCCCGCGACCATCCCGATGCGCGCTTTGTCATCGACGACGAAAACGGCACGACCCTTGAACTGCTCGTCGTCACCCGAGAGCAGTTGCGCTCCTGCGCTCCCTCACTCCTTGGACGGGTCGACCGCACGCTGCCGCCGAGTTACCGGACAGCTGGGCCGCGCGACCCGCAGCTGCCAGGCCGCACCCGGTGACGGCCAGCACACTCCCGGACGAAGCGAGGCGCATCAGCTCCCCGGCTGAGGGGTCACCGGCTTGCGGGGTCTGCCAACGCGCTGGTGCGCTGGCGGTATTCCTCCTCGCTGATCTCTCCGGCGGCGTAGCGGCGCCGGAGGATGTCCCGTGGCGTGGGACCGGGCTCTGGGCTCGGTTCACGGTGACGCCGCCCCAGGTCCCGGGCGAGCCAGATGATGCCGAGGACGGCCAGGACGAGGATGGCCAACCCGATCAGGCCCCACAGCAGCATCCCGAGGCCACCCCACATGCCCATCGAGTTCATCATGTCATCGTTCCCTTCGCTTCGTTCCGGCGCGTCGGCCGGTCACCGGCGACAACGTGCTGGTCGGGCAGTGTCATTCCCCGGCCGCGAAGTCGTAGCGCGTGGGCACGTCCACCTTGTGGCCGGGCGTGCCGAACACCAGCGCAATCTCCTGGTGGGCTTTGAGCTCTATCGCGGCGGGATTGCCGGTGACCTTGCGCCCGTTGACGTACGCGCTGATAGTGCGGCCGTCCCCGGCGTGTAGAGAACCAACCTGGGAACGGTTGAGCTTGACGTTCCATTCGTTGAACACCTGGCCCAGAATGTACTGCTGGTCCTGGTCGGCTTCGATGTGAACCACGCCGCTGGTGTCATGGGTGTGCAGGCCGGACATCGCACCGGTGGCGGTGTCGATGCCGAGGTTGGCTGGGACGGTGAGGTGCCGGCCGCCTGCGACCACGTCCAGATGGATGTGGAAGTGCTGCATGCCACTGCTCATCGGGCCGTCCATCGGGGCAACCTTTAGCCCAGCTGCCTGGGCGCCGGCGTTTGGGTCGGTGGGTGCGGGCCAGGGGGGAGGGATCGCACCGCCGTAGGCGTTGGGGTATGGCAGGGGGCCACTTGCCTGGGCGGGAGCGCGGTTGTTGACGGTGACCACGATCACGGATGTCAGGCCCGCGGCCACCACGACGGCCACCGAACCCAGCAGCCAGGGCCTGCGGCGTTCTCGGCGACCGGCACGGGCCACCTGTCGACGCACCTCGGCACGCCGCGATCCATCGGACCCACTTTGCGCGTGGGGTCGCGACTTAGCTGTTGGGTGACCCACGCCAATTCCTCACTTCGTCTCGGGGGCTCGCTGAGGCTTCGCACTGCCGGTGGGGCACGGTCAGCACCGTCAATCGGCGGGCGTTCGCCGCGATGTCCGGTGTGGGCATGTCGCATACGATGCGAAGGTGCTACTACCTACGTACGTAAATAGTAGCACGGCGGTCGGAGTTGTGGACCTGCCAAGATCACGTCAAGGTCGAGCCGCAGCCGGCGAGGCCGCCGGTGGCGAGGACCGTGACCGCGATGGGCGCGAGAATCAATGCCGTCAGCACCACTGCCAACGTCAGCTGATGGTGCAGCCGCTGGGCGCGACTGGGCGGCTCCAGCAGCCGGGCCAGGCGCGCGGTGACGCTGCCGCCGGTCGCAGCCAGGATCCCGGGCCCAACCGGAGCGCTGGTTCCAAGTCTCAGCAGGGCGTCGAAGACGTGGCGCCGGTCGCAACTGCGAACTGCCGCGTCGTCGGCGCACAGTTCCGTGAGCCGGCCGACCGCCCGGGCGCCGGCGGTGAACAGGGTCATCCGTGGCAGCAACAGGGCCAACGCACGGGTCAGGGCGACCCACGTATGGTGGCGCCCGCGCAGGTGAGCGCGCTCATGGGCCAAGACCGCCCTCAACTGTGCGTCGGTGAGTAGGTCCCGGGCCGGTCTGGTCACCACGATGGTGCCGGGCCGGCCCGGCACGCAGTACACCAGCTGCTGGGTGGTGTCCAGCAGCACGGTCGTGCCGTCTGGCATGGGCTGTCCGATCAGACGCGCCGTGAGGGCGTGCTCGTGCGTGAGCCGTCGTCCGCGGAGCAGGTTCTGCGCCACACGCGCCGCGCCGATCAGTAACGTGACGACGACGAGCACAGCGAGAGTCAGCAGCCCGAGCTGGATCATGGCCCCGTGGGCGCCGACCGCCGCGGCGCTCACTGTGGCGACGCAGGCATTCACCACTTGGGCGGAGCCACCCGACAGGGTGGCGGTCTGCGCCACCAAGAGGGCCGCGGCCGCCGCCCATGATCCCAGCACAGTGAGCATTGCGACCAGCCACGCAGCCAGTTCGAAGCGGGGTGCGCTCCCCGACCCGGTCCACCTCGCCAGCGCGACGGGGGCGAACACAGCGGCGACGAGCCCGTAAGCCGCCAAGCAGATCGCCAGGCTCAGCATGGCCGCCGCTGCCCCAGCCGGGCAAGCAGGCCGTGTAGCGTGCCGGACTCCTCACGGCTCATCTCACCAATGAAGTGCGTCAGCACGGCTTCGGTGTCGCCGCCAACGGCCAAGGCCTCCCGCATCAGCCTCGCACCGTATTCGGCCCGGCTTGCCGTGGCCCAGTACCGGAACCGCCGACCGTCCTTGCATCGGTCCAGCCACCCCTTGTGGTACAGGTTGTCCATCGTGCTCATCACGGTGGTGTACGCAATGGCACGCGTCCGCTGCAGATGCTCATAGATCTCCCGGACGGTGACCGTCTTACGGGTATCGCCCGGCCCCTCGGCCGGCTCGGTAGCGTTCCACACCAAGCGCATCACAACCGCTTCCAACTCACCGAAACCGCGCACACCGTCTCCCCGGTCAACCTGCATCTACTAACTCCGTACACATATCGTAGGTGACCGACGTGTCCTCCTGCGATAGTCGCGCCGTGCCCGAAGTACCGGGCCCCAACGAACCGCACAGGACTTCAGAGCCTCCGTGCAGACGACTTCGGAACCCGACAGCAACCCGCGCGAGCGAGGCCGCCATGTGTGGGACCGCGCGACTTCCCATCCGTGAGCATTTTGTAGGGCTCCCAGGACTCACCGCCGAGTGGGTTGGGAACTTGCTCTCAGTCGCCCAGCAGCAGGTGGTGCCACGCTCCTCGACAACAGCGCGAAGGAGCCCTCGCCGGCGAGCCGGGCCTGATTGGTGTCGTCCTCGGGGCGAAGTGACTTCGACGCCGAGGTGCTCCAGCCTGCCGCCCGGTCCCGAGTTCTGCATCAGGACCGCCGGCTGGCCGCTGGCGGGCGCAACGGGATCGCTCCAAGCTAGCTGACGTTCGGATGCGAGTCAGAGCATCGATCCGAGGTCGGAGCCGACGCTGGGGTAGGCGGCGGTCATGGATTTCAGCTGGCGCGTGGTGAGGTCAAGCTTGATGGCCAGTCCGAGGAAGTTGATCAGTTCGCCGTACTCGGGCCCCAGCAAGTGTGCGCCGAGGATCCGGTCGCTGGATCGGTCGATGAGGATCTTGGCGGTGGCCGTGGTCTCGCCGATCCGGTAGTTGGAGTACCAGCTAGTGGTGTCGCTGTAGCGGACATCCACGTCTAGGCCCTGGTCGAGGGCCTGTTGTTCGAGCAGTCCGACTCGGGTGAGCTCGGGGATCGTGAACACCGCGGTCGGCACACCGCTGTAGTCGGGGACGGTCCTCGTCCCCTTGAGCATGTTGGAGGCGGCGACCTTGCCTTCAACGACAGCGACCGGGGTCAGCGGCATACCTGGGCTGTCGGCGGCGTCGCCGGCGGCGTAGACCGCCGGGTTTGTTGTGCTCTGTAGATGCTTGGCCACCCGCACGCCGCGAACTCCCCACGCGACACTGGCAACGTCGAGGTCCAGCCCGGACAGCTGTGGCGTCCGGCCGGCACCGTGGACGACCAGGTCGAACTCCATTGTCTCGGACTTGCCGGATCGCTCGACGGTGACCTGATAGCCGCTCCCGGTCGGTTCGACCGCGGTGATCGTGGTGGAGCGGCGCACCTCGATCCCGACGTCCGCGCCGCGGGTGATCAGCAGTTCGACCAGGTCAGGGTCGAACGCCTTCAGGGGGCGCGCTCCGTGGTCGATGATCACCGGGGTGCTGCCGGCTCGAGCGGCGATGTGGGCGAACTCGAAGGAGATGAACCCGCCACCGACGAACAGGAGCCGCGGCGGGAGTGCCGGCAGGTCCAGGAAGTCGGTGCTGTCGATCAGATGCTGGTGGCCGGGGAAGTCGAGCCTGCGTGGGTGTGCGCCGGTGGCGATCAGGACGTGCCCGGCTTCGCGGGTTGTGCCGTCGACCTCGACGCGGCTGGTGCACGTGAACCTGGCTTGGCCGTGCAGGGTGGTGACCCCGTTGCCGGTCAGTCCGCGCTCCAGGTTCTGCGGCACCGGGTCGGTGAAGCCGTGCTTGTGCTTCATCAGGTCGGCCCAGTTGATCGCCAGGTCGCCGGCGTCGATGCCCTTTCCGCGCATCAGCCGGGCGCTGTCGATGATCTCCGCGCCGCGCCGCAGGATCTTCTTCGGGTCACATCCGCGTAGCGCGCAGGTGCCGCCGTAGGGCAGAGCGTCGACGATCGCGACGTCCCAGCCCTGCGCGGCGCACTTGTTGGCTGCCGAGATGCCGGCCATGCCGGCACCGATCACGATCAGGTCGTACCGCTTGGTCATCTCGGGAGCTTTCTCGCGGATGGTGCCTGGAGGTCGTCGTGTTCGTCGGCAGCGCTGTGTCTCACGCTGGTCCGGCTGAGGTCAGCCGCAACGCCTTTGGGGTCGGCGCCGCAGCGCGAATGCCACCGGTTGCTCGGCCGAGGACGATCGGGACCCAGCTGCCCACCCAGATGCCCGCGAAGGCGCCCAGCAGGCCCGACCGAGAGCAGGACGGGCAGTTCGCGCCACGCCGACGAGGGTCCTCGTGGCACCGTCGATCGAGGGGCGATCACGCGTCGGTGAGCGCTGCGTGCAGTTGCTCGGCAGAGGGGGCGCCGGCCGGCCCGTCCGGGGTCGCGTACACCCGACACGCCAGCCCGACACCCGGATCGCCCTGGGCGAACGGGTCGACGCCGTTGACCAGGATGCTCGGCGAGCCGTGGAAGCCGACCCGCTCGGCCTCCTCGACCGTGTCCACCAGCCGCCGGGTCACCGTGATGTCCGCGCGCCCGGCGGCGATCTGGGTGACGCGCTGGTCGGCGAGCTTCCAGTTGGGACAGCCGTCGAAGTACAGCAGGGTGATGTCCATGACCAAGACGCTATACCTTGCTCTGCGGTACAAGGTCAAGCGGTAGATTGGCCAAATGTTGATCGGTGAACTCGGCGAGGCCGTTCGGCTGCCAAGCCAGACCATCCGGTTCTACGAACGTAAGGGCCTGCTGCCCGAACCGTCACGGGCCGCCAACGGGTACCGCGACTACGACGAGTCGACCATCATCCGAGTGAGGTTCATCCGCGCCGCCCAGGCCGCCGGCCTCACCCTCGTCGAGATCCGCAGCATTATCGACCTGCGCGATGATGGCCACGTGCCGTGCGCGCACGTGACGACCCTGATCGACGGCAAGCTCGCCGACGTCCGAAGGCGCATCAGTGAACTCGCCACCTGGCAGACCGAACTCGAACAACTCCGTGACCGCAGCCAGCGGCTGGATCCAGCCGACTGCAGTGACGCGGACATCTGCCACATCCTCTCGACGGCCGCGCGGCCGCCCCAGGCAGCTGACCGGTCTCGACCTCAGCCCGGCCACGCTGGCACAGGCGCGTGACCGAGCCAGCGGGCTGGGTCGGCACGTCGACCAACGCCTCGGCGAGGCGCAGCTCCTGGACTTCCCCGATGCCAACTTCGACGCTGCCGTGGCCACGCTCGCCCAGTGCAGAATCCCCGACGAGCACGCCGCCGACGCCGAAATGACGCGCGCGCTACCACCGAGAGGCCACCTGGTCCTGCGTGAGCATGTAGCCAGCCCGAATGGCGTCATGCGGGGCGTGTAACGCCTCATAGATCCGGTCACCGTCCGGTTCGAAGGCGATCACCGGCTCCGTCGACCCGAGGGCGCGGTCCGCGTCGCCAGGCTGGTCATCGATCAGCTGACCGCTCCAAGTTGGGCCTCGTGCTCCGCTTGACCGCGTACAAACCCAGCACCACCCCGACCCCACCGTCGGGCCCGCCCCGGCGACCCCACGCCCCCTATGGTCTGACCATCTGTCGCCCGGAGAAGTACTTGCTGGCCACGCGTCGCCATCAGGCTCTCGGCCGCGTCTCAGACCTCGTGTCCCTTGAACGGCCGCTCTACCGGGCCCCGCGGCTACATCTGCAACTGGTCAACCCGCCGCCGGTGCCCCAGTCCTGGACAGCGGCTGCAGAACCGGCCTCGACTTCCCTGGCAACCTGCAGGCCATCGGGGCCAGTGGACGACTCGTCGACCCGGACTCCGGCCAAAGGATGCTCGGCCGGGCACGACGGCGCATCGTCGCCGAGACGGCGACGCCTCCTGCCCGCACGGCGGCCCTATACCGCCTACTGGCCGCGCGGGGCGGCGCCGACCCGCACCCGGCGGAACCCTGGAAACAACTGGCCCAGAGCGTCACGCTCACCGCACACGAGCAACGTCGCAGCGGTCGCATTCACATCGCAACCGCGCAGTACCTCATAACCGGAGGAGATTGACGGCGGCGGCCGGTAACCTCCGCACCCACTCACCAGGACCGGGGTGAGCGGCGGTCTCTGATCGCGGTCCGCCAGCGGACCGCAGCGACCGGGCGGACCAAGGACACGACCCCACTGGGCTGTCAGCGGTGTGGCGGCACGGTGGCCCATGCGGCGAAGATACCGATCTCAGCAGAGACCCCGACCGAGGTCTTGGAGACCACGCATCATTGCATGCCCAGCGACGCATACCCGTACTCCTGCAACCGCGACCGCGCGAAGTGATCAGCGACCTGCTCGGGAGAGAACCCGAGCCACAGGTCGGCCTGTTCGGTGCGCATCCACTCGTACTCGTGCGCCATCTCATCGGTGACCGCGATCCGGCCACCGGGCCGCACGACTCGCGCCATCTCGGCGATCATCGCGGCCGGGTCCGGTGCGTGGTGCAGGACCATGTTCGCGACCGCGGCGTCCACGCTGTCATCCGGTAGCGGCAGCGCGTCGATCTCGCCCTCGATGAGAGTGACGTTGTCCGCGCCGAGCGCATCCAGCGACTGGCGGGCCACGGCCAGCATCGCCGGCGCGTTGTCCACCCCAATCACCGCTGCGGCCCGGCCGGCCAGTCCCGCAGCGACGAAACCGGTCCCGGTGCCCACGTCAGCGACGGTGCTGACCTCGCCGAGCTGGGTCCGCTCGGCGAGCGCGTCGATGATGTCGGCGTTGTAGAAGCTCGAACGCATGTCGTCCCAGTCGCCCGACACCCGCTCGAAGAACTCCTTGACCGCTTCGCTGTCCATTGCCCTAGCGTCGCACGCCGCCGCCCACCGCGGCAGCAAGCCCGCGCACCTCAACTACGATAACTGTGGGAGCGGCAACGACGACCTGGCAGCGCACTGGAACGCCGCGTACTCGCGGGAGGAGTCCTCGACGAGCTGGTACGAGCAGCAGCCGCGCATGTCGCTGTCGATGCTCGACCAGGTGGGAGTCGGTAGCGATGCCTCGATCGTCGACATCGGCGCGGGAACTAGCCGGCTGGCCGACACGCTACTTACTGTAAGCGCGGGCACACCGACGTCACCGTGGTGGACCTGTCCACGGTCGCAGTGCACGCTGCGCAGGCTCGCCTCGGCGACCAAGCCGCACTGGTCCACTGGGCTGCCGCGGGACGTGCGCACGTGGCGACGTGGCCGGACTTTCAACGCATGGCACGACCGGGCAGTGCTGCCCTTCCTCACCTCAGATGCTGACCAAGTCAGCTACCGCCAGACCCTCGCATCGGTCACCGCGACCGGCTCGATCGCCGTCATCGCCACCTTCGCCCCCGACGCACCACAACAGTGCTCCGGGTTGCCCGTGGCCCGCCACACGGCCGACCTGGTCGGGCCCGAGTGGACCTTGACCGCGGAAGCCCGCGACGAGCACGTCACGCCGTCGGGCATGTGGCAGCCGTTCACCTGGGCCGCGCTGCGTCGTAGCTCAGCACCCCGTCAAACTCCGCAAGGACAGCGACGCTGAACTCGGACGAGTCGCCGACCCGCTTGGTGGCAGGCCCGGGCTCGGCCAGCGGCGAGCATGATCCCCTCATATCAGCCGGTCTCCAAGTCGTGGCGAGCAGCGTATGCGTCGTACTTGCGCCGCGGACTCCGCGGCCGCCTCCCCACCAGCGGACGGGCTCCACACCTTCCCGCAGAGGATTGGCAATCGGGGCACTCCGACGAGTCGTTGGAGTGCCTGCTCCGATCGAGAGTGTGAGGCGATTCGTCGAGCCGCCGTGTGGTAGATGGCGTGCTCATCCCGCAGACCGATGGCGATCACGTCGCGTGTCGCCTCGCCGACCTGGCGATAGACGAGGCGGATCCGTGATGGCCGTGGGCCAGGTCCTTGTCCTGAGCGGCCCGTGGTCATCGTTGGCTCACACCCGAGCGAGTCCTCAGCGCGTGGCGCGGTTAGCCGCCACGGTCAACCTGGGACGGACACAACTTACCCCTAGGCTCGATGCGCCGCGGCACGAGCTTCGGCCACCGCCAACTCCCAGATGTCATGCCTGCCGGTGGCGGTGACCTCGACGCCGCGCTGAAAGCTGCCTGCCGTGAGGACCAGTCCCCAAGCCGCATACGGCCAGCAGGGGCGTCTCCATGAAAGCTCCCGCCGATACCCGCGCCGAGCATCTTGGAGATGAAGGAACCGAGTCACCAAGGGTGGCGACGGACCAGTGCACCCGTTGCAAAGTCGGCCTCCCTGCGCTGTCTCCTCGCCCAACCTCTCTCAGGCCAAGCCCAGCCGGCTAGCGCTGATACTATGCCCTCTAGTAGCGGCCTGGTCAGGAGGCCACGCGACCCGGCACAGCACCATGAGAGGAGGAGATCATGAGCGCGCCCGCACTCTGTCCAATGGTCGCCTCCGCTAATCGCCGGTCGGCCCACTCCCACTGTCGTGATCGTGATCTCGGCCGTGATCGTTGCGATGGGGTGCATCCGTGTTCACGGACCTGACGGCAGCTGGATGACGGAGATCCTCCTCGCCCTCGCAGGTGGGCTGATCCTCTCCCTGAGCTCGACGCCCTTGTTCGCCAGGCTGCAGGTCCGCGAGGGGAGAGATCAGTCCTTCCGCGACGACGCGCCCGTCTCTCATCTCGGCCAGCGCAGGACACCCACCATGGGCGGGGCCGTCATCGTTGCGGCAGCCCTGCTCGCTTACGTGCTCGCCCACGTACTCACACTCACCTCGGCGACCGCGAGCGGTCTGCTCGTCCTGCTGCTGATGGTGGGGCTCGGGCTAGTCGGGTGCTTGGATGACTACATCCAGACACCCCACCAGCGCAGCCTTGGTCTGCGTCGTCGGACCAAGCTCACCGGACAGGCACTCGTTGCGACCTTGTTCGCGGTCTTGGCGCTGCAGCTTCCAAACAGTGGCCACCGCACCCCAGCGAGCACCTTCATCTCGTTCGCCCGCGACACTGACATCAACCTCGCCTTCGCCGGCCCGGCGCTCGGACTGGTCCTGTTCGTGCTCTGGGCGAACCTGCTGATCGCCGGAACCAGCAGTGGCGTGAACGTCACCAACCGGCTCGATGGTCTGGCCGCAGGTGCAAGCGCGATGGTGTTCGGCGCCTACGTCCTAATCGGCATCTGGCAGTTCAGCCAGGACTGCCAGTCCACCCCCAGTGCCCAATGCTACGAGGTGCGGGACCCACTCGACCTCGCCGTCGTGGCAGCAGCAATCGTCGGCGCCTGCTTCGGATTCTTGTGGTGGAACGCTGCGCCGGCCAAGGTTCTCATGGGGACCACCGGCTCGCTGGCGCTGGGTGGGGCGCTGGCTGGGCTGGCGGTCACCACTCGAACCGAGTTATTGGGCATCGTCCTTGCCGGTCTGTTCGTCGTCGTCACGCTGGCGATAATCCTCCGGGCCGCTGCAGGCACGCTTGCTGGACGAGGAGCCTTGCGCATGACGTCACTGCCAGCTCATCTCGGGCTGGCGGGCTGGAACGAGGTCACCCTCGTCATCCGCCTCTGGATCATCGCTGGGCTCTTTGTGGCGCTCGGACTCGGCCTGTTCTACGCCGAATGGTCCTTTCGCCCATGACCATTGAGACGGACGCGTCTGCCGAACCGTCCCGATATGCCGACCGGACGCGGCTTCCTGTCGCTGACGGAGGTCGGCCCTCGTCCCCGAGCATCCACGCTGCATCTCATCCGAGTTGGAGACCATGAGCCGATCGAAACGTTCCCGCAACAACGAGTCCACCCGCACCGAGCGTCTGGCCCAGGTGCGCCGCGCCCAGGCCCGGCAGGAGCGGCGCCGCAAGATCGCGATCTGGGGCGGGACCGCCACCGCCCTGGTGCTGATCGCCGCGGTGGTGGCGTTCAGCATCATCCGGGAGCAGGCCAACCAGCCCACCCTGGCCGCGGTGCAGACCTATCAAGAGCAGCGAGGCCACGTCACCACCCCGGTCGACTACGCCCAGACCCCGCCCGCCGGAGGGGAGCACGCACCGGTCTGGCTCAACTGCGGGGTCTACGACCAGCCCGTGCCCAACGAGAACGCGGTCCACGCCCTGGAGCACGGCGCGGTCTGGATCACCTACCGGCCCGACCTGCCCCAGACCCAGATCCAGACACTGCGCAAGACGATCCCGGACACCTACGCGGTCCTGTCCCCCTACCCCGGACTCGACTCCCCCGTGGTCGCCTCCGCCTGGGGCAAGCAACTCAAACTGACCGGAGCCGACGACCCACGCCTGCCCGCGTTCATCCGCGCCTACCGGCAAGGACCGCAGACCCCCGAACCCGGCGCCGCGTGCACCGGCGGCACCAACGGCACCACCGCCCCATGAGCGGCCGCACCCCAGCCGAGCAGAACCACCCGACCCCACACCGCGGTGGTCTTCGCCGAGGCATCACGGGCCCGCGGGCACCCGGGGGCAAGCTCGCGATGGCGCCCGTGCTCGCCGTCGGCTCAGGTCTGGCGCTCTGGCTGGCGTTCCCCACGCTCAACCTGTGGCCACTCGCCATCCTCGGCGTGGCCCTGCTGGCACTGGCCACCCGCGGGACGGGTCTCTGGCGCGGCTTCGGCCTGGGGCTTCTGTGCGGGCTGGCGTTCTTCATCCCGGTACTGTCGTGGTCAGGCACCTACGTCGGCGCGCTTCCCTGGTTTGCTCTGGCCACCCTCGAGTCGCTGTACTTTGGCCTGCTCGGTGCCGCGTCCGGTCTCCTGCAAGACGTACGTCGTCCCCTCATCCGTCGCACCGGCCTCGGCCGCCCCCGAGTCCGCCCCCTGGTCATCGCGATCTTGTGGGTGGCCCAGGAGTGGCTGCGGTCGACGACCCCGTTCGGGGGATTCCCCTGGGCGCGTCTGGCCTTCAGCCAGGCGGACTCCCCGCTGCTGCACCTGGCGGCCTGGCTGGGCGTGCCAGGAGTCACCTTCGGCGTCGCCCTCGCCGGAGGCGTGCTGGCAGCAGGCCTCGCGCACTTCCTCGAGGCGACGACCGGACACGGCATCACCGCTCGCCTGGCAGTAGCGATCCCGACGATGGCGGCACTGGTGGGGATCACCGCGCTGCCCGGTTTGATCCCCACTCCGGTCCAGGGACCCCCGGCTGCCGTTATGGGCGTGCAGGGCAACGTCCCGCGCGCCGGGCTGGATTTCAACACGCAGCGCCGGGCGGTCCTGGACAACCACGCGCGCCTAACCGAGGTGGCGGCAGCGTCCGTCCGGGCCGGGGACGGTCAGCGCCCCGATCTGGTCGTCTGGCCAGAGAACGCCTCCGACATCGACCCGCTGCGCAATGCCGACGCGGCCCGCGTCATCAGGGATGCCGTCGCCGCCATCGGTGCGCCCGTCATTGTCGGCGCCGTCTTGGAGGAGCCGTCCCCGAAGGTGTCCAACGCGAGCCTGCTCTACGTTCCAGGCAGCGGTGTGGTGGACCGCTATGTCAAGCAGCACCCGGTTCCGTTCGCCGAGTACGTCCCCTACCGGTCGTTCTTTCGGCAATTCAGCTCGAAGGTGGACCTGGTCACCCGGGACTTCACGGCCGGACGCGAGACCGGCATCTTCCGGGTGCCGTCACGCCGGGCGGGCACCATCGTCGCGGCGCCGGTGATCTGTTTCGAAGTGGCCTATGACGGGCTCATGCGCGATGCGGTGGGCCAGGGCGCCAACCTGCTCGTGGTGCAGACGAACAACGCGACGTTCGGCTACACGGCCGAGTCCGAACAGCAGCTGGCGATCTCGCGGCTACGCGCGGTCGAGCACGGCCGGTCCGTGGTACACGTCTCCACCGTCGGGGTGAGCGCGCTGATCACGCCCGACGGGGCGGCGCACCAACGCAGCGCGTTGTTTACACCGACGCTGCTCAGCGGCGACCTTCCCGTGCGTAGCCAGACCACGGTCGCCGACCATCTCGGCCCGTGGCCCGAGCGGCTTGCCGGTGCGGCGGCTGGACTGCTCATCGTGACCGGACTGGTCCGGCGCCGCGCGAACGGGTCCGGCCGTTGGGCGACGCCCACGTCCCGGATGGTGTAACCGCGCTTCACCTCACGGCGGTCCCGTGTCGTATGCATGCCGGGTCCCCTGACCAGCCCGAGACCCGTACTACTATCGTCCCTAGTTGTAGACGAGCATTCCCCAGCCCAGTGAGGTGTCCAGATGCACGGGTCCGACAAACCAGACGACGCGCGCAAGACGTCACCAGGTCAACATGACACGGCAGCCAAGCCCCAGCGAGACCCGGAGGCCGAGTACCGCCGGAAGAGACGCATCATTCGCGCGGGGCAGGCGTTGATGGGGCTCGGTGTGCTGGTCGGCTTGCAGCACTTCCTGTTCCACCTCGGGACATTCGGGGCACAACCTTCGGGTTGGCAGGACCTGCTGATCGGCTACCCGACCGCCGGCGTCCTGGTCATCGCGGGCGCGATCGCGGCCGGACGATGACTCCACAGCCGCTCAACGCGTCACTGCGCCGGGTTGCCCCGTCGCGGAGGCGGCCACCTCAGCGGATGTACCCGTCCACCCCGTCGGTTCGACCCTGGAGGGCTCGCGGGTGACGCACTCGGTATGGCCTGCACTGTTCGCGATAGGCGCACTGGTCGCGCTCACTGCCAGTTGGCGCTACCGGTTACCGCCGGGGCTTCGTTACGCCACGTCCGGATGGGGTCTGGCTGCGGCGCTTTGGCCGATGATCATCCCGGCCATCCGTGTCGACCGGTGGGATCTGGCAGCGTGCATCGGTGCGACGGCTGTATGCGCCATCGCGATCGCGCACGCCAGCCGAACCGGTCTGGCTCAGCTGCGGCCGGGCTGGTCAACGGAGTTGGAGCACTTGACCAGCCCGGGAAGTCGACCATGACGGGCCGCCACGTAGGCCCGACGAGAACCACGAAAACCGTCCTGGTGGGGGCGATCCTCGCGGTGACCGTGTTGTTGGTGGGTTGCGGATCGGACCCCAATTCCATCTCGGCTCAAGCGCGTGCCGGGGACGACAAGGGATACATCGCCGGCGACGGCACCATCGAGCAGATCGCGGCCGATCGCCGAGGGAGCCCGTTGCAGATCGCGGGAACCACACTGGCTGGGCAGTCGTGGTCCCTCGCCAAGGAGTCCGGCAAGGTGGTGGTGCTGAACATGTGGGGCTCGTGGTGTGGCCCGTGCGTCGCCGAAGCACCCGAGCTGCAGAAGGCCTGGCGGCAGTTCCGGGCCGCGAAGCAACCGGTCCAGTTCATGGGGCTCGATTTCAAGGAGGGCCCGGCGGCAGGGCGCGCGTTCGAGCGCAAGTACGGCATCACCTACCCGTCCCTGGCCTATGACGGTGGAGCCACCCAGCTGGCCCTGCGCGGCCAGGCACCCACGGTGCCGACCACCTTGGTGGTCGACCGCCAAGGTCGCATCGCGGCCCGGATACTGGGCCAGACGACGGAGCCCACCCTGACCCGTTTGGTCAAGACCGTGTTGGCCGAACGGTGATCGTCGGGGTCGGGTCGACGATCGCCGAGGGGTCCCTCCCGCTGGCGCTGCTGATCGCCGCGGCCGCCGGGCTGGTGTCCTTCGCCTCGCCCTGCGTCCTGCCGCTGGTGCCCGGCTTCCTGGGCTATGTCACCGGTCTTTCCGATGTCGCCATCGCGCGACGAGATCGGCGACGCCTGGTTCTTGGCGCCCTGCTGTTCATCCTGGGCTTCAGCGTCATCTTCGTGTTGGAGGCGGCGGCCTTCGCCTCGCTGGGCGGCCTGTTGCGTGAGCACCAAGGCACCCTGATGAGGGTTGGTGGTGTCTTCGTCATCCTGATGTCCCTGATGTTCATCGGGGTGGGCGGCGCACGGTCATGGACGATCCGGTGGCGTCCAGCCGCCGGTCTGGCCGGGGCGCCACTGCTCGGGATGGTCTTCTCCGTGGGCTGGGCCCCCTGCATGGGACCCACCCTGGCGGCTGTCCTGACATTGGCCACCACGACCGCGGACCAGCAGGCCGTCGCCCGGGGCGCCACCCTCGCGGTGGCGTACAGCCTGGGGCTGGGCATCCCGTTCCTGCTGATTGCGGGAGGATTCGCGCGGATCGAGGTGGCCACCAACTGGCTGCGCCGACACCATCGCGCCATTCAGCTCTGCGGCGGCGTCCTGTTGGCCATCGTCGGAGTGCTGCTCGTAACGGGGCTGTGGAACACGGTGAACACTGCCATCCAGACGCGGCTAGTCAACGGCTACACCACGGTGCTGTGATGGTACGGACTCGCCAGCGTCCAGCCAGCGACGCTCGCCCCGGCCAGCAGGCGAGCATCGCCCAACCCCGGCTGGGACCCTGGGGAATGTCGCGGTGGGCCTGGCGGCAGCTGACCAGCATGCGCACGGCGCTCTTCCTGTTGTTGTTGCTCGCGATCGGTGCCGTTCCTGGCTCCATCTGGCCGCAACGCAACATCGACGCCTCTCTCGTCACCGACTATCTCGCCAGGCACCGGTCCACCGGTCCCTGGTTGGACCGACTCGGCTTCTTCGACGTCTATGCCTCCCCGTGGTTCGCCGCGATCTACCTCCTGCTGTTCGTCTCGCTGGTCGGCTGCATCGTGCCGCGCACCCGGTTGCACTGGCGGGCCTTGCGGGCGAGGCCACCCCGCGCGCCGCGCCGCCTTGACCGGCTTCCCGAGCACGCCGAGGCTGTCGTCGACGGGTCACCCGTGGAGGTGCTTCGTTGCGCACGGCAGGTACTGCGGGCCAAACGGTTCCGGGTGCACGGCCATGACGCAGTCTCGCTCAGTGCCGAGAGCGGTTACCTGCGTGAGGTCGGTAACCTGCTCTTTCACGTCTCCTTGGTCCTGGTGATCGTCGCGGTCGCCGTCGGGCACCTGTTCGGATGGCGCGGCGACGTGATCGTCCCCACCGGCCAGACCTTTTCCAACACCGCCTCCTCCTACGACACCCTCGACCCCGGACCATGGGTCGACACCTCCGCGCTGCGCCCGTTCTCGCTCACCGTCGACCAGTTCGACGTGAGCTTCGAAGACCGCGCGGGGGGCGCGCAGTTCGGTGCCCCACGCGACTTCACCGCCTACACCACAACCACCGACCGGCCCGGAGCCAAACCGAACCAGCAGGTACTTGAGGTCAACCACCCACTCTCCCTCGGTGACGCCTCGGTCTTCCTGCTCGGCAACGGGTATGCACCCGTGCTCACGGTGCGAGACCGCACCGGCAAAGTGATCTACCACCAGGCGACCCCGTTCCTGGCCCAGGACAACAACTACACGTCGGTGGGCGCGGTGAAGCTGCCGGGAGCGTCGCCCCAACAGCTGGGCTTCTACGGCCTGTTCCTGCCGACCGGCCGGCTCGACCCCCAACGCGGCCCGGTATCGGACTTCCCCGGCCTCAAGGCTCCACGGCTCGCGCTGGGCCTCTACGAAGGCCAGCTCTTCCCCGGTGGCCGACCACAATCGGTGTACGCGCTGTCCACTGAGCAGATGACCAAGGTCAAAGGCGCCGATGGACGCCCAGCCCTGTTCTGGTTGTCTCCCGGACAAACCCTCCAGATCCCCGGGGACCGAGGCACCATCACCTTCGACCGGGTGGACCGGTTCGCCGGCCTCTCGATTCGTCACGACCCGGGCAAGGCCCTGGCCCTGTGGGGGTCGCTCGCGGCGTTGGCCGGGCTCATCGCTTCACTCACCATCCGGCGCCGCCGTGTGTTCGTCCGGGTCAGTCCCGCACCAGGCAGCAGCCACGCCCAAACCACACTCCACGTCGGCGCCCTGGCCAAGGGCGAGGACACCCAGCTGGCCGCCGTGCTCGACGACCTGCTGGCACGAATCTCGCAACAGAGAGGCAGTAATCCATGACCAACGAGACGCTGGTCCTCTACTCCAACCTCAGCTTCTACTCCGCCATCGTGGTCTTGACCCTGGCCATGATGGCCTTCGCCATCGATGTGGCGCGCGCCGCGGCCGGAGCCAGCGCGACCAAGACCAACGCCCGCGAACGGGTACCAGTCCCGGCTGGCTCGTCGTCGCGGACGGGCGACCCAACCGGCAGCGGCCCGACCGCTGGGACAGCTGATCACGCCATCGAACCGGCACCCCGCACGGCCGCCGGGATTGCCATGTCAACGACATGGCTCGCCGGGACACTTCTGGTCGCGGGAGTGGTGATGCGCGGACTGTCCGTCATGCGGGTGCCGTGGGGCAACATGTTCGAGTTCGCGACCACCGGCTCGACCGTGGTCATCCTCACCTTCCTGACGATCAGCCTGACCCGGGACCTGCGCTGGCTGGGCCTGTTCGTCGTGGGGCCGACTCTGCTGACGCTCGGGCTGGCGGTGACGGTCTACTACACGGCCGCCAGCCAGCTGCTACCGGCCCTGAAGAGCTTCTGGCTGGTGATCCATGTCAGCGTCTCGATCCTGGCCGTCGCGTTCTTCACGATTGCCTTCTCGGTCACCATCTTGTTCCTGGTGAAGACATGGCTGGAGCGGATCGCACCGGATCGACTCTCACGGGCACAGAGGGCCGTCGCCGCTGCCCTGCCCAGCAGCCGGTCACTGGACCAGACGGCATACGGACTGCACGTCCTGGCGTTCCCGCTGTGGACATTCACCCTGATCGCCGGCGCCATCTGGGCCGAACAGGCTTGGGGCGCCTACTGGCAGTGGGACCCCAAGGAGGTGTGGACCTTCGTCATCTGGGTGGTCTATGCGGCTTACCTGCACGCCCGGGCCACCACAGGCTGGTCCCGGCAAAGGAGCGCCTACCTCGCCCTGGCCGGCTACGGATGCGTCCTGATCAACTTCATGGTCGTCAACGTCTTCTTCGTCGGCATGCACTCCTACTCGGGCATGTGACATGGCCCCTGCCGCTGCCGCGCCCACGCTCGACTTCACCTATCCGCCGATCCCGTCCGTCCTCGGCATCTCTCCCCATGGCATCCTCGCGGCGATCGGCATCGCGCTGGGCGCATGGTTGATCCTGCGGCGGCTGCGGCAGGAGGGCCTGCCGGTGGAGCCGGTCGAGGCGGCGCTGCTCTGGGCCATCCCGGCAGGAATCATCGGCGCCCGGGTGGACTACGTCATCTCCCACCCGAGCCAGTTCGACTCGCTCTGGCAAGCCCTCGCGTTGTGGAACGGCGGAATCGCCTTGTTCGGCGCCCTCATCGCCGGGTTCGCCACCGGGTGGGTCGTCCTGCGCCGGCACCACGCGCCCATCCTGCGCATCTTTGACATCGCGGCACCGGCGGTCGCGGTGGCCATTGCCGTGGGCCGCATCGGAGACCTGCTCCTGACCGACCATCTGGGCCGGCCAACCGACAGTTCGTTTGCCCTGGCCTACGTCGTCAAGGCGGGCTACCACCTGGCACCCGGGTTCGGCCCGAGCCCGGCCGTCCCGCCAGGGGCCGGGGAGTCCTGCAGTGACGTTGGCCGCTTCTACGCCGGATGCGGCTACCAGCTCTCCGCCGGGTATGACCTCATCGGTGCCGCCCTGCTGGCGATCGTCCTGTTCGCCTTGGCCAGACGGACACGACCGACCGGTTTCCAGCTGTCCGTGTTCGGTCTCTGGTACGGCCTGCAGCGGCTGCTGCTGGACTTCACTCGAGGGATCGACGAACGCCCCATTCTGGGTTTGACCGGGACCCAGCTGCTGGCGGTGCTGGTGATCATCGCGAGCGCCGGCGCGCTAGCCCGCATCGGATGGCCCCGGATCGGGCTGTCCCAGGATCCGTCTCCACCTACTGACCCCAGGAGGTGAGCGGCCCGCCGAGCACCGTTTAGGCGCGCTGGCCAGGTCAGGCGCTGGTCTGCGACGGGGCACAGTACGGCATCTGTCCAGCCGTCACGGCCGGTGCCGATACGACGGCCAGCGGGGTTGCCAGCACCAGCCCGATCGCCACCGCGATCAAGGACCGGCGCACCAACCCCACCGCGCGCCTGGGGTGCACGAGCCGGTGCACCCGGTCGAAGGCAGCAACATCGGCGGCCGCCAACGCTGCTACCGGGACGCTGCCCTCGGCCATGCGCACCAGCGCGGAGGCCACCGTCTGCCGTCCACCCATGCCCGCTGCAGCGTCGTCCGCGATCATCTCCAGCAGCCGTGCCTGCTCGCTGCGCGCCCAGCCAAGGCCGGGTAGGAAGGGCAGCGCCGACGCTATCGCACGGCTGGTCGCCATGACCAGGTGGTGCCGTCCGCGCAGGTGGGCCCGCTCGTGGGCCAGGACCGCAGCCAGCTCGACGTCGTCCAGGACGCTCGTTGCTGCACTGGTCAGGACCACGGTTCCGGCGCGGCCGGGCAGGCAGTAGGCGATGGGCAGAGGGTAGTCCACGATCAGCGCGCCGAGAGCCTCGTCGCGACGAGCTGTAAGCCGCACCGCGAGCAGGTGGCTGGTGCGTTGCCGACGCGCGACCACCAGGCCCTTGCCGACCAGGTAGCTCACGCGGATGCCCAGTATCAGCGTCACCGCCGCGGCGGCGCCGTGACCGATCATGCCCAAGGGCGTGGAGAACTGCGCCCGCAGCTCGGTGAGGCAGGCATCCAACAGGTCTGCGGCGCTGCCTCCGCTCAGAGTTGCCGGGGCGAGCAGACTCAGCCCCGCCAGCAGCAACGACGCCACGACCGACACCGACAGGGACTGCCAGGCCAGCACGCCCAGCCGCGGCGCACCCATGGGCCATACCGCGTGGCGCAGCCACGCCGCTCCAACGGTGCCCATCGCCACCGCGTAGGCAACCAGCACGAGGGCGAACATCATCGCTTCCTGCCGCGATGGCGACCATCGACCCTCGACGCGACGGCACGATCCTCGCGTCCGGCCTCCAGCGAGGCTCGCAGAAGTTCCACCTCGGCAGGACTCATCTGGTCGACAAACCGCAGCAGGGGCGCCGTCCGGTCCTCGGCATCGGCCAGAACGGCCGCAATCAAGTTCGCCGAGTGCTCGGCACGGCTCTGGGTGGTGCTGTACCGGTACGCGCGGCCATCGGCCTGGCGGCTCAACAGCCCCTTGCGGTGCAGGTTGTCCATCACCGTCATGACGGTCGTGTAGGCGAGCGTGCGGTCCTGGTTCAGGTCATCCAGGACCTCCCGGACCGTCGCCGGGCGTCCCCAGGCCCACAGGCGGTCCATGACTGCTGCCTCAAGCTCTCCGAGCTGCCGCACGCCAATCGACTCCTTGTCCTTGAGGTCTGCCTACCCATGCGCGTCGTGTCACCGCTCATGATAGGGCCCCGATGTTCCACCCTGTAGTGGCCAACCGGACGGGGCCGGGCAGCCACCCCGCATCGGGACCAGCGCGCGGGGGCCCGCGGCGCACGTGCATTGCCTGGTAGCCGGAGGTGCATTCCAGGCAGCCGGAGGTGGTGGCGTCGATCGAGGACCGGGATCGGCGGGCAAGAGCCGGCAGGCCGGCTGCTCGTCTCCCGCGACGGAACCCCGTACGACGCTCTCGCATGCCGGGCCGATCGGGCGCCGGCACGGTCAGTGGAGTGCACCGCCGGCACCCACGGTCAGGATGACATCCGCGGCCGGGCCGAGCAGGAGACCCAGGACCCCGGCTATCAGAGCGCTTGCGGTGACCCAGTGGGCCGGCCGGGCCAGGGTGTCCAGGAGCACCTGCAGGGTGCTGCGCGGTGCTGCGCCACCTTCGGGGTGGACCGAACGGGGCTCGGGTCGCTCGCCGGTCATCTCTGGCCGGGCGGCCGGTCGAGTGAAGGCGGGGGCGATCCAGCGCAGGTAGTAGTAGAGGCTGGCGACGGTGTTGATGGCGGCGATCACGACCAGCCAGGCCCAGCCGCCGTCCCAGGTGGCGGTGAAGATGGTGAGCTTGCCGGTGAACACGCCGGTGGGTGGGGTGCCGACCAGGGCGAGCAGGCAGACGACCAGGACACCGGCCAGGGCCGGGTGGGCGCGGGCCAGGCCGCGGTAGTCGGCCAGGCTGGCGCGGTGGGGTTGGGTGGCCACGACGGCGAAGGCGCCGAGGTTGGCTGCGGCGTAGGCGGCCAGGTACAGCACCAACGCGGACAGTGGCGCCGGTTGCGCGGGGGTTCCGGCGACGACGATGGCCATCAGCAGGTAGCCGACCTGGCTGATAGTGGAGTAGGCCAGCAGCCGGGTGGGGCGGTCCTGGGTGAAGGCGGCCAGGTTGCCCAGGGTCATGCTGGCCGCGGCGATGATCGCCAGCAGCAGCCGCCAGTTGATGACGTCGTCGGGGATGACGAGCATGAGTCGATACAGGGCCAGCAGTGCCCCGACCTTGGGCACGGTGGTCAGGAACGCCCCGGCGCCCGTGGTGGCGCCCTGGACGGCGTCGGGGACCCAGAAGTGGGCCGGGACGGCGCCGGCCTTGAACAGCAGCCCGGCCAGCACCGCCACCACCCCGGTGGCCAGGGCTGCGGCGGGGGCGTGGGGCAGCTGGCGGGTGAGGTCGGCGTAGCTGGTGGAGCCGGCCAGGCCGAACAGGATCGCGACGCCCAGCAGCAGCAGGATGCCGGTCAGCACGCCGAGCAGGTAGGTTTTCAGGGCCCCTTCGGCGCCGAGCCGGTCGCGTCCCCACCCGGCCAAGGCGTACAGCGGGATGGAGGCCAGCAGGTAGGCCACGGCCAGCAGCAGCAGGTCGCTGCTGCCGGCGAGCAGGATGGTGCCCGCCGAAGCGAGCAGGACCAGCACCGCGAACTCGCTCTCCCGGGCATCGCCGCGAGTGCGGCCGGCGGCCACGGCCAGGGTGAGCAGCGCGGCGGCGGGCACGATGAGCCGGGCGGCGAAGGTGGCGCTGTCCAGGGTGTAGCTGCCGGCGTAGACGCTGCCCCCGGTAACTCCGGCGGTTGCGGTGGCAGCGAGCGAGGCGGCCAGCGCGGCGGCGGCGGCCAGTTGGGCTGCCCATTGCCGGTGGCGGGGCACGAACGACCCGGTCAGCAGCGCGATCACGGCCCCGGCGAGCAGGACCAGCTCGGGCGCGAACGCGGCGGGGTTCTCGTGCATGCTCACCGGCTCACCAGCGTGATCAGGGTGTGCGCGGCCGGCGTGACGACGGCGAGCAGGGATTGTGGGTAGACCCCGATCAGCACGGAGGCGGCGAGCAGCGGCACGGTGGCCCACAGTTCCCGCGGGCCCAGGTCGGCGATGGCGGCGGGGGCGCGGGGGGCGCCGAGGAACAGGCGGTGCAGCGCCAGCAGGAACAACCCGGCGGTCAGCACGATCCCCAGCGCGGCGACGGCGGCGGCGGGGGTGGCCGGGCCCAGGCTGCCGGCCAGGATCTGGAACTCGGCGATGAACCCGGAGAAACCGGGCAGGCCCAGGCTGGCGAACGCGGCGATGGCGGTGACGGCGGCGAACCTCGGGGCGGGGCCGGCCAGGCCGCCGTAGCGGTTCATGTCGTAGCTGCCGCCGCGGTCGAACAGCACCCCGGCGAGCAGGAACAAGGCGGCGGTGATCAGGCCGTGGCTTACCATCTGGGTGACCGCGCCGGTCACCGCCACGGCCCGGGCCCGGTCGTCGCCGACCAGCCCGGCGGCGCCGAGGGCGAGCAGGATGTAGCCCATGTGGTTGACGCTGGTGAAGGCGACCAGGCGTTTGAAGTTGTCCTGGGCCAGGGCAACCAGCGCCCCGTAGAGCACCGAGACCACCCCGACGGCCACGAATCCCCAGGCATAGGCGCGCCACTGGTCCGGCAGCAGCGGCATGGCGATCCGGACGAACCCGAAGGTGCCCATCTTCAGCAGGATCCCGGCCAGCACCGCCGACCCGGCCGCGGGCGCGTCGGTGTGTGCCGGCGGCAGCCAGGTGTGGAACGGCACGGTGGGGGTCTTGATCGCCAGGCCGAGGGCGATCGCGGCCAGCACCAGCGGACCTGCCAGGCCCGAGCCGGTCAGCGGCGGGTGCGCGGCCAAGGCCACGATGTCGAAGGTGTGCGGTTCGGCGGCCACGTACAGCCCGATGAACCCCAGCAGCAGCGCCAGCGACCCGACAAAGGTGTACAGGAAGAACAGCAGCGCGGACCGGCGGCGGCGGGCGCCGTGGCCCCAGCCGGCGATGACGAAGTACATCCCGACTATTGACAGGTCGAAGAAGACGAAGAACACGATCAGGTCCAGCGCCGCGAACAGTCCCAGGCTGGTGGTCTCCAGGGCCAGGAACAGCGCCGCGTAGGAGCGCGGCCGGTCCGCCTCGCGCAGTGAATAGATGGCGGTTGCGGTGAACACCACCGTGGTCAGGGTCAGCAACGGCAGGCTCAGCCCGTCCACGCCGACGTGGTAGCTGGAGCCCACCCCCGGGATCCACTTGACCTTGGTCTCGAACCCGTAGCCGTCGGCTCCCGGCCCGGCGCCAGCCAGGTATGCCGTCCAGGCGCCGACCGCGATCGCCACCGTGGCCAGCGCGGTGCCCAGCCAGACCCACAGGGCGGCCCGGCCGGGCACCTTGGCCAGCAGCAGCACGGCCGCGACCGCGGCGGGAAGGAAGATCAGCAGGGACAGCACGGGTTCACCTCGCGAGAACGGCGATCAGGACGGCCGCGGCCAGGCCCACCACGGCCTGGGCGTAGTAGTGGTGGGCTTGGCCGGTCTGCGGGCGGCGGGCCGCATCGGCGGCCTGACGCGCCCCGGCCACGAGGGCACGGACGGCACCGCTGACCCCGGCCCCATCGAGGGTGGCTGCCGCCCCGGCCACCCGCCGCGCGGCCGGACCGGCCCCGAGCACGACGCCCTCAAGGGCGTCGTCGGCCCGAGCCAGCACCCGGGCCATGGCCAAGGTCGGGCCCACGATGCCGGCGTGGGTCGCGCGTTCCAGGTACAGCCACGCCGCCGCCGGGCCGGGCGCGGGCAGCCGGCGCGGCCGGGCCAGCGCCACCGCGACCACCACCACGGCCAGGACGGCCGAAATCAGCAGCTCACCGACGCCGGGGGTCACCGGGACGATCGAGGAGTCCAGGCCGAGGCCGGCCGCCACCGGAGGCACGACGAGCAATCCCAGCAGGGCCGCGCCGATCGCCAACGGCACCAACGGGACCCGCGCGAGCCACGGCACCTGCCGCGTTCCCGGTTCTTCCGTGTCGTAGCCCGCCGGGTGGGCCGGCAGGGCCCGCCAGGTCAGCGCCAACGCCTTGCCGGCGTACCCGCTGGAGGCGACCGCGGCGGCCAGCCCGACGACATACAAGGCGGTGGACTGCTCCCGTGCGGCGGCCAGCACGGAGTCCTTGGTGGCCCACAGCGCCAGCGGCGGCAGTCCGGCCAGGCCGAGGGCGCCGATGGTGAAGGGGATCCCGACCCACGGGTAGGCCCGGCCGGCGCCACGCAGCGAGGCAATCGCCTTGGTGCCCAGCGCGGTCAGCCACGCCCCGGCCGCCAGAAACAGCAGCGCCTTGGTGGCGGCGTGTCCCACCAGGTGGGTCAACCCGGCGCCCACGGCGCCGGGACCGGTGGTGCCGGCGGCCAGCGCCACGAAGCCCAGCTGGGCGCTGGTGGAGGCGGCCAACAGCTGCTTCAGGTCGGTCTGGGCCAGGGCGACCACGCCCAGGGCCAGCGCGGTCAGGGCGCCGCCCCAGGCGGCCGCCGGCGCGGCCCAGCCGGCCGCCAGCAGCAGGGGGTGGGCCCGCAGCAGCAGGTAGCCGCCCATGGCGACCATCGCCGCGGAGTGCAGGAGCGCCGAGACACCGCTGGGGCCATCCATGGCCCGGGACAGCCAGAACGAGAACGGCAGCTGGGCGGCCTTGCCGAACGCGGCGGCCAGGATCCCACCGGCGGCCAGGTGCAGCCAGGGCGCGGGCAGCTCGGCAAGCCGGTTCAGGGACAGCGCCGGCGTGGCGGTCCCGGCGGTGGCCAGGGCGGCGCCGGCGGCCAGGTACAGGCCCACGTCGCCGGTGCGGGTGACCACGAACGCGGTCGTGCCCGAGCCCACCGCGGTGTCTCGGTCCCAGCTGAACGCGATCAGCGCGTAACTGGTGGCGCCCATCACCTCCCAGGCCATCAGCAGCCCGAGCAGCGTGGTGGCGGTGGCGGTCACCAGCACTGCCGCCACGAACACCAGCATCAGACCGGTGAACCGGGCCCGCGCGGTCCGAATGGCCGAGGCGCAGAAAATCAGCACCAGCAGGCTGACCGCGGCCACCGTGACCACCATCACCGCGGACAGGTCGTCCACCGCAAGGGCCAGAGGGTCGCCGGCCAGAAAGCGCGCCGCCGCGCTCGGGCGCGTCGTTGCGACGGCTGCGGCCAGGGCCAGGACCGCGGCGGCGACCAACACCCCCACCCCGGCGGCGACCCGCTCGGCGGCCCGCGCGAGGGCGGGCGGCCCGTAGGTGGCGACCAGCAGGACCCCGCCGGCCACGGCGGGAGTCAGGACCAGGGCCCACAGCAGGGCGGTCATTGCTTCAGCTCCGCGGCCATGTCGGTCATGTCCACGTCGCCGGCACGAAACAGCAGGGTCACTACGGCGAAGCCCATCGCCATCTCCACGGTCATCGCCGAGATGACCACCAGCAGCAGCACCTGCCCGTCCGGTGCGGACGGGGCCAGGAAGTACCAGAACGCGGCCGCGGCGACGATCACCGCGGCGACCATCAGCTCCAGGCCCATCATCACCATGACCACCGACTGCTGGCTCAGCGCGCCGAACAGGCCGACCGCCAGCAGGGCCGCGGCCAGCAGCAGGAACAGCTGCAGCATCACCGCTGCCCCTCGTCCTGAGGCTGCTGCTCCTGCGGCTCGTAGCGTCCGTGCGGGGTGGCCAGCACCAGGGCGGAGACGATGGTGGCGAACAGCACGGCCGAGATGGCCACCATCACCGGCATGTGCGGGCCCATGATCGCCTCCCCCACCGCCCGGGTGGCATCGGCCGGCGCCGTGCCGCGCTGGGCCGGCCACGGCACCAGCAGCGCCCCGGCGGCCAGCAGCACGAACGTGGCCACCGAGATCGCCAGCGCGCCACGCTTGTTGTGCAGCATCGACATCGGCATCAGGCCGGCCGGGTTCATCATGAACATCACCATGAACACGACCATGATGGCCATCTCCATCACCATCATCAAGATGGTGACCACGCCCAGGTAGTCCAGGGTCAGCAGCACCAGCTCGCCGCCGACGGCCACGAACGAGGCGGCCAGTGCGAACGTGGCCCGGGCCATCGAGTCGACCACGAACACCGCGGCCCCGGCCGCGACGGCGACCAGGCCCAGCACCGCGAACACGGCCATCGCTGCCCCGCTCACGGCTGAGCTCCACTGACGGCGAGGATCGAGACCACCAGCAGCTGGGCCAAGGTGGCCGGCAGCACGGCCAGCCACGCCACCCGCATCGACCGATCGGCCCGCCACACCGGCACCCGGTGCCGGACCCACACCAACAACACCAGGATCGCGGCGGTCTTAAGAACCGTCCACGCCCAGGCCGGCAGCACCGGACCGGCGCCGCCGCCGAGGAACAGTGCCACCGCCATCGCGGCACCGACCACCAGCAGGGCGTACTGCCCCAGCCGCAGCAGCAGCCGGGCCGGCCCGGACGCCTCGACCAGCAGACCACCGGAGGCGTCCAGACCGGCCGGGTGGGCGAACGGCCCCCACACGCTGAACGCGGCCACCGCGCCGGTGAACACCACCGCCGCCACCGGCATCTGCACCACGAACCACAGCTGCGCCTGCTGGGCGGTGACGATGTCGGTCACCGACAGGCTCCCGGCCGCCACCGCCGGGGCGGTCAGGGCGAACATCAACGGCAGCTCGTAGGCCAGCGCCTGGGCCAGGAACCGGTACCCCCCGACCAGGGAGTGGACGCTGTTCGGCGCCCACCCGACCAGCCACCACGCCGCCCACAACACCACGTCCATCGCGTTGAACCACACCACCCCCACGCCCAGGTCGGTCACCACCTGCCCGCCGAGCGGCACCACCGTGGCCATCGACAGCGCCACCAGCAACGGCAGTACCACGCCGACCGACCACAGCAGCCGATCCGGCGCCAAGGTGCGACGTGGCTGGGCCAGCAGCGCCCGCGCGGTCTCCCACACCGGCCGGCCCAGCCTGGCCCACAACGGCACGGACCGGCTCGCCGGATCGACGGCGGCGTCCACGGCCGCGGTAGCCGCCGCGGCGACCAGCACCAGCCCGGCCGCCACGACCACCGACCAGCCGGGTGCGGTGTGCACGGCGCTCATGTCAACCCCACCTCGTCGGTGTCCGGGTCCAGGCTGGCCATCACCAGCCGCGCGCCCGCCAGGTCCAGCCCCGGCATCAGCTCGACCGCGGCCCGCAGCAGCGCCGTGGACCCCCGCCCCGACGTCCCGCGTGAGGATTCGCCGGGTGCGACGACCCGGCCATCCAGTGCCGTAGCGGTCTCGTCCAGCCAGGTCACGACCCGTGCCCACGCGTCGCCGCCCCTGGCGGTGGCCCGGGCCGCGGGACCGGACAGTCCCAGCCGCTCCACGTCCACGGCGGCGAGCCGGCCCAGACCCTGCAGGGAGCGGCGCAGCGTCCAGGACCGCTCGACCCGGCTCCGCCACCGTGCGAACCCCTGCCGCCCGTCGCCGGGAACCTCGCCGGAGGTGGCCAGGAGCCGGTCGCGGCGGCGGGCGGCCTCGGCGCCGGCCCCCGGCCAGCCGGCCACCTGCAGCAGCCGGGAGAGTGAGTCCAGGTGCGCCGCCGCCCGGCGGGTCGGAGCCGGATCGGCCCAGAAACCCGGCGCTTTCGCCCCCGAAGTGGCCAGGACGCGGGTGGCGGCGGCCTGCACCAGATCTCCCTGCAGCTGGGTGTCGACCACCAGGCCGGCCGGCCAGGCCGGCAGCACCGGCCCGAGCGGGACGTGCAGCACGTCCAGCTTCAGCCCGTCGCGGTCCGGGGCCCGGTCGGCCATCATCAGCCCGCCAGGCATCTGCATGCCCTCATGGCCGCCCTGCCCCTCGTGACCGCCATGGCCGGGGTGGCCGGCATGTCCTTGGCCATCCTCCCCGCGGGCGCCGTGCCCGGAGCCGTCGCCGTCGCGCGCCGCGTGCTCCTGGTGCCCCCGAGGGCCGCCGTGGTTCGTCCCGGGCTCGGCATCCATGTGGTGGCCGTCGTGCTCCCGGCGCTCGGGGTCAGTGTGGGCGCGGTGCTCGTGACCGCCGGTGTGCTGCTCCGCCGGGTCCGCGCGGTCGTGGGACCGCGCAGCTTCGTTCTGTGCCGCGTCCGGGCCCGGCAGGGTCGCCAGTTCCCGCACCCCCGCGTCGAGCAGGACGCCGGTGGTGGCGGGGTCCACAAGGTGCAGGCGCACCCGTGGTGCGGGGACCTGGGCCCACACCAGCTCGGCCGCCTCGGCCAGCTGCGCCGACGGCGTGCCGGCCACCACGAGCAGGTCCGCGCCAGCCGGGGTGTCCGCGAGCACCCCCCCGATCGCGGATACGTGCGTCTCCACCGCCAGCCGCTGCTCGGTACCGCCCGGAGCGGTGACCAGCAGCAGGTGCGGGCGGTAGGCGGCCCAGCGCGCCAGCCGCTGCTGGGTTGTGCCGGTTAGGCCCATCGCAGCGCACCCTCACGCCAGGCATAGACGACCCCGGCCAGCAACAGCGCCAGGAAGAGGAACATCTCGACCACCGCCGGCGTGCCCATCGAGGCGACCACCAGCGACCACGGGTACATGAACAGCATCTCCACGTCGAACGCCAAGAACAGCAACGTCACCGTGTACCAGCGCACGTGGTACCGCGACAGCGCGTGCTCCGCAGGCATCTGACCGGACAGGTAGGCCGGCACTTCGGCCGTCGCGCCCACCGCGAACAGGCGATGGGCGGCCACGACGACGCCGGCGCCGAGCAGCCCCAACCCGATCGCGACCACGATGCTGGCAAAGCCTGTCATGTCCTGCGGTCCTTCCTCGCGTCAGGGACTGCTCGGCGCCCGTGCCCTCCAGCCTGGTGGGTTCGTTGATGCCTCAGTGTGCCGTGAACCGGCGCAGCCGCAGGCTGTTGGACACGACGAACACGGAGCTGAAGGCCATCGCCGCCCCGGCGATCAGGGGGTTGAGCAGGCCGAGCGCAGCCAGCGGTAGGGCGGCCACGTTGTAGGCGAAGGCCCAGAACAGGTTGCCCTTGATCGTGGCCAGGGTCTTGCGGGACAGGCGGATCGCGTCCGCGGCCGAGCGCAGGTCGCCGCGCACCAGGGTCAGGTCGGAGGCTTCGATGGCCACGTCGGATCCGGTGCCCATGGCCAGGCCGAGGTCGGCCTGGGCCAGGGCTGCCGCGTCGTTGACGCCGTCGCCGACCATGGCGACCACCTTGCCCCGTTCCTGCAGGGACCGCACGGCGGCGACCTTGTCGGCGGGCAGCACCTCGGCGATCACGTCCGATTCGGCGATGCCGACCTGAGCGGCGACGGCTCGGGCGGCGCGGGTGTTGTCGCCGGTCAGCAGCACCGGCGACAGGCCGAGGCGGCGGAAGGCGGTGATGGCCTCGGCGGAGGTGTCCTTGATGGTGTCGGCTACCACGATGACGCCGCGGACCTGCCCGTCCCAGGCCACCCACACCGGGGTCTGCCCCAGCTCTTCGGCGGCCTGGGCGTCGTCGACCAGGGATACGGGTGCGGTCAGGGACCAGTCCTGCTCGAGCCAGCTGCGCCGTCCCACGAGCACGGCGTGGCCGTCGGCGACGCCACTGACGCCGCGACCGTCATGGCCCGCGAAGTCCTCGGCGCGGGTCAGCGGGACGGGGCTGGCCTGCCGGGCGGCGGTCGCGACCGCGGCCGCGATCGGGTGCTGCGAGGCGTCCTCGACCGCGCCGGCCAGGGCCAGCAACTGGGCTTCGTCCTGTCCGGGCGCCGGGTGGAGGGAGGCCAGGCTCATCCGTCCGGTGGTCACGGTGCCGGTCTTGTCCAGCACGATGGTGTCCACGGCCCGGGTGGACTCGAGGATCTGCGGGCCCTTGATCAGGATGCCCAGCTGGGCGCCCCGGCCGGTGCCGACCATCAGCGCGGTCGGGGTCGCCAGGCCCAGGGCACACGGGCAGGCGATGATCAGGACGGCGACGGCGGCGGTGAACGCCGCGGTCGCGCCGTGCCCGGTGGCCAGCCACGTCGCCAGGGTAGCCAGGGCCAGCAGGATCACGACCGGGACGAACACGCCCGAGACGCGGTCGGCCAGGCGCTGTACCCGGGCCTTGCCGTTCTGGGCGTCCTCGACCAGCCGGGCCATCTGCGACAGCTGGGTGTCGGCGCCCACCTGGGCGGCCCGCACCAGCAGCCGGCCGCCGGCGTTGACGGTGGCGCCGACCACCGGGTCACCCGGCCCGACCTCCACCGGCACCGACTCGCCGGTCAGCATCGAGGCGTCCACCGCGGAGGTCCCCTCGGTCACCACGCCGTCGGTCGCGACCTTCTCCCCGGGACGGACCACGAACACGTCGCCGACCGCCAGGGCGCTGGTGGGGATCCGGGTCTCGACCCCGTCGCGAACCACGCCGACGTCCTTGGCGCCCAGGTCCAGCAGCGCGCGCAACGCCGCGCCGGAGCGCTTCTTGGCGCGGGCCTCGAAGTAGCGTCCGGCCAGGATGAACACGGTGACCGCGGAGGCGACCTCCAGGTAGAGGTGGCCGGCGGCGGACTCGCGCGAGGGCATCAGGTCGAAGGTCATCCGCATCCCGGTCATCCCCGCGTCGCCGAAGAACAGCGCCCACAGCGACCACAGGTAGGCCGCGGACACGCCCACCGAGATCAGCGTGTCCATCGTGGCCGCGCCGTGCCGGGCATTGGTGACCGCGGCCCGGTGGAAAGGCGCCGCGCCCCACACCACCACCGGGGAGGCCAGGGTCAGAGCCAGCCACTGCCAGTTGTCGAACTGCAACGCGGGGACCATCGACAACACCAGCACCGGAAGCGCCAGGACCGTCGAGATCAGCAGCCTGCTCCGCAGGGCCCAAGCCTCGTCCGGCCCGCCGTCGGGTGCGCCCCCGGCCCCGGTGCCGGGCCCGTCCTCAGCCGACGCCGGCAGGGTGGCGGTGTAACCGGTAGCCTCCACGGTGGCGACCAGGTCCGCGGGAGCCACCGACGCGGCATACGTCACCTTGGCCTTCTCGGTCGAGTAGTTGACACTGGCGCTGACTCCGTCCAACTTGTTCAGCTTCTTCTCGACCCTCGCCGCGCAGGAGGCGCACGTCATCCCGCCGATCACGAGCTCGACGCTCTGCTCGCCTCGGACCTGCTCGGTCGGTGTGCTGGTGCTCATCGTGTTCCGTCCTCCCGCGCGACGCACGCCGCAGTGCTTGCCGGTCTGTGTGGTGGGTCTATCGGGTGGCGAGCCGGTAGTCGCCGGCCTCGTCCAGGGCCGCGGCGACCTGTTCGTCGCTCAGGGGCCGGTCGCTGCTGACGGTCACGGCCGAGGCGCCCTCGGGGACCAGCTCGACCTGCACGTCGGTGACGCCCTCGAGGGCCTGCAGCTCGCCGGTGACCGCACTCGCGCAGTGCCCGCAGGTCATCCCGGTAACGGCATAGGTGTTGGTGTTCATCACTCGTTCCCTTCGTCGGGTACGCCGTCGAGCCGCAACACGACGACCATCCCGGTTGGTGTTCTGATCTGGTGTCTCAAGCCCGTACCAAGCGGGCGATGGCGTCCGTCGCCTCGCGGACCTTCTCTTGGGCCTCGGGCCCTCCCTTGGCCGCGGCGTCCACCACGCAATGGCTCAAGTGCTCCTCCAACAGCCCCAGCGACACCGCCTGTAACGCGCGGGTCATCGCTGACACCTGGGTGAGGATGTCGATGCAGTACTGCTCCTCCTCGACCATCCGCTGCAAACCCCGCGCCTGACCCTCGACCCGACGCAACCGCCGCAGATAGTCGTCCTTGCGGTGGATGTAACTCGGCAACCTCGTTGCTGTTCGGTTGTCGTCCATCACACTTCCCTCTCACTGGTGTACACGCACAACACTATACCCCCCTACCGTATTTCGGGGGCTGTAGCCCGCTCGCCCGTCCAGGGCAATCCGCTCGCCTCTCACCAGGACACGACGCCTGCCACGGTCGTCTCCACCAGGCCCGCCAGTGACGTTGGTGCCTACCGGCACGCAAGCCACGGCTCATCCCGCAACCGTTCCTGGCCGAACGGGTCGAGCAGACGAGGTCGACGCGCGGGGACCGCAACCAGCTCGCCGCACGGCAGCTCTCATGTCCTGGCCGGCTAGATGCCGGCCGACGAGGTGGGCCATCGGATCGGCAGGGCTGCGCAGGGGCCGCTTCCAGGGCAGGCGGGAGAGCGTTCAGGAAACCATCCCTGACCTCGGCTCAGCCATCCATCAGGCAATGCGGCAGGCCGTGTCGACCCACCGCTCTGGTCGACCAGCGCTGTCGGCGCGAGCAACGGCAACCAGATGGGGACGATTGACGGGCTTCGTCCCTCACAGCATGCGCCGGTGCCGGGCATCCGGATCGCCCCGGCCTGGGCCTCAGCACAGGCCCCGGCACGCCCAAAACCCCGGGCTTGGTGAGCCAGCTCGTTCAGCGTTGAGCCCGAGCCGCGAGGCAAGACAAGGCCGAGGGCCCCAACCAACGGGTCGGGGCCCTGGCGCTCTTCCGCGCATCGTGTACGCCGAGATTGGAATCAGATGACGCTGCGGTAGCGGGTCACACCACTGAAGATCCGGCGCTTCTGGGTTGGGATGCCGGGCTTGCCCGAGTCATACATCATGCCGCCGCCGGCGTAGATGCCGACGTGACCGGTGCCGATGAAGACCAGGTCACCAGGCTGCGGGTTGCTGGTAGCCGGAAAGTGGTCCAGCTGCGCGTAGGTGGTCCGGGGCGCCGAGATGCCCACCTTGGCGAGGACGAACTGCACGTAGCCCGAGCAGTCGAAGCCGGTCGACGGCGAGGTCCCGCCCCACTGGTACATGATGCCGGTGTAGTCGGCGGCGGTCGCGAGGATCCGCGACCGCACCGAGGTGCGGTCGGTATCGCGCGACGGTGCGTCCGAACCGCGGGACGTGCTGGAGGACGGAGCGAGTCGCATCGCGGCGGCCGTCTTGGGCCCCACCACGCCGTCCCGGAGCAGGCCGTGACGGCCCTGCCAGGACTTCACCGCCGACAACGTCCTGGGCCCGAAGACACCGTCAGCGTAGGCCCCGACGACACGCTGGATCGCCTTGACGACCGCGCCGCGCGAGCCGTACCGGACGTTCTGCCAGCTGCGGTATCCCGAGGTGCCGACCGGCGCGGTCGATCCACCCGGACTGCCGCTGGACAGCCGCATCTTCGCCGCGGTCCTGGGCCCGACGATGCCGTCCACGACGAGTGCGTGGCGACCCTGCCAGCGCTTGACCGCCGCGTAGGTCTTGGGACCGAAGATCCCGTCGGCGGTGGTCCCCACGATGCGTTGGATCTGCTTCACGACGGCCCCTCGAGCGCCGTAGCGCACGGTCTGCCAGATCGAGGGTGTCGTCGGGACCGCGGTGGCGATCTGGACCGCTGTCGCCACGTGCGCCGCGGCGGCCACGGGGGCCGCGCCAGGGGTGGGAGCGGCGGCGGGGGTAGGCGCCGCGTCGGCTGCCGGAGCACCGAAGGCAGCTCCGGTGAACAAGGCCCCCGCGGTCGCCAGTCCGAGTCGTCTGCTCTGTCTCGTCACGTATCTGCTCTTCCGTATATAGTCCGGCCCCGAGGCAACCCGAGGGAGGCTAGCAGCGGATGAGGTGATTGGGGTAGCTGGGACGGCGGTGATTTTTGAGGTTGTCGGCGTGTCGGCTTGCAAATCACACCGAAGTGACTCTCGAATGCTTGCGCTCAACCTTCCGACCGGCCAGTCAGTTGGGCGAGGCACCACGGCACCATCGCGCGGCAAGGTCTCCCGCACGCCCCGCTCCGCCGATGCCCGCGAACGGGTGGACCAGGCCGTCGGCCAGGCCTGGTCACTGGTTGCTGGGCGGTCGTCTGGTCGACAGCAGCGCGAACGAACGGCGAATCAGCGTGGGGCCCTCATCCAGGGCTGTTCGACCGCCGGGCACGTCCCGGGCAAACGCCAGCAGAACCCCTACCCCGACAAGGGTGGTCACTAGCGCTGACCCACCGCTGGAGATCAGCGGAAGCGGCACGCCGATGATGGGCAGGAGGCCGACCACTGCTCCGACGTTGATGGCGGCCTGCGCCAGGATCCACACCATGATCCCGGCGGTCGCCACTCGCACGAAAAGGTCGGTGCTGCGCAGCACCAGCAGGTAGCAGCCCAGTGCGACCAGGCAGAACAACGCGAGCACCGTCAAGGTACCGGGAAGGCCGAGCTCCTCGCCGATGATCGCGAAGATGAAGTCGTTGTCGGCTTCAGGCAGCCACGCCCACTTCTCTCGACTCGCCCCGAGCCCGACGCCCCACCATCCACCATCGGCCAGGGCGTACAGCGCATGCACCTTCTGGAAGCAGCCGTCCGAAAGCGCGCTTTGACAGGCGTCGCTGCCAGCCAGCCACGAGGTGATCCGCCCCATCCGGTTGGGGCTGCTGACCACCAGGGCTATGGCCATCGCGGCGAATGCCCCGGCGGCGATGATCATGCCACGCAGTGGCACTCCGGCCGCGAACAGCATCCCAGCGATGATCGCCAAGAGCACCAGCGCCGTCCCGAGGTCGTGTCCGAGCAGGACCAGTCCGACAATGCTCGCTCCCGCAGGCAGCACCAACGGTATGACCGCGTGGGAGAACCGGCCGAGCTGTCGACGTTTCCTGGCCAAGACGGCGGCACCAAGCAGTACCAGCGCCAGCTTCGCCAGCTCCGCCGGCTGTAGCCGCTGCCCGGCCACCTCGATCCAGTTGCGGTTTCCCATCACGCTGATGCCCAAGGGAGTGAAGACCAGGCCCTGCAGCCCCAGCGCCCCGAGGAACAGCCAAGGAGCGGCCGCCTTCAGCAGGCGTACCGGCAGCCTGCTGGCAATCCAAGCCCCTATGACCCCCAGCGCCGAGAACCTCAACTGTGCCAGGAACACCGTGTACGAGGAACCGCTGTCCGTGAACGCCTCGATGCTCGAGGCCGATAAAACCATGACCAGCCCGACACCGACCAACATGGTCGTTGACCCGAGCAGCAGGTAGTACGGAGCGACCGGCGAGGCGAGCCACTGCAGGCGCGCGGCTGCACCCTCCCCGCTCGGCGGGCGGTTCACGTCATCCGCATCAGCACCGGTGGGCACCGGTCTCCTGTGGCGCGTGCGCCCGAAGAGTCTAGCCATCACGGCGTGGCGAGGAACGGACATACAACCACCGATCATTGACGCTGCCCGACTGTGACTGCCCGAAGAGGTCCGGGTCCGCGCCAACTATCCACGCTAGTAGTTCGTCGCGCCCACAGCGACACGCCAGGTCCAGTGGTGACTTACGGCGCGGCATGCGTATGAGGTGATGACCGCTGTCAGGCGTGCAGACTCGGTCGGCCTGTTGCGCGTGTCCGACCGGCTGGCGGTCGCACTCCGCCCAGGCCAAAGAACATCCAACCGACCGCCGTGAGCGGCCGGTCATTCCATCCCGGGCGCGGATGCGAGGATGGTGCGGTGAACCGACCGAGCAGCGTGCCCATCGGGCCGCGTCGCGCGACCCTGCCCATGGCGCGGGTCATGGCGCGGGTCGTGCTGCTGGTGGTGGCCATCGCCGCGCTCGGCTTCACCATCGTCACGATGCACGCCATGCATCTGGGACCCGGCCACGCCCCCTCCATGCAGACGATGGCCACCCCTCACCCGGCGATGGACACCACGACCGCAGAAACTCCGCCCAGGCACGCCCCGGGCAAGGGTTCCGACGCGGACGGCGCCGCTACCTCGGTGCAAGTCGTTCCCCAGGTCCAGTCGATGGCCGACCAGCCGAGCGACAGCACGGCCCCCTGCGCGTCCGACTGCCTGGTCGGTGGCTCCGGCGCGGGCCACGGCGTGGCGATACTGTGCCTGTCCCTGCTGCCGTTCGCCGCGCTGTTCGCGCTGCGCCTGCCGCGACGCTTGCCCCCGTCCACCCGCGGCCTCGAAACGTCCCGTCGCGTCATCGGATTCGTCCTCGGATACCGCGGGCCGCCTCGCCCACGGCCCACGCTCGCCGCGCTCTGCATCCTGCGCACCTAGAAATTATCCGCAGCCCGCGACCGGGCTGCCCCTGTCTGCACACCCTGTTGGCCCGCCCGGCCGCGCCACGTCGCGCTGCCTGGCGCCGACCCCCGATTCGTGAGCTCTTTGAGGACCCTTGATGAACACACCATGGCACCCCGCCCGACCCAACAATGCCCCACCCGACAATGCCCGACCCTCCGGCTCCCTCGGCCTGAACCGGCGGACCTTCCTGACCGCGACCGCCACCGGACTCGGTGGCCTGGCGCTGGCCGCGTGCAGCGGCGGCAACACGCCCACCCGGATCCCTGCCGGCACGACCACGACCCCGGCCGTCAGCGCCGCGGCCATCAAGCGGGCCGAGGCCCGACGGCCGCACACCGGCCGGACCCGCGCCTACCGGCTGACCCCCGGGTCCACGCAGGTCGACCTGGGCGGTCCCACGGTGACCACCCTCGCCTACGGCGACACCATCCCCGGCCGGGTCATCCGGGCCGACGTCGGCGACGAGCTGGCGGTGGCGGTGACCAACCGGATGGACCGGCCGACCTCGGTGCACTGGCACGGCATCGCGCTGCGCAACGACATGGACGGCGCCGCCCCGGCCACACCGGACATCGACCCGGGCGCGTCGTTCACCTACCGCTTCTCGGTACCCGACCCGGGCACCTACTGGGCCCACCCCCACGTCGGCCTCGACACCGACTTCGGGCTCTACCTGCCGGTCATCGTCGACGACCCGAACGAGCCGGCCGACTACGACACCGAATGGGTCGTGGTCCTGGACGACTGGACCGACGGCATCGGACCCAGCCCGAAACAGATCTACACCAAGCTCACCAGCGGCGGCATGTCCGGCATGGACCACGGCGACATGAACGGGATGGACGGGATGGAGGGGATGGAGGGGATGGACCACGGCGCCGGATCTACCCCCACGGACGGCATGTCCGGGATGTCCGGCATGAGCGGGATGGGCGCGATGGGGACCGCGGACCCGTCCCCCACCGGGTCGGCCGGGATGGGGATGGGGGGCATGCGCAAAAGCACGCTGCTCGGCGGAGACGCCGGCGACGTCGCCTACCCCTACTACCTGGCCAACGGCCGGATCCCGTCCGCCCCGACCACCTTCCGCGCCAGGCCCGGCCAGCGGATCCGGATCCGGATCATCAACGCCGGCGCCGACACCGCCTTCCGGGTCGCCCTGGCCGGCCACCGGATGACCGTCACCCACACCGACGGCTTCCCCGTCGAGCCGACCGAGGTCGACGCGCTGCTGCTGGGCATGGGCGAGCGGTATGACGTGATCGTCACCGCCGGCGACGGCGTCTTCCCCCTGGTGGCCGCCGCCGAAGGCAAGGGAACCAAGAGCCTGGCCCGAGCCCTGCTGCGGACCGCCACCGGAACCACCCCAGGCGCCAACGTGCGGCCCCGGGAACTGAGCGGCCGGGTCGGCACCGTCGAGGTGTTCACCGCCACCCAGCCGGTGACCCTGCCCACCGCCAAACCCGACGTCGAGCTGGCAGCCAACCTCGGCGGCAACATGGCCAGCTACCGGTGGACCATCAACGGCCGCACCTTCGACCAGCTGGAACCGCTGACCATCCGACAAGGCCAACGCGCCCGGCTCACCTTCGCCAACCACACCATGATGTGGCACCCGATGCACCTGCACGGACACACCTTCCAGGTCAACCAGCCCGGCGGTCGGCCCGGGCCACGCAAGGACACCGTCATCGTGCTGCCCATGCGCTCGGTCTCGGTGGACCTGGTCGCCGACAACCCCGGCGACTGGATGCTGCACTGCCACAACGGATACCACATGGACGCCGGCATGATGACCCGATTGGACTACCGCGCATGACCGCCACACGGACGCCACGGCCACGACCCGCCATACGGGCCCTCGCCGCGGCCACCGCCCTCATCGCTGTGTTCGTGCTGGCCGGCTGCAGCCAGGACGACACCGCCACTGCCCAGGCCGCGGCCACGACGACCGCGTCGCTACCCAGCCAGCACGTGCACGCCATCGCCCGCGACCCCGGCGACGGCACGGTGAAACTGGCCACCCACGACGGCCTGTTCACCCTCACCACCGGCGGCACCTGGCAGCAGATCGGCCCGGCCATCGACCTGATGGGCTTCACCGTCACCGGACCCGGCAACTACTACGCCTCCGGCCACCCCGACCCCGACACCGGCCTGCCCGAACCCGCGGGGCTGCTGCACTCGGTCGACGCCGGGAAGACCTGGACCGCCCTCTCCCGCGGCGGCCAATCCGACTTCCACGCCCTGACCGCCTCCACCCGCGGCGTCGTCGGCTTCGACGGCGGGCTGCGTCACAGCAGCGACGGACGCTCCTGGCGCACTGGTGCCATCCCCGCGCCCGTGCGGTCGCTGGGCGCCGCCCCGGACGGCGCACGGGTCCTGGCCACCACCGAACAAGGGGTGCTCGCCTCCAGCGACCACGGCCGGACCTGGACCGCGGTCCCGGGCGCCCCGATGCTGCTGCTGGTCGCCTGGGCCGACGACACCACCGCGGTCGGAATCAGCCCCGCCGGCCAGGTATCGATCAGCACCGACGCCGGCAACACCTGGCGCACCACGCAGCACACCCTGGCCGGGCCCGAGGCGCTGTCCGCGATCCGCACCCCGGGCGGCGGGCTGGAGATCCTCGCGGTCGCCTCGGCCGGGGTGGTCTCCTCCACCGACCGCGGCGCCACCTTCAAACCTGTCACCCCGGCACCACCAACCCGGTGATGACAGGTCAGACCGGCCGTGGCGCGGCGACCGCCGCCGCGCCGTCCATGTCGAGTCCGCTCCGCTGCGCCACGTGGGCCAGGAAGTGGCTGCAGGTGACCAGGTCCTCGTGCTCGCAGTCCAGCGCGCACTCGATCAGCGCCAGGGCCTCCTGCAGCGCCGCGACCCGCCGGGCCAGGTTGGCGCGGTGCTCGCGAAGGATGGCGGCCCTGGTGGCCGCGCCACCCGCGTGGAGCAGGTTGCGGATGTCCGCCAGGCCGAGGCCGGCCTCCTTGGCCCGCAGGATGACGGCCACCCGGTGCAGGTCCGCCACCTCATAGCAGCGCCGCTCACCGGCGGCTCGGGCCGGTGACAACAACCCCTCCGACTCCCAGTGCCGCAGCACGTGCGTGGCCATGCCGAACCGCTCGGCCACCTGCCCCACGCTCCACACCTGCCGCTGGGTTGACTTCATGTCGACATGAAGTCGCATCGTGACGGGTATGTCAACCCGCACCTCCGAGACAGACCGTTCAAGAGACCAGGCCAGCTCACTGATCAGAATCCTGGATGCCGCGGACGCCACGCCTGGCGCGGCCGAGCTGCGGGCCCGCAGCTACGCGCTGCTCACCCTGCCCCCAGGGTCGCGGGTCGTGGACGTCGGCTGCGGCGCCGGACGAGCAGTGGCCGAGCTGGCCGACCGAGGCGCCGACCCAGCCGGGGTGGACCTCAGCGAGGAGATGATCACCGTCGCCCGCCGACGCCACCCCGACCAAGAGTTCCACGTGGGTTCTGCCGAGGTCCTGCCGTTCGGTGACGGCGAACTGGCCGGATACCGCGCCGACAAGGTCTTCCACGACCTCACCGCGCCCGAGCGAGCGCTGGCCGAAGCCCACCGCGTCCTGGCACCCGGCGGGCGCATCGTGCTGATCGGGCAGGACTGGGACACCATCGTCATCGACTCCCAGCACCCAGAGCTGACCCGGACCATCGTGCAGGCCCGCGCCGACACCATCGCCAGTCCCCGGGCAGCCCGCCGCTACCGCGCCGGGCTGCTGGACGCCGGCTTCACCGACGTCGCCGTGGAGGTCCACACCGCGACCTTCACCGACACCACCATGTTGCCCATGCTCACCGGGCTGGCCGACAACGCCCGCTCCACCGGCGCGATCAGCCCAACTCAGGCCGAAGTCTGGCTGGCGGACCAAGTCGCCCGCGGGCAGACCGGCCGCGTCTTCCTCGCCATACCCCTCTTCCTCGCCCACGCCGGCAAACCCTGAGACGCGACACCGCCGACGCACGAAGCCAGGCCCTCTCCTCCGCCGGCGAGGTGGCAGGCTGGCCGCCACGCGCGGGCCGCCTTCCTGGCAACCACGTCTCGAACCAACCGGTCGACGAACATCCATGCCAACGGATCAGACGGGCCCGGCGGATCTCGACGTGGCGAAAATCGTCGACACATGCGGCGGCTGTGTCTGCGCCTTCCTGCCGGACGGCGAAGCTCCATTCCAGCGGGGCGTGGCCACAGCGGCTGGAGCCGGTATCGCGCTCGGATCGCACGACGGCCTGTAGAAGGCTCCCCGGCCAAGGTTGCCTCAGCTAGGTTCCTGGCATGACCAGCGACTCGTCTCATCCTGCAGCGGGCATGGTGCTTGGCGCCCTGCCGGCCGAACGCTTGGCCACCGTCGCGGTCTGTGAGCGCGATGAGGTCGTGGCTGTGGTCGTTCAGAACGACTCGGTGCGCTACGTCGTCCTGGTGGAGTGGCGCGAGAAAGAGTGGGTCGTGCCGAGCTTGATCAATGGCACAGGCAGGCCGGCCACCGGACCACCCCGGCCAGCAACGACTCAGGACCCTGTGACCTTGCCAGAATTGACATTCACCCAGTCTGGATGGCCAGCGCCCGATGGCGACCGACCCGAGTTTGCCTGGTGTGCCGTCACGGGCGGGGTCGCGCGGGACGCACGCGAAGTCGTCCTGACTTCCGAGGTCGATGAAGTCTGCACCGCGGTCCGCAGTGACGGCTTCGTACTCGGGGTGGTCAAGGCCCGATGGCACATCCGTCCCGAAGTCGCTGTGCGGACCAGCGCCGGCCACCTCGTGGTCGACGGGCGTCCATCGTGACTCGGTTCCCTTTGTCGATATCACGGCCCACCACCCGCCCCCCGCCTTCCGAAACGAACCACCGAGGCCAACTGGATGAGCGCGAAAGCGGACGGCGCGCACGGCCCACCGGCCATCCTGAACCACTCCAGTGGCACCCGCACGGACGAGGGAAGCTGCGGTGGTCAGCAGGAGCCGCGGACGATCGGGGGAAGCGAGCAGGTGGAAAGGCACGCCCAGCTCATCTAGGTGACGGTCAATCGCGTGGCCACCGGGCCGTCGGTCGCGGCAGTGCGTGCCTGCACTGGTGCAAGGTGAAGGCGGCGTCCGTGCCCCAGCCGGGCCACGGCGACCAGGACGGCGGCCACCGTGTGCCGCAGCCCGGTCCGAGGTCGTCTCCGGCACACCGGCAGCATCCGGCAGCCGCACGATCTCGTCTGGCCCGGGGCCGTAACCGGATGTTCAACCGGACAGACGGGTGTGTTGTCGCTGGTGTAGAGGCGACTGTCGTGGTCTGCGATCTCCTGCACCGTGACGGCAGCGAGTGATTGGATTACTTCGGGGCCGCGGGCCGTCCCAAACAACCGGATGCCAACGGTTTCCAGGCGAAGAGAGTCCGCGGCTCCGCGGCTTTGACTCGCAGACAAGATCTGTCCCGTGGGTCGTGGCGCTGGCGCAAAGGGGACTGGCGCATTGTGTTCGAAGGGTGGAGGGAGAGTGGCCGGCGCAGATGTTCGTTGGGATGCGGTGTTCGCCCATGTTGCCCGGCATCCGTTGAGTGACGACCTGCGGCGGGCGTCGTGTCAGGGACGGCGGTCCTGCTCGGCGGGTTCCGGTGCTGCTGCCGGCTCGCGGGGCGGGATGTCTGTCCGGCGCATCCGGGACCATGCGATCGTCCCCGCCAGGATCGCTACTGCGGCCGGCAGGGCCCACGCGGGGATGGCCGTGGCGAGTCGAGTGACCAGTTCCTGGGCTCGCACCTCGAGGTCGGTCGTGTCACCCAGCCCCAGCACACCGGTGATCCCGGCGGTGCCGTCGAAGCGGAGGAACAGCGCCCCGATGGCCACGAAGAGCAGGCCGGCGACGAGGTTGGTCGTGTGCAGCCGCACCGGTCCCAGGGCCAGCTCGCGGCCCCGCAGCCAGGCGCGCCGGCCGAGCTCGTAGCGGTCCCAGAACCAGGCCAGGACGAACAGCGGCAACGCCATGCCCACGGCGTAGGCCGCGAGCAGCACCCCGCCGCGCAACGGTGAGTCCTGGGTCGCGGCCAACATCAGGATGGCCCCGAGCACCGGTCCGGAGCAGAAACCCGCCAGCCCGTAGACCGCGCCGAGGGCGGCGGTGGACAGGTAGCCGCCTCGCCCTGCGCCGCGGGCGGTCGACCAGGCTCGCAGGCGGCCGGTGAATGGCATCCGGAAGCCCCCTCCGACCAGGTGCAGGACACCCAGGGCGATGATGGCCCACCCGGCGACCGCGATGAGGGTGGCGCGGTGGCCGTAGACCAGCCCGGAGACGGCGGCGGCGCCGCTGCCGAGCGGGACGAGGGTGGCCCAGCACGCTGAGGTAGAACGCGCCGGTGCGGGCCACCAGCGCGCTGCGGCTGGAGAAGGCGTAGGCGAAGAACGACGGGAGCAGCAGGGCGCTGCACGGTGACAGCAGGGCGAGCACCCCGGCGGCGAGCGCCGCGAGGAGGCTGACCTCGGTCATGGTGCGTCGGCGGCGGCCTCCTCGATCGCCTGGGTGAAGACCTTGGTCGGTTGTGCGCCGATGACGCGCTTGCCGTTGATGATGAACGCGGGCGTGCCGGTGACGCCGATCGACTGTCCCTGCAAGAAGTCCGCGCGGATCTGCGAGGTCAGCTCGGGGTCCTTCACGTCCTTGTCGAGCCGGTCACCGTCCAGTCCGACCGACTCCGCGAGCGTGACCAGGTGCGCCTTGGTGAGGGTGCCGCTGTTCGGCGCGGCCTGGTCGGCATACAGGGCGTCGTGCAGCTTCCAGAACCCGTGTTGGCGCGCCGCGGCCCGGGCGACCAGGGCTACGGTGCCGGACTCCTCGCCCAGGTACGGGAAGTCGCGCCACTCGATGCGCAGCTGCCGTTCTTGACGTACTTGTCCACCAGCAACGGTTCGGTGTCGCGGGCGAACTTGCCGCAGAACGGGCACTGGAAGTCGGAGTAGTTGATCATCACCACGGGTGCGTCGACCCAGCCCCGGGCCAGCGGGTCGCCCGGCTTGCGGCGCACCAGTTCGGCGAAGGGGTCCGGCGCACCGGACTCGCCCGGCGCGGTGGACTGCGCTGGGCCCCCCTTCGACGGGGCTGAGCTGGCCGTGCTGGGCGTGGCCTGTGGGTCGGCGTCCGGCGACCGGCTGGTCAGGACCGCGAACACCGCCACGAGGGCGGCCACGACGGCCACCACCACGGGGATCGTCGCCGTCCGCCGTCGGCGGCCGGGAGAAGGGGAGGCCGAGGGGAAGGTCACTGGTTCTCCTGCGAGATCGTTGACGGCGTCGTCGGTTTGGTCCGCCGCGGTGGGGACGGGGCGGGGTCCTCGACGTCGACGGCGCAGCGCCGGGCACCGCGCAGCCTAGCCAGCAGTGCCCAGGCCAGCAGGCCGATCGCGCCCGCCTGCAGCAGTGGCTGCAACGGCTGGAACCAGGTCAGCGCGCCCGTGTAGCCGAGGACGAGCAGGACCACCTTGTTGCAGACGGGGCAGCCCACGGCGAAGAAGGTGAGCAGGCTGCCAACGACGCCGAAACGGCTCGGCCGCGGGGAGCCGGCGGGGCCGGCCGGGTCGGTGGCGCCGGAGGGGTGGTCGGCCACGTAGCTCGCGGCCAACAGCCCCACGAGCAGGGCCGAGGCCAGCAGCGACGGCCACGCCCACCACGTCGGTGGCACGTCCCGGGTGAACACGGGGGTGTCGAACAGGTCGGTGGGGACGGCGACCGCGAGCAGGTAGGCGACCCCGACTCCGGCCGCCACCAACCAGCGGCGCGGCACCCAGGTGCCGAGCGTGCGCAGGTCAGCGAGCACGTCATGCCCCTGCGGCGACGGGCAGCCCGGCCAGCCGCCACTCGAGGAAGCCGTCCTCGAGCCGCAGGGCGTGCCGGTCGCGGGTGCCCAGCAGCGTCACCGCATCGTGAGCCAGCACGCAGTAGGCCCCGCGGCAATAGGCGACCAGCTCACCCTCGGCGAGCTCGGCCAGGCGGTCGGTGAGCTCGGCCAGCGGCACCGAGACGGCGCCGGGGATGTGCCCGGCGTCGTATTCCTCCAGCGGCCGGACGTCCAACAGGGTCACCGCGCCCGACTTCAGCCGCCGGGCCAGCTCGGCGCGGCTGATCTGGTCGACCTCACCACCCCCCAAGCCCAGGTAGGCCGTCAGCGCGGCCTGGACGTCCGGAGAGTGGGTGCGCGCGGTGGCGCCCAGCGCGGCATACAGGGTCGCGACGTCGGGGCCGGCGACCCGGTAGATCACCCGGGTGCCCTCACGTCTGGTGCGCACCAGGCGCGCAGCACGCAGGATCTGCAGGTGCGCCGACACGCTGCTCATCCCCTGGCCGGTGGTCCGGGCGATCTGCTCGACCGAGTGCTCGCTCTGAGCCAGCAGCTCGATGATCTCCAGCCGCTTGGCGCTGGCGAACGCCTTGCCGACCACCGCGAGCTCGTCCAGGACCGTGCCACGCTCCATCATCTGCTTCTCCAAAGATTTATGGAATAGTGTGACACACGATGAAGCGGACGGAACCGGTCCGGGCGATCGTCAGGACAGGGTGAGGAAGAGCTTCTCCATGGCGGCCTGCTCCTGGGCGCTGGTCCCCTCGGACGCGGAAAGGCACTGGCGCATGCCGGAGGAGATGATCACGAAACCGGCCCGGTCGAGAGCACGCTTGACTGCGGCCAGCTGGGTCACGACGTCCTTGCATTCGCGTCCCTCCTCGATGAGGCGGATCACCCCGCCGAGCTGTCCTTGCGCCCGGCGCAGCCGGTTGAGCACGGGCGTCATGTCATCGGTGTCAAGCGTGACCACGAGCTGGTCCCTCCTGTTCGGTCGACGGATCCAGCGGCGGTCATCCAGCGGGGGTCATTTAGCGGTGCCCTGCAGGGACTGCACGGTGGCCTGGATCCGGTGGCGGGCCTCCTCGGCCACCTCTCGCAGGTTCTCGTTGCCGGCCAGCGAGATCATGATCGCGGGGTCCATCGCCTCGACCACGCACTCGTGGTCGCCAGTGGCGCGGACCACCACGTTGCACGGCAGCAGCACCCCGATGGAGGGCTCGGTCTGCAGGGCCTGGTGGGCCAGCTGCGGGCGGCAGGCGCCGAGGATGACCTGCGCCGGCACGTCGACCCCGAGCTTGTCCTTGAGCGCGGCAGCGATGTCGATCTGGCTGAGGACTCCGAAGCCCTGGGCGGACAGTGCTTCCCGAACCTGGTCGAGCGCACGCTCGAAGGGCGCGTCCAGCGTGGTGGAGATGGCGTACGTCATGTTGTGACCTCCTGTTCGCCCTGTTCGTCATGTTTCGATCGATGCCTTCACCATACCTGCCGGGGTATGACCTGTCCCTTCCCTCACGTGGGGAATGGATGCCACATCCGCTAACGTTGGGCTAGCTGAACGAATACCCCCCTGGGTATTACGCACGGATAGGAGCGACGTGGACATCCCTTGGATCATCAGCATCGAGACCCCCAGCCTCGGCGACCGCAGCTACCTCGCCCACGACGGGCAGGTCGCCGCCGTGGTCGACCCCCAGCGCGACATCGACCGCGTCCTGGACGCAGCCGCCGGAGCCGGGGTGCGGATCACCCACGTGTTCGAGACGCACATCCACAACGACTACCTGACCGGGGGTCTCGCGCTCGCCCAGGCGACCGGCGCGGCATACCACGTCAACCGGGAGGACGCGGTGTCGTTCGCGAGGACGCCGATCGGTGACGGGGACGTCATCGACGTCACGCCCTCGATGTCGATCGGGGTGATCGCGACACCCGGCCACACCTTCACCCACCTGTCCTACGCCCCGCGCTGGCAGGGTGAGCCTGTCGCCGTCTTCACCGGCGGGTCGCTGTTGTTCGGCGCGGCCGGCCGGCCCGACCTGCTCGGCCAGGAGCACACGACCGCGCTGGCCCGCCACCAGTTCAGCTCGGTCCGCCGATTGGCGAAGGAGTTGCCGGCCACGGTCGACGTGCTGCCGACACACGGCTTCGGCAGCTTCTGCTCGGTCGGGTCGACGGGAGGGGCGACGGCCTCCACCGTCGGACGAGAACGCGAGGTCAACCCGGCTCTGACCTCCACGGAGTCGGACTGGGTCGCCGAGACGCTGGCCGGTCTGGACGCGTGGCCGGCGTACTACGTCCACATGCAGCCGGGCAACCAGGCGGGTCCGCCCGCCGCCAACTTGACTCCACCCAAGGAGGCGGACCGGGACACACTCGCCAGACGGCTCACCGACGGCGAGTGGATCGTCGACCTGCGCAGTCGCGCCGCGTTTGCCGACGGGCACGTCCGCGGCACCTTCAACATCGGCATCGACGGCCAGTTCGCCACCTACCTCGGCTGGCTGATCCCCTTGGGCACGCCGCTGACCCTGCTGGGTGATTCCCCCGAGCAACTTGCCGAGGCCCAGCGCGAGCTGGTCCGGATCGGTGTCGACCGCCTGGAGGGTGCGGCCACCGGCTCGCCGCACGACTGGACCCACGAGCCGCTGGGCAGCCACCCCCGCGCGGCCTTGGCGGACCTGGCCCAGGTCCGCCATCATCGACCGGTGACCGTGCTGGACGTCCGACGAGACGACGAGTACGCCGCCAGTCACCTCCAGGACGCCGTGCACATCCCGATCCACGAGGTTCTCGTCCGCCTGGACGAGGTGCCGCAGGGTGAGCTGTGGGTGCACTGCGGCAGCGGCTACCGCGCCTCCATCGTCGCCTCCCTCCTCGCAGCCCGAGCACACCACCTCGTGCTCGTCGACGACGACTACGACCAGCACGCCGTCGACGCCGGCCTGCCCATCGTCACGAACTGATGGCGGCACTCATCGTGAACGTTGTGTACCCGCCGTGCCGTTGAGCCCTGGCTGTCTCAGGTCAGATCTGGAGTCCGCAATCGTTTAGGCGGCCTCGTCCTGACGCTTCGAGCAAAGACGACAAGCCGCGGAGGTCGTTCAGCATTCCGTTCCACTGAGTCACTTCGGCGCGGTCAACCGATCGTCTGTCAACGGCAATCGAATGGGCCGCGAGGCGGTGGACGACCCCGCAGGCTGTGACCTGTTGGGTGGGATGCGCAGCCGACCCAGGCTCGTCTCGTTTCATCGGACCGAGCGTCGGCGGGATGCTGCCATCTGGAGGCAACGCGTTCCTTCTCATCGAATCGACGCATCAGCACGATCCTCCCTACCCGCTATCCGGGTCCGAGCCGGTCATGGCTGCCGACTCCCCATCGCGGCCTCGTCGGGCTCGGCTTGGGCCAGCCGTCGGAGCCGCGCGGCCTCCCTGGTCGTCAGACCCTCACCACACCACTGCACGGTCTCGCGCAACGACATGCCCTCGTCCCCGGTTAGCTTCACCAGGGCTTGACCGGCCCGCTGCTCGCACCGGGCGACCGTGGCCGCCCGCTCGGCAATGGCCTGCACCACCGTCACGGCGAGCCCACTGCGCCGCTTCTCTTGGTCAGCGTTCTCGGCCCGGATCCTTGCCTGAGCATCCAACGCCGCTCGCCTTGCTTGCTGCCGCGCGGACTGCTGCGTCATCTCAACTCCTCTCTATCCGATCTTCACCATCCGCAAGCCCGCGCCAGCCGCGCCAGTGGACACCCCAGAGACGACGACGTCCCCACATCTGCACTCAGCGCCAGGCCCGGCCACTGAGTCGACCGCGCTGCTGCTGCCCGGTTCGGAGGAGGGTTGCAAAGCATGGCTTTGTCTGAGCTGGGTTTGCAAAGTCGATCTGAACGATTCGTTGTGTGCCGTTCAACTTCACATTTCAATTTCGGCGGCGGCCCCAGGCGGGGACGCGGTGCTTCTCGCCATCCCGGTGATGTGGCTGACCGCGAACCCGGACATCTACACGTCGGTCGACTGCACACCGCCAGGGCACGCGACAGGGTCATGGACCAACAGTCCTGATCGTCGGCCGGTTCAGCGCCGACGAGCAACTTTCATCTGGACGCCGCAACTTCTCATGCAAGCTTCACGTGAACGTTGCATGGTTCATCCGAACAGGACAAGACACACGCCGCGCACCCCCACCGAAAACGCCAAACCCCGAGTCCGACACAGACCCGTGAATACCCTTGCCGGGCGCAGGGGTGAGCGACCGGGTGGTTGACCCGGTTGTGAAGGTGCCGTTGT
>NZ_SWMA01000100.1:0-1090 GCF_005222685.1 Segeticoccus rhizosphaerae
TCCCCGTTGCAGATGTCGGCTGGTCAGCGTGAGGCGTTGGAGGTGTTGTCCCGTTCGCAGGCGGCGCCGCATCGGCAGGTGCAGCGGGCCAAGGCGCTGCTGCTGGCTGCCGATGGGGTTGCCAACACGCGTATCTCGGTGCAGGTTGGGGTGACGCCGGTGACCGTGCGCGCGTGGCGGGAGCGATTCGCCGTCGAGGGGCTGGCCAAACTCGGACAGGTACGCGCTGGGCGGGGGCGCAAGACCTCAATCCCCGAGGAGAAGGTGCAGCAGATCGTGCACGACACGTTGCGGACCAAACCCAAGGGGCAGACCCACTGGTCGTGTCGGACGATGGCCGCTCATCAGGGCGTGAGTTCGGCCACGGTGCAACGGATCTGGCACAACTTGGGGATCAAGCCGCACCTGGTCGACACCTTCAAGGTGTCCAACGATCCAGACTTCGAGGCAAAGCTGACGGACGTGGTCGGTCTGTACCTCGACCCTCCCGACCGTGCCGTGGTGTTCTGCGTGGACGAGAAGTCGCAAGTGCAAGCGCTGGACCGCACCCAGCCCTCGCTGCCGATGACCAAGGGCCGCAATGCGACGATGACCCACGACTACAAACGCAACGGGACGACGACGTTGTTCGCTGCGCTGAACGTTCTCACCGGCGAGGTCACCGGCCGTTGCCTGCCCCAGCACCGGCACCAGGAGTTCCTCAAGTTCCTGAAGGTGATCGACGCCGAAGTGCCCAAAAGCCAAGACGTGCACGTGATCCTGGACAACTACGGCACCCACAAGCACCCGACGATCAAGCAGTGGTTACGCCGGCACAAACGCTTCCACCTGCACTTCATCCCCACCTCCTCGTCCTGGCTGAACCTGGTCGAACGGTGGTTCCGCGACCTCACCGACAAGGCGCTGCGCCGAGGCAGCTTCAACTCCGTGCCCGACCTGATCACCTCCATCGAGGAATACCTCGAGGCCCACAACGAAGAACCCAAACCCTTCGTGTGGACCGCCACCGCGGAGTCAATCCTGGCCAAGGTACGCCGCGCACGGACCCGGCTCGACGAAGTGGTTAGCCAATAGCGAGACGGACCACTAG
>NZ_SWMA01000101.1:0-1041 GCF_005222685.1 Segeticoccus rhizosphaerae
TTCGGCGGGGGTGCGCCAGCCGAGGCGTTTGCGGGGCCGGTCGTTGAGCTCGGCGGCGACCATGTCCAGGTAGCCCGGGCCCCACGTGGACAGGTCGCTGCCCTTGGGGAAGTACTGACGCAGCAGCCCGTTGGTGTTCTCGTTGGTGCCACGCTGCCAGGGCGAGCGCGGGTCGCAGAAGTAGATGTCCAGCCCGGTGGCTTCGGCGATCTGCACGTGGTTGGACATCTCACTGCCCTGGTCCCAGGTCAGCGACCGGCGCAGCTGCTGGGGCAGCTGACTCATCTTGTCGATCATCGCGGCCGCGACCGCCGCGGCGGTGTGATCGGTGGGCAGGTGCAACAGCATGGTGAACCCGCTGGCCCGCTCGACCAGGGTGCCGATCGCCGAGCCCGACTCGGTCGACCCGAGGATCAAGTCGCCCTCCCACTCACCGGGTACGGCACGGTCCTCGACCTCGGCCGGCCGCTCGGCGATGGGCACCATGTCCGGGATCCGGCCGCGCCGCTCCTCGCTCTTGCGGCGGGGCTTGCGCAGCGACCGGCCGGTGCGAAGATGCCTGGTCAGCTCGCGTTTGAGCGCGCCGCGGCCCTGCACGTACAGCGCCTGGTAGACCGTCTCGTGCGACACCCACATCTCCTGCTCGTCGGGGTAGTCCTGCCGCAGCCTGGCCGCGATCTGCTCCGGGCTGTGATTCTTCCGCAGCCGTCGTTGCACCTCACCTCGTAACCGCACGTTCGTGGCCAACTTCGCCTCCTTGGGCCGACGCGCCCGCCGATCCGCATCCGCCTGCGCGGTCGAGGCGCGATAGACCCGATGGAAGGCTCGCGCGCTCGGACTGTGCTGCACCCGGCGCAGTTCCCGACTGATCGTGCTCGGATCCCGCCCGATCGCCCGAGCGATCGCCCGCACGCCCAGCCCTTCCGCGCGCAGCAGCGCGATCTCCTCACGCTCGGCGAAGTCCAAACATCGCTTGCGTCGTCCCGCATCCGCCGATGGCATCACCCCGCCACGATCTCGAAACCAGGCCCGCCCCTTGGT
>NZ_SWMA01000102.1:0-1034 GCF_005222685.1 Segeticoccus rhizosphaerae
GACAACGAGTCATAGACTCACCAAAACTGTCCACTTTTCAGGCGCCGGAACCGACCAATTTTCGATCGCCGCCGACAGAACCTTTCGTCCAGAGGCAGACACTCGTGTGGCCTTGATTCTGCTACGGGCGGGGCAACGGGTCTCGGTGGGCGGGCCTCGACACGATGGCCAGCTGCATCACACCGCCCATCCAGCTGCGTCACACCGCCCAGAATGGGACGGCCTGACGGCCCTTCCGTCGCCGGCTTGGGACGAACGGTCAGCAGCGGCCGGCCTGTATGAGTATGCAGGCGATGCCGATGGGCGGTCACGACGGCGGCCCCCAGCTGTTCGGAACACGAGACGCGGGACTGAGAAGGCCGAAGTGGGCTGCGCCGTCCGGAAGCCGATCCTCGCGCGGTGAGGTTGCGGGCGGCATCTACTGCTCGTCGAGTCCAAGCGTGTGGCGCAGGGCTGCGGACTCGTGCGTCCGGAACCAAGCGAGGGGGTACTCCCGCCCAAGCCATAGAAAGCGGCCGCCGGCCCAGTAGGTGAGTTCGTTGTCCAGGTCTTCTTCGTCCAAGTAGGTGTCGGTCGGGGTCTCCTCGTCGAGCAGCATGTGCAGGATCACAAATTCCCGGGGCGGTGACCATCGTCGCCACCACAGGTGTCCGGATACCTGTGTGCACATCTGATCCACTTGAACGTAGATGCGCAACACCCCATCGTCGAGGAGCACTACGCCGCCGCGATCCCGATACGGATCCAGCCGGTGGTCGACCGGCGAAGGGGACCAGTCCGGGCGCCAAGGCATGGGCAAGTGTTGCACCAGCGACGCACCTGACCGGCACCTTCGAACCCCAATTGCGGATCGGCGTACGGCACAGGCGATTCCTGCTACGGATCGCCTGGGCGGATTCAAGCGGTGGGTGCAACACCGTGTGGATCTGACTGTTCCGACAGTAGTTGGTCGAGGGTTTCGGCGGGGGTGCGCCAGCCGAGGCGTTTGCGGGGCCGGTCGTTGAGCTCGGCGGCGACCATGTCCAGGTAGCCCG
>NZ_SWMA01000103.1:0-1009 GCF_005222685.1 Segeticoccus rhizosphaerae
AGATCCCGCCGATGGCCGCCTACTTCACGAAGCCCCGCCGTTGGACCTCAAACCCCACCACCCCAAGGGACTCTCCTTCATGTCGAGGGTGGCGAACGCGTAGAACGCCGAAGTGGTGGAGGTGTTCTCGTGGCCGAGCAGGCGCATGATGATCGGCAGCGGGATCCCTTGCTGGTAAAGGTCCATGGCCTTGGTCTTGCGCAGCATGTGGCAGTGGATGTTCTCCGGCACGCTGGGGCAGGTCGCTCGGGCCGTGTCGGCCGCGGTCTTGAGCACCGCGGCGACGGTGTCGGTCGACAGCCGGCTCGGTCGCCCGTCGTGCCGGCTGTAGAACACCGGCCGGGTCGCGGGCAGCCGGGCGTGGTTCGGGTGGAACTCGTCCAGGTAGACGCGCAGGTGCTCGATCGTCTTGCTGGTGAGCGGCACGGTGCGGGTCTTGTTCCGTTTCCCGGTCAGGGCCACGTGTCCGGGCGGGGTCAGGGCCAGGTCGGCCAGGGTCAGGCCGGTGATCTCGCCGACCCGGGCGGCGGTGTCGTAGAGCAGGATCAGCAGCATCCGGTTGCGGCGGGACTTGGCGGTGCCGCCGGCGTGCGCGGCCAGCACGGCCCGGATCTGGGGCCCGGTGAGGTATTCGATCGGTGTCTTCGGGCTGGCCGGTGCCCGCAGCGTCTTGGCAGCCTGGCTGAGCGCCATCAGGGTGATGTCCTCGCTGGCGCTGTAGGCCAGGAACGTCTTGACCGCGGTCAGCCGCAGCGTGATCGTGCGGGGCGCGTAGCCGCGCTGTTCGCGCATCCAGGTCAGCCAGGCCTTCAGGTGGGCCCGGTCGAACTGGTCGAAGCTGACCTGGGCACGGTCGATGCCCTCGGCCTCGGCCAGATAGCCCAGGAAGCAGTTCAGGCTGATCCGGTAGGCCTGGATCGTCTTCGGCGACAGGGCCTTGCCCCCAATTTGTAGACACGGGGGTGGATTACGCTGCCGCCGGAAGTGTAGCGGCGTGTGCTGCCTCGTA
>NZ_SWMA01000104.1:0-885 GCF_005222685.1 Segeticoccus rhizosphaerae
CTGTGTCCCCGCCCGAGTTGGGGCGGGGTGGGGCTGGGAGTTCAGGGTTGCCAGGCGAAGGTGCCGTCGTCGTGGCGATGAGGCTTCAGGTCGAGGTCGTGCACTCTCGTATGGTGCCGGGGACAGAGCAGGTAGAGATTGTCGTGGTCGGTCGGCCCGCCCCGGCTCCACCAGATGCCGTGATGGGCAGCGCACCACTGTGCCGGCATCGAGCAGCCCTGGTACGTACACCCCTGCTGCTCCAGCCAGAGCGCCCGCCGCTGCGCCGGCGTGGCCAGCCTGGCCCGGTGGCCCATGTCCAACACCTCGCTGTCGGTGCCCAGCAGGACCGGGATCAGGTCGGCCTCACACGCCAGCCGCCGCACCGTCGCCGCAGTCACCTGGTCGCCGGTCATGGTCCGCCCCAGACCGCGCAGGTCGCCGATGAGCTGCTCCCAGGACACGGTGATGACCACCTTCGCGTTGCTGGTCGTGCCCGCCTGGCCCGGTGAGGACATGCCCCGTTGCAGGATCATCAAGAACGCATCCGCCCGCCGCTGCTGCGGCGACCGCAGGTCGGGCCCGTCACCGTCCGGCGCCGGCTTGGCCAACGGATCCACCGCGGCCCGCACGAAGGCCGCACCCTCCGGGTCCAACCGCACCACGAACTCGGTCAAGTCCCCCGCGACCGCCCGCTCATACATCCCCCGGCCCCGCCGCTGCGCCCTCTCGAAGTCGTCACTGTCCTGGCCCGGGCGCGCGCACTCCACCAGGTGGCGCAACACCTGCCGCAGTTCCCGGTCGGTGCCGGTCATCGCGACCGGCAGGATGATCGCCTGATCCGCCACATACTCCTCGAACGTGAGGAACGGCTCGATCTGCTCCAACGCCCGCAACACCCGGTCG
>NZ_SWMA01000105.1:0-779 GCF_005222685.1 Segeticoccus rhizosphaerae
GGCGGCACGGACCGGTCGGACACGGCGTACTTGTCATTGCCGTTGTCGGCGATCAGCCGCTGGGCGATGATCTCGTTGGTCAGGCCCTCGGTGAAGACGATCTTGTCCGGCAGCGCGTGCCGCACCTTGTCCGTCTTGGGGTCCCAGTTCGGGTTGCGCACGAAGGTGCTCGTGCCACCGGAGTTCCACTTGCCCTGCAGCTTGTACGGACCCGAGGAGAACACGTCGAAGTTCGACTTGTCGCCCTGGTCCTGGCTCTTCTTGTAGGGCGCGAACGCCGGCAGGTAGAGGGCGCTGTTGAAGTCGGCCACGGCCTTCTTCAGGTGGAAGGTGATCGTGTTGCCGGTGCACTGCACGGCCTTGTCGAACAGCGCCTGACCCTTGGAGTCCTTGGCGTACGGACCCTTGTAGACCGAAGAGCCGTCCTTGGCGGTCGGGATGTCCAGGAACTGGATCGCGTAGTTGGGCCCACCGGTGATGACATCGGTCGCGAAGGTGCGGGAGATGCCGTACTGGAAGTCCTTGCAGGTGATCGGCGAGCCGTCCTGCCACTTCACGCCGTCCTTGATCGTGAACTTCCACGTCTTGGCGCCGTTGCTCGACGTGCCGGTGTCGGTCGCCAGGTCCGGCACGACCTTGGTCGATGCCTTACCGGACACCGCCGGGAAGGTGGTGAGCGTCCGGTAGACCATCCGCGCCTCGTTGGAGATGTCGCGGCCGATGTAGGTGCGCTGCGGGTCCAGGTGCTCCGCGTTGCGCTGGGTCAGGTAGTAGAGCGT
>NZ_SWMA01000106.1:0-733 GCF_005222685.1 Segeticoccus rhizosphaerae
TCGGTGTCGGTGTCGGGAGGGGTCTCGGGGGGCCGGTCGGCCCAGGTGTCGTCGACGGCGAACAGCTCGATCACCTCGGCCCACTCCGCGTCGGTGGCGCCGCCGTCCTCCCAGGGGCCCGGCTCCCAGACGTCCTCGGACCCGCCACCGCGGGTGGTCTCGGGGCCGCTGTCGGCGTGCCGGCGGTGGGCCAGCGCGTCGATCGCGGCCCAGCACGTCGCGGCGTCGGCGGCGGGCAGGGTGACCGCCCACTCGGTCATCCCCGGCAGGTCGGAGGCCCACTGCCGCACCCCCCGCTCCAGCCGTGTCTTGGCGGCCTTGTTCCGCAGCCCGTCCGGATCCACCCGCAGCAGGGCCCGGCGGACCCGGGCCCGGGCCGCCCGCGGCGGGTCCCCGCACACCTCGGGGAAGATCAGCTCCTCCACCGCCGCGCAGGCCTGTGGTGCGGTGTCGCGCAGCTCCTCGGCGATCACGCCGGCCCGCCACAGGTCCAGCCGCCCGGCGGCCATCGCCGCCAGCGTGCCCGGCAGCTTACGGGCCAGGACGGCGGCGACCTCGATCCGCCGGTCCGCCGACCCCGGCGACAGGCCCAGCAGCGGGCCGACCTCGGTGCCGGCGAACTCCTCGGTGTGCCCGACCCCGAAGTCTCGCTCCACCCACGCCCCCGACCCGGCGTCGCGGACCCGGCCGCGCGCGGCGAACTGCGCGATCCGCACCACCTGCACCGCCGCCA
>NZ_SWMA01000107.1:0-623 GCF_005222685.1 Segeticoccus rhizosphaerae
GCAGCACGCACCGGCTGGAACGTCACGGGAACCGACTTTGCGACAGCGACCACCGCCCGCGCCGTCATCCGCCGCGGATAACTCGTCCCGCCGTCCCTATCGCCGATCGGCCACCGGTCGCGGTCGTCGTTTGGGTGTTCCGTATAGAGCACCCCTCGGGACGGTCAACCGTGATCTGTCGATCGAGCACCTCGGCGGCCGTCTCGTCGCCGGTGACGGTTGAGCTTGCGGTCCTCGGTTATCATTCCCGTCGATTGTCTATGAGTCGGCTCTCTGGCACCCCTTGAGAGTGACGCGCTCGCGTTCTGTAGGGGGCGTGTTGCGGCGTGTCATTGCGCCGGTTGCTCGGTGACGTCGCGGCGTTGGAGTTCGGTGACGATCTCGTGTTGGTGACGCAGGATTTGGTGTGTGGCGCGGGTTTCGACGGGGTCAGAGGGTAAGACCCGCGTCTCGTCTTCCGTGCAGGCGAGCAGGATGAGTAGGTCGCGGATGGTCAGTCTGATCAAGTTCCGTAGGTGGCCCGGTGGCGTCGAGGATGGGCTGCGCGACAGAGCCCCGCGGGGTGGTGGGCTTTGAGGGGGTCCTCGGTGCCCTACTCGCCGCTGTCGATGGCGGCGTGCTCA
>NZ_SWMA01000011.1:0-105534 GCF_005222685.1 Segeticoccus rhizosphaerae
AACGAGATCATCGCCCAGCGGCTGATCGCCGACAACGGCAATGACAAGTACGCCGTGTCCGACCGGTCCGTGCCGCCATCCCTGCAACCGCAGGTGATCGGCAACCCCAAGGCCAAGGAGCGGGCCACCAACCCCGTGTCTCCCTACGTCTACTACCTGGTGCCGAACTTCGCCAGCAAGACGATGCAGAACCCGAAGGTCCGCGAGGCACTGGCGCTGTCCACCGACAAGAGCGCCTACATCACCGCGAACGGCGGACCGACCTTCGGCACACCTGCCACGGGGATCATCAATCCCAACACCCCCGGCTACAAGAAGTTCGACGTCTTCGACGCACCGCCGCAGGGCGACCCGGCCAAGGCCAAGCAGCTGTTGAAGGAGGCAGGCGTCTCGACGCCGGTCAAGATCAACTACATCTACAGCGGTGGCACCCCGACCTCCGACAAGGCGGCCGCGGCGCTGAAGGAGGGCTGGGAGAAGGCGGGCTTCAAGGTGAGCCTGCAGCCGGAGACCCAGAACTTCTACACGATCGTGCAGAACCCGGCGAAGCAGTCCACCTGGGACGTGGCGTGGGGAGCGTGGGGTGCCGACTGGCCAGGGGCCTCGACGGTGATCGCGCCGCTGTGGGACTCACGCGTCAACCTCGCCAAGGGCACCAACGGCCAGGACTACGGCCGTTACCGGAGCGACAAGGTCAACAAGGCGATCGATGCGGCCTACCAGCTCACCGACCCGGACAAGCAGAACGCCGCCTGGGGCGACATCGACGAGATGCTGGCCAAGGACGGCGCCTACGTCCCGCTCACGGCCACCAAGTTCTTCCTGATCCGCGGGTCGGGCGTGACCAACTGGATCGACAACCCCGCCATGGCGGACGCGCCCGACCTGGGCTCGCTCGGCACGACCGCCAGCCGGTGAGACCGCCGCTCGGGGGAGGTGTCACCTGTGGGACCCACCAGGTCTGATCGACGACTCGAGCGGGTGTCGGCATCGGGAGCCGAGATCCCTTGCCGACAGGAGGATCCCGAGCTGTGGTTTGCCGAGCACCCGCGTCACATCGAGCGGGCGAAGGCGTTGTGCCGCTCGTGTCCCGTCAGGGCGGAGTGCCTGGGCGCAGCCATGGAACGAGGTGAACCCTGGGGCGTCTGGGGAGGCGAGCTCTTGGTCCGGGGCAGGATCCTCGCGCACAAGCGGGCCCGTGGCCGGCCGCGCAAGGTGCCTGCTCCGGGTGTGGCGTAGCCAGCCAGAACAGGCCGAGTCGCGACCCTCACGGTATGCCGTCCGCCCCCCGATTCACGACCACCCACCAGAATCCGCCCAGCCCCTCGGGGGCCAGCAGCGCCGTGGCAGCGCTCGAGCGGGTGAGGGCGGCCAGGTAGGCGGCGGGGTCCTTGGCGGCGAGCTCGCGGTCAGGGAGCGAGCCAGCGATTCCCAAGCGCCGCAACGCCTCCCGCTGGGTCACCAGCTCGGTGTGCGCCAGCGAGTCGACGGCGACGTGCGCCGTCAGGTCGCAGCTGCCGTCGGCGATCGGCGCGCAACTGCTCCCGCGCCGGAAGCCGGTGAGCGACCCGCCGGCCGGCCGCGACGTCCGCAGGTGCCCGTAGTCGATGGCCACGGCCAGGCCGTGGTCGACGCGGGAGACCAGGTCCGACCAGGCGCGGTCGCGCGCCAGCCCGACCTCCACCCGGTCTCCTGGCTGGGCGCCCTGCATCGGCCAATTTTGTGCTTCGCCTCGACACCAGTCGAGCTCGGCGTCCGAGAGCGTCTCGCCAAGTCGTTCCGCGCCGGTGCAGGGGTCGACCAGGACCGTCCGCGGCACCAGGTCCTCGTCCAGCTCGGCGACGGTGCACGGCACCACGTCGAGCCACTCGTTGGCCACGACGAGGACGCCCGTGAGCCCGGTCAACCGGTCCGGCAGATCCGGGCCCCCGTGCGAGGTGAGCCAGCCGACCGGCTCCGGCACCGAGGGTCGGTCAGAGACGTCGACCCCGAGGCAGGACAGATCGGGGGCGATCCGGTGGACCTGCTCGAGCAGCTCACCGCGCCCGGCACCGATGTCCACGAAGGACGTCAACGAGGCGTGACGGGCCAGCGCGACGAGAGCCTCCGCGAAGGTCTCGCCGAGACCGGGCGCGCCCTGCGTCGAGGTGGTGAAGTGCCCCCCGGGCCCGCGGTCCGCGCGATAGAAGCCCCACCCGCCATACAGCGCCTCCTGCCACGCCTGCTGCCACGGGACCCACGTCATGACCGACACGGTAGGGCCCGGTCCGGCGCGCTAGCGTTTCGGTCGTGACGTCACCGCCGGACCGCCCCGCCCGCCTCGAGGTGGGCATCGTCGGAGCCGGCCGGGTCGGTGCGGTCCTGGGGGCCGCGCTGCGCCGGGCCGGTCATCGCCTCGTCGCCGCCTCCGGGGTGAGCGAGGACTCGCGTCAGCGTGCCGGGAGGTTGTTGCCGGACGTGCCGCTGCTGCCGGTCGAGGAGGTGGTCGCCCGTTCGGAGCTGGTCCTGCTCACGGTGCCCGACGACGACCTCGTGGACCTGGTGCGGGGACTGTCCGCGACGAGCAGGTGGCAGGCCGGCCAGCTGGCCGTGCACACCTCGGGACGGCACGGCGTATCGGTCTTCGAACCGGCGCTGCCCCAGCACGTGCTGGGGCTGGCGCTGCACCCGGCGATGACGTTCACCGGCACCGCGATGGACCTGGACCGGCTGGTCGACTGCTGTTTCGGAGTCACCGCGCCGGAGCCCCTGCGGCTGGTGGCCGAGGCCCTCGTCGTCGAGATGGGCGGCGAGCCGGTGTGGGTGGCGGAGGAGGACCGCCCTCGCTACCACGCTGCCCTCTCGCACGGCTCCAACCACCTGGTCACCCTCGTGGCGCAGGCGATGCAGGTGCTGGAGTCGGCCGGGGTCGAGGACCCGAGGCGGGTGATCGCGCCGCTTCTCCAGGCTGCCCTGGAGGGTGCGCTCAGCTCGGGAGACCTGGCCCTCACCGGGCCGGTGGCGCGCGGGGATGCCGGTACCGTCGCGGCCCACCTGCACGAGCTGATCGACGAGACGCCCGACGTCCGACCGACGTACCTCGCTCTGGCCCGGGCCACCACCGAACGGGCCCTCGCGAGCGGCCGGCTCACGGCCACGCGGGCGCAGCCGTTGCTCGACGTCCTCGCCACTCCCGAGGAGCGACCGTGACCACACCAGCACCAGGCACCTCACGAGCGCCCCGCGTCGCCCATACCAGGCACGAGCTCGCGCAGGCACGGGCAGAGCTGAGCGACGGGCACGTCGCCGTCGTGATGACCATGGGCGCCCTCCACGAGGGACACGCGACGCTGATCCGCCGTGCCCGGGAGCGGGCGGCCCACGTCGTCGTGACGATCTTCCTCAACCCCCTGCAGTTCGGCGCCGGCGAGGACCTGTCGCGCTACCCGCGCACCGTCGACGACGACCTCGCCATCTGCTCCCGTGAGGGGGTCGACCTCGTCTTCCTGCCGACCCCCGACGTGATGTATCCCGACGGGGACCCCGGCGTCCGCGTCTCGGCGGGTCCGCTGGGCGCAGTCCTGGAGGGGCAGTCGCGACCGGGGCACTTCGACGGCGTGCTGACGGTCGTCGGCAAGCTGTTGCACCTCACCCGTGCCGACAGCGCCTACTACGGGCAGAAGGACGCCCAACAGCTGCTGCTCATCCGGCGGATGGCACGCGACCTCGACTTCCCCGTCCAGATCGTCTCCGTCCCCACGGTCCGCGAGCCCGACGGCCTGGCCATGAGCAGCCGCAACACCTACCTCACCACGTCCGACCGGCAGGTCGCGCTGTGCCTGTCCAAGGCCCTGTATGCCGGTGCTGACGCCGCCTCCGAGGGGCCGTCGGCGATCCGCCGGGCCGCCCGGGAGGTGCTGGTGCGTGAGCCCCTCGCCCTGGTCGACTACCTCGTCCTCGTGCACCCGAGCACGCTCGAGGACGTGCCGGAGTGGTATCGCGGCGAGGCCCTGCTCGCGGTCGCCGGCCGGGTCGGCACCACGCGCCTGATCGACAACCTGCCGGTCGCGGTGGGCCCGGGCGGCGGGGCGCGCGAAATCTTCTCCGGGACCGGGGACGTCACCGGGGGCGGTGCATGACGCCCTACCTTCCGGACCGGCTGGTGTCCCCCGAGCCGGGCTGGACGACGACCGCCGACGTCATCGTGGTCGGATCGGGCATCGCCGGGCTCACCGCGGCGCTGCGGCTGCGGCAGCGGGTCGACCGGGTGCTGCTCGTCACCAAGACCGTGCTGTCGGAAGGCTCGACCCGGTGGGCCCAGGGCGGCATCGCCGCCGCCCTCGACCCGGCCGACTCCCCGGCCGAACACCTGCACGACACCCTCGTCGCCGGGGTGGGCATCTGTGACGTGGCGGCGGTCGAGGCGCTGGTCTCCGAGGGGCCGGTGCGGGTGCGCGAGCTGGTCGCGCTCGGCACCGAGTTCGACCGTGGGCCGGACGGCCAGATCTCGCTGACCCGCGAGGGCGGGCACCACCGCGACCGGATCGCCCATGCCGGAGGAGACGCCACGGGCAAGGAGATCTCGCGCGCGCTCATCGCGGCGCTCGACGCCGTCATCGACGACCCGGGCATCGAGCTGCTCGAGCACGCCCTCGTGGTCGACCTGCTGCGCGGCGGCGACACCGACCCGCGCGTGTGCGGGGTGACGCTGCACGTCATCGGCGAGGGGGAGGTCGACGGCGTCGGTGCCGCCTACGCCCGGGCCGTGGTGCTCGCCACCGGAGGCATCGGACAGGTCTACTCGTCCACCACCAACCCCTCGGTGGCGACCGGTGACGGCGTCGCGGCGGCGCTGCGGGCCGGTGCCGTGGTCACCGACCTCGAGTTCGTGCAGTTCCACCCGACGGTCCTCTGGCTGGGGGAGGGTTCGCGAGGCCAGCAGCCGCTGATCTCAGAGGCGGTGCGCGGCGAGGGGGCCATCCTCGTCGACGCCGAGGGCGTGCGGTTCATGCAGGGACTGCACGAGCTCGCGGAGCTGGCGCCGCGCGACGTGGTGGCGCGCGCCATCGTCGACCGGATGGCGCAGACCGGCGCCGACCACGTCTTCCTCGACGCCAGACACCTCGGCCGCGAGTTCCTCGAGCGCCGATTCCCGTCGATCGTCGCGCGATGCCGGGAGCTCGGTTTCGACCCCGCGACGGAGCTGCTGCCCGTCGCGCCGGCCCAGCACTACGCGAGTGGTGGCGTGCGGACAGATCTACGGGGACGCACCTCGCTCGATGGCCTCTACGCCGCGGGCGAGGTGTCGTGCACCGGGGTCCACGGGGCCAACCGGCTGGCCTCCAACTCGCTCCTGGAGGGCCTCGTGTTCGCCCACCGCCTCGCCGACGACGTGAGCGCCCGCCTCGCGGCCGGTGAGCTGCCGCCCGCGGCGGCGACCGGGCCGGCGACCCGTCCGGGAGGGCCTGCCCTGGTGTCGCCACGCGAACGCACCGCGATCCAGCGGACCATGACCACCGGCACCGGTGCGGTGCGCTCGGCCGGCACCATGTCGCGGGCGGAGAAGGAGCTCGCGGCGATCGCGGAGGCAGAAGCGGCCCAGACGCTGCCCGGCCCGGAGGCGTGGGAGACCACCAACCTGCTGCACCTCGCCCAGGTCCTCACGCATGTCGCCGCCCTGCGTGAGGAGACCCGCGGCGGGCATGTCCGTTCCGATCACCCGCATCCGGACGATGCCCACTGGCGCGGACACACCACCGCTGTCCGTGGCGAGGACGGCCTGCTCTCGACGGCATACCACCCCGTTCCCGCCCAAGAGCTGACATGACCGAGTTCCCCGAGCAGGCCGCTGGACTCGTGGTTGACACTGCCCTCACCGAGGACCTGGGCGGCCACCCGGGTGTCGATGTGACGAGCAGTGCCACCATCCCGACCGAGCAGGTTTCGGCGGCTCACGTCGTGGCCCGCGCAGAAGGCGTCATAGCGGGAACCCCGTTGATCTCCATGGTTTTTCACGCGGTCTGCGAACGGCTGGGACTGAGTGGAGTCGACGCCGAGGTGGTGCGGCAGGACGGCGACCCGGTGGCACGGGATGACGTGATCGCCGTCCTCCGCGGTTCGACCCAGGCGACCCTCGTCGGCGAGCGCACCCTCCTCAACCTGCTCAGTCGCCTCTCCGGCGTGGCGACCCACACCCGGCTCTGGGCGGATGCGCTCGAGGGCACCGGCGCGCGCGTCCTGGACACCCGCAAGACGACTCCCGGGCTGCGGGCGCTGGAGAAGTATGCCGTGCTGTGCGGTGGCGGCACCAACAAGCGAATGGGCCTGTTCGACGTCGCGATGATCAAGGACAACCACAAGCTGGCCGCCGGCTCGGTGTCGGCGGCCTTCGACCTGGTGCGGACGGCATACCCACACGTCGATGTCCAGGTGGAGGTGACCACGACCGCGGAGGCGCTCGAGGCGGTGGCCGCGGGAGCCCGGTTCCTGTTGTGCGACAACATGTCCGTGGACCTGCTGCGCACCACGGTGGAGTCCGTCCGGAACACGGGCGAGCGGGTGGAGCTGGAGGCCACCGGCGGCCTGACGCTCGGCGTGGCCCGCGACTACGCGTTGACCGGCGTCGACTACCTCAGCGTCGGGGGGCTGACCCACTCCTCCCGGATCCTCGACATCGCCCTCGACCTGGTGCCCCAGCCTTCGACAGGACACCCGTAGCGCGAGTGCACCCTGCTGCAGGTGGGGCGAGCATCCCCGGTGTTGCCTCGGGAAGGCGCGCGGAATGGCCGGGGCACACAGCTCGTCCGTGTCGTATTTCGGCTAGACCTCGAGCTGCCCGGAGGACATGCTTGCGGCATGCACGAGGACCGAGACAGCTGCCTGCGCGCCGTGGCGTCCCACGATGCGCGGTTCGACGGCTGGTTCATCACCGCCGTCCTGACGACGGGGATCTACTGCCGGCCGAGCTGTCCGGTGCGCCCGCCCAAACCCGAGAACATGCGGTTCTACGCGAGCGCCGCCGCCGCGCAGCAGGCGGGCTTCCGCGCCTGCAAACGCTGCCGACCCGACGCCAGCCCCGGATCCCCGGAGTGGAACGTGCGGGCCGACGTGGTGGCCCGCGCGATGCGGCTCATCGCTGACGGGGTGGTCGACCGGGAGGGCGTGAGCGGCCTCGCCGCACGGCTCGGATACAGCGTGCGCCAGCTCGAGCGTCAGTTGCGGGCCGAGCTCGGGGCCGGTCCCCTGGCCCTCGCACGAGCGGGGCGCGCCCAGACGGCGAGGCTGCTCATCGAGACCACCGCGCTGCCGATGACGCAGGTGGCCTACGCCGCAGGCTTCTCGAGCATCCGTGCCTTCAACACCACCGTCCGGGAGGTCTTCGCCCTCACCCCGACGCAGCTGCGGTCCCGCCGGCGCCGGGCCGTGGCTGCGGCGCCCGGGGAGGTCCGCCTGCGGCTTCCCTACCGCCAGCCCTTCACACCGTCGAACGTCTTCGGCCACCTCGCCGCGACGGCGGTGCCCGGCGTCGAGGAGTGGCGCGACGGGGCCTACCGGCGCACGCTCCGGCTGCCGCACGGCCCGGGCGTGGTCGCCCTGCGACCGGAGAGTGACCACGTCGCATGCCGGCTGTGGCTCACCGATCTGCGCGACCTCGGCATCGCGACGAGCCGGTGCCGGTGGCTCCTCGACCTCGATGCAGACCCGATGGCCGTCGACGAGGCCCTGTCGGGTGATCTGCTGCTGCGTCCCCTGGTGCGCAGAACGCCGGGGCGCCGCGTGCCGCACACCGTCGACCCCGACGAGATGGCCGTGCGCGCCGTGTTGGGCCAGCAGGTCTCCACCGCCGCTGCCAGGACGCTGGCGGCCCGGCTCACGATCGCCCACGGGCAGTGCGTCGAGGACCCCGGTGGCGGGCTCACCCACCTCTTCCCCGCGGTGCAGGACCTGCTCGGCCTCGACCCGGAGGCGCTGGCGATGCCCCAGGCTCGGCGCCGCACCCTCACCGGCCTCGTCGGGGCGCTGGCGCAGGGACGGTTGGTCCTCGACATCGGCAGCGACTGGGATGCGGCCCGCACCGTCCTGGCGGCGTTGCCGGGAGTGGGACCGTGGACCATCGAGACGATCGCGATGCGCTGTCTGGGTGATCCGGACGCGTTCCTGGCCAGCGACCTCGGTGTGCGAAGCGCCGCCCGGACGCTGGGCCTGCCGGACAACGCCCGAGCCCTCGCGGCGCGCGCCGGAGACTGGCGACCGTGGCGCGCGTATGCCGTGCAGTACCTCTGGGCCGCGGGTGACCACGCCATCAACCGGCTGCCGAGCGACTCGGCCGCGTGACCGGTATCCCCGCCAGCGACCCGCCCGACCCCGTCCGGAGACGAGCACGATGAACCCGAGGACAGACACATGACACACATGACAGGCACGACACGGACAACGCAGACGCCTCCCGCGGGACCGACGACCAGCCCGGCCGGCGAGCGTGCCCACACGGTCCTCGACAGCCCGATCGGGCCGCTCACCCTCGTCGCCGAGGACGGCGCGCTGACCGCGCTGCTGATGGAGGTGAACCGGCACGGCCCCCGCAACCCCGACCGGGGCCGGCGCCACGACGCGGTGTTCGGCGCGGCCGCCGAGCAGCTGCAGGCCTACTTCGCGGGGGAGCTCACCGAGTTCGACCTGCCGTTGGCGCCCGAGGGCACCGCCTTCCAGCAGCGGGTCTGGGAGGCGCTGCGCCAGATCCCCTACGGCGAGACCCGCTCCTACGGCCAGATCGCCACGTCGCTGGGCACGCCGGGCGCCTCTCGCGCCGTGGGACTGGCCAACGGACACAACCCGATCAGCATCGTCGTGCCCTGCCACCGGGTGATCGGAGCGGACGGCAGCCTGACCGGCTACGGCGGCGGCCTCGAACGCAAGCAGTACCTCCTCGACCACGAGCGCCGGGTCCGGGGAGACCTGCTCTTCTGATCGCCGGTGGGACGGCTCCGGGAGCGCGGTTATCCTTGGTCGGACGGGCACGAGGCGCCGACCGGCGCTCTCGACGCCCGACGAAGCGACCCGGCACCAAGACCAGGAGGAACAGCCATGGACCAGGTCTGGCCGGCCATCATCACCTTGATCCCCTCGGTCGGGATCTTGTACCTCTTCTGGTACATCATGAAGCACATTCTCGAGGGCGACCGGCGAGAACGTCTGGCCCACGCACAATGGGAAGCCGAGCAGGACCGGCTGCATTCCTCCGAGGGCGGGAATTCCACAAACTCGCAATAGGGCGTCGTTGTCCGTTAGTCTCCATCACGGAAGAGTCGAATTTCCTTTACTTTGACGTTTGGAGACATTCATGGCCCAGCGCGTGCAAGTCCTGCTCGTCGATGACATCGACGGCGGGGATGCCACTGAAACCGTGAGTTTCAGTCTCGACGGGGTGCATTACGAGATTGATCTCTCAGAAGCAAATGCCGGCAAGCTCCGCAAGGATTTCGCCACTTGGGTCGGTCACGCGCGCCGTGCGGGCGGACGCAAGAGCAGCGGTCGCCGCGGCAGCTCGGGATCGCGCCGTGATGACCTGAACGACGTGCGCAAATGGGGCCGCAAGAATGGATTCAAGGTGAGTGACCGTGGACGCGTCTCCGCCGAACTCCTCGAGGCCTACGACAAGGCCAACTGAAATCACTTCCCTCCTCCGCGGCAAATGGCGCCGCGGAGGAGCGCGGCAAGGGATCAGCCCAGCTGGAGGGTGAACAGGTCGCCCTCGGAATCGATCCGTTCGAGCACCTCGGACATCTGCAGCTGACGCAGGGCGTCCTCGTGCTCTGCCCCGTGCTCGATCTCCTCCCACGTCCTCGGCGCGGCGACGAAGGGGGCGGTCCGGCCGCGCAGCGAGTAGGGCGAGATGGTCGTCTTCGCGGCGACGTTCTGGCTCCAGTCGAGCAGCACCTTGCCCGGCCGCATCGACCTGGTCATCTTCCACAGCACCAGGTCCGGCTCGGCCTTGGTCAGCTCCTGCGCGATCTCCTTGGCGAGGTCGCGCACGGTGTCGGAGTCGCGGCTGCCGTCGAGCGTCGCGTAGAGCTGCATCCCCTTGCTGCCGCTCGTGACCGGCGCGCACGTCATACCGAGCTCGGCGAGCCGGTCACGGACGAGAAGCGCCACGCGGGCGCACTCGTGCAGCCCGGCGGGCGGCCCGGGGTCGAGGTCGATGACCAGCCGGTCCGGGGGCAACAGCTCATGGCCCTCACCGCCCTCATCGCCTCCGCCGATCCGCCACTGCGGCACGTGCAGCTCGAGTGACGCGAGGTTGGCCAGGTAGGTCAGCGTCGCGACGTCGCCGACGAGCGGATAGGTGACCTCGTCGTTGCCGCTGCGTGAACCCGGCGCGTCGATGGTGACCGCCGGCAGCCAGCCGGGTGCGCCGGAGGGAAGGTTCTTCTCGAAGAAGGACTGTCCCTCCACGCCGTTCGGCCAGCGGATGCGGGTGACCGGCCGGTCGGCCAGGTGGGGGAGCAGGGTCGAGGCGACCTGGGCGTAGTAGTGCAGGACCTCGCCCTTGGTGGTCTCGGTGGCCGGGTAGAGCACCTTGTCGAGGTTGCTGACCTTGAGCCGCCGCCCTTCGACCTCCACCGTCATGGTCTCGCTCGCTGCCGCCACGGCTCAGCTCCTTCGTGAGTCGGTGGGGGTATTGGTGGAGGTGGCCAGGTCGCTAGGCCTGAGGTCACTGCGCACCCCGCGGTAGGCCGGCTGGCGCAAACGACCGGCTGTGGTCACGCGCAGCGCGGCCAGGTCCACGACGAGCTCGGGACGCAGCCAGGTCGCGCCCAGCGCATCGACGCGGGGCACCTCGTCGACGAACGGTGACTCGTCGGTCTCGAGCGGGCGCAGCAGCTCCAGCAACCGCCCGCCCGCCCTGCCCGCCAGCCCTGCGCCGGATCGTCCGCGGTAGAGCAGCCCTGCCTGACCCGGGACCCCCACGAGGATCGAGCCGAGCCGCCCCATGCTCCCGGTCTCGGGCCGCCATCCGCCCACGACGCACGAGATCGTCGGTCGGTGGGGAAACTTCAGCCAGTCCTGGCTGCGCCGGCCCGGGCGGTAGGGGGAGTCCAGCCTCTTGCTCACGACGCCTTCGAGTCCCTGCTCGCGTGTGGCCTCGGCCAGGGCCCTGCCGTCGTCGTAGATCGGTGGCACCTGGACGGATCCGCCGGCCAGCTCGAGGCGCTCGAGCATCGCCCTGCGCTCGGCCAGCGGCCTGCCGGTGAGGTCCTCGCCGTGCAGCCGGAGCAGGTCGAAGGCCACGTAGGTGACCGGGGTCGTCGACGCCAGGCGCGCCGCCTTGCGGCCGTCCTGCACGTGCATGCGTTCGGCCAGGGCCTCGAAGGACGGTGTGCCGGCGCGGAAGGCCACGACCTCGCCGTCGAGCAGCAGGTCGTCGGCCACCGAGCCTAGCGAGCGCAGCTCGGGAAAGCTCACGGTCACGTCGTTCTCGCTGCGGGCGAACAACCGCACCGTGCCCTCGCGCACGTCGGCGAGGACCCGCATCCCGTCCCACTTGATCTCGTGTGCCCACTGCGAACCGGTGGGAACGGTGGTTCCCGGGGTGGCGAGCATGGGGCGCATGGCCCCATCCTGACCGACAATGGGCACAGGCCGCGAACCCCTGCCAGAATGGGCCCGGTCAGGACCTCGACGAGAGTGGGTGGCTCACAGTGCGCGCGATCTGGAAGGGCGCGGTGTCCTTCGGGCTGGTCAACGTGCCGGTGAAGTTGTACTCCGCCACGGAGAACCACGACGTGCAGTTCCGGCAGGTGCACCGCGAGGACGGCGGCCGCATCCGCTACCAGCGGGTCTGCAGCATCGACGGCGAGAAGGTCTCCTACGACGACATCGCCAAGGGCTACGAGACCGAGGACGGCCAGATGGTCGTGCTCACCGATGAGGACCTGTCCGAGCTGCCGATCAACAGCAGCCGCGAGATCGCGGTCGAGAAGTTCGTGCCGGTCGACCAGATCGACCCGATGCTGCTCGACAAGTCCTACTACCTCGAGCCTGACAAGGCCGCTGCGAAACCGTATGCGCTGCTGCGGGAGGCGCTCAAGGAGGCCGACCGGATGGCGGTCGTGACGGTGTCGCTGCGCACCCGCACCACGATCGCGGTGCTTCGGGTCCGCGACGACGTCATCGTGCTGCAGACCATGCTGTGGCCGGACGAGATCCGGGAGCCGGATTTTGCCGGCCTCGACGGGACCGACAACGCCGCCAAGCCGCAGGAGCTCAAGATGGCGCGGATGCTCGTCGACTCGCTCGCGGGCGACTACGAGCCCGACGAGTTCGAGGACGAGTACGAAGCGGCGGTCGAGGCCGTGGTCAAGGCCAAGCTGGAGGGCGGCGAGGTCAAGGCGCCGCCGCAGGCCGAGGACGAGGGCGGCGGCGAGGTCGTCGACCTGCTCGCGGCCCTGCAGCGCAGCGTCGACCGGGCCAAGGCGGCTCGGGGTGAGCCGACCGGCGACGGGGGCTCGGACCAGGAGCCGTCGGGCAAGGGCAGCGCGAAGAAGTCGGCCGGGAAGACCGAGAAGAAGACCACGAAGCGCGCCGACAAGAAGGCGGACACGTCGGAGAAGAGGCCGGCCAAGAGGACCGCGAAGAAGTCCGCGAAGACGGAGAAGACGGCGCGCAAGAAGGCCGCGAGCTGAGCGATGCCCGAAGGACACACCCTCCACGCGCTGGCGGGCCGGTTGGACCGCGCCTTCGCGGGCTCCCCGGTCGCGGCGACCAGTCCGCAGGGCCGGTTCGCGGCGGGGGCGTCCCGGCTCGACGGCACCGTCCTCGTGGGCTCGTCGGCCTGGGGCAAGCACCTGTTCGTCGAGTTCGACGGTGAGGTCTGGCTGCACGTGCACCTGGGGCTGATCGGCACCTTCCCCGTGGTCCCGCTGCCAGCGGAGCTCGTCGGTATGCCGGCCGCCCACCTGCCGGTGACCGGCCAGGTTCGCCTGCGGCTGGCGGGTGACGGGCACGTCGCCGACCTGCGTGGCCCCAACCTGTGCGCCGTCATCACGCCCGCGGAGGTGCACGCCGTCGAGGCGCGACTGGGCCCGGATCCGCTTCGCGGTGATGCCGATCCGGAACTGGGGTGGTCGCGGATCTCGAACAGTCGCAGGCCCATCGGTGAGCTGCTCATGGACCAGGCCGTGATCGCCGGTGTCGGCAACGTCTACCGCTGCGAGGTGCTGTTCCGCCAGCGCGTCAACCCCTTTCGTCCCGGTCAGGAGGTGCGTCGCACGACCTGGCAGAAACTCTGGGACGACCTGTCCCAGCTGATGCGGATCGGTGTGGCCTACAACCAGATCCTCACCATGGACGACCAGGTGACCGAGGCGCTGGGGGAGGTGGCCAGCGGTGCGGCGGCCCGCCATACGCCCACCCTGACCGGCGAGCGGCTGGGTGACCGCTACGAGCGCCGGTTCTACCTCTACCAGCGTGCCGGCGAACCGTGCCGGGTGTGCGGCTCTTGGGTGCGGTCGGTCGCTGCGGCGGGTCGCACGCTCTACTGGTGCGGGCGGTGCCAACGCCGGCGTTGACGGGCGCGTGACCCGCGGCCAGGCGTCGCGGGTCCACCCGCTGCTTGGTCGCACGCAGGGCCTCGAGCTCGGGTGCCGTGAAGGCGCGCTGGACCGGGTCGTCGGCGGAGAGCATGGTGAACGCCGTGCGGCCGGTCAGCTCGGGTCCGAGTGCTGAGGAGAGCTCGCCGAAGCGGTCGGTCATCGGCGGCCCGAACGCGAGGGCGACGACGAACAGCAGGAACGGGTCGTCGATCGGCCCGGAGGCTGTCGGGCGATGACTCGGCAAGGCGAAGGCCCCGCCGAGGTGGCGCACCTGCGCCATCAGGATCGACTGCTGGCCGGGCGCGCCTGCCGCCGCCACGAACCGGTCGACGAGCAACTGGGCCCACGAGACCCCGGCGCCGATGCGCGCCATGCGGGCAGCGGTGTCCACCTCCACCTGGCCCAGTCGCGCCGTGCGCTCCACCACGGTGTCGTCGAGAGCCCGTGTCGCGGCGTGGCCGCTGAACTGTGCGGAAACGGCGTGACCCAGGCCGGTGGCGGTGCGTACGGCCGACTGCGCGTCGGACGCCGAGGCGATCTCGACGACGGCGGCAGGACGCTGGTCCACCGCCTGCACCCCGAGGGTGCCCCGCAGCGGCCAGCTCGTCCGGAGAACGCCGTGATCGCGTGCCGGGCCGGGTCAGCTGCGGGCGAGGATGACCACCAGCGTGCGGGGACCGTGGACACCCTCGACGCGGCTCAGCTCGATGTCACTGGTCGCGCTCGGTCCGCTGATGAAGGTCAGCGGCCGCGCCGGGTCGAGCCGCGCGAGCGCCTCGGGCACCGTCTGGACCACCTGGTCGGGCCGCACCACGCACACGTGGATGTCGGGCACCAGCGTGATCGCGCGCCGACCGCACGTGGGGCCGCCGTCGAGCACGATCGTGCCGGTCTCGGCGATGGCGACCGCGGAACCGGTCACGACCGCGTCGATCCCGTCGAGGGTGTCGGCGTCGAGGCTGCCGTCGTCGGCCACGATGCGCACCGGTCCGGCGTTCTCCGCCCGCGAATCGATCCCACTCTCCTGGTCACCGTTCGGAGCCAGGAAGTGGGCCGCGACGGCCGGTGGGCAGACGACGGACGTCACACCCAACGAGCCGAGGACGGACCGGACTGCCACCACGATCTCCTCGTCGCTGCCGCCGGTGCGTTGCACCGTCGCGCGGTAGTCCTCGATCCGCTCGACCAGCAGGTCGTCGAGCTCCGAGCTGCCGGCGGGCAGGTCGCCGCTGGTCCGGTAGGCACGAGGGGGCGGCGTCGTCCCGCCGGTCGACCCGACCGCCTCCCGGACCCGCCGCAGCACCTCGTCGCGGGCGCTCACGCCCGGGCCTCGCTCGCGTCGCTCTGGTCGCGGTGCGCCCACCACTCACGGAACGTCTCCGGTGGTGGCGAGGGCACGTCGCGAGACGCGGTCCAGCCGGACAGCGGTGGTGGAAGCGGCACCCGGACCCTGCCCCGCCGGATCATGGGACTGCCCATCCGGGCGGCCCTGCCCGCCTTGGCGAACCGCCCCTCGTCGCCCATGGTCCACGCCGCCGCCGCCATGGCGACCGCCTCCGCGGTGGGTACCTTGCTGCGGGCCTTGCGGGCCTCCACGTGCTCGGCGCGCAGCTGGACGAGGATCGACGGGATGTCGATCTTGACCGGGCAGACCTGGTAGCAGGCACCGCACAGGGAGGAGGCGAACGGCAGGGAGTCGTTCGGCTCGTCGCCGCCGGTGATGCCGGTCAGCTGCGGTGAGAGCACCGCCCCGATCGGTCCCGGGTAGACCGAGCCGTAGGCGTGCCCCCCGGTGCGCTCGTAGACGGGGCACACGTTGAGGCACGCCGAGCAGCGGATGCAGTGCAGCGCCGTGCGACCCAGCTCGTCGGCAAGGGCCGCCGTCCGGCCGTTGTCCAGCAGCACCAGGTGGAAGGTCTGCGGACCGTCGGGCACACCCTCGGTGCTGTGCACCCCGGTCCACGCGGAGGTGTAGGGATTCATCCGTTCACCGGTCGAGGACCTCGGCAGCAGCTGGAGGAACACCTCCAGGTCGCGCCAGGTGGGCACGAGCTTCTCGATGCCCATCACCGTGATCAGGGTCTCCGGCAGCGTCAGGCACATCCGCCCGTTGCCCTCCGACTCGAGCACCACCAGCGTGCCGGTGTCGGCGACCGCGAAGTTGGCGCCGCTGATCGCGACCTTGGCGCGCAGGAAGCGACGGCGCAGGTAGCCCCTCGCCGCCTCGGCGAGCGCCCGGGGGTCGTCGGTGATGGCGGGGTCGACGTTCGGCATCTCCCGCAGGAAGATCTCGCGGATCTCGCTGCGGCCGCGGTGGATCGCTGGCACGAGGATGTGCGACGGGGCGTCGTGTCCGAGCTGCACGATCAGCTCGGCCAGGTCGGTCTCGTATGCCGTGATGCCCGCGTCTTCGAGGGCCTCGTTCAGGCCGATCTCCTGCGTCGCCATCGACTTGACCTTGACCACCTCGGTCTCACCGGTCTGCTTCACCAGCCGCGTGACGATCGCATTGGCCTCCGCGGCGTCCCGGGCCCAGTGCACGATCCCGCCCCGCGCGGTCACCTCCGTCTCGAGCTGCTCGAGCAGCTCGGGCAGCCGGGCCATCGTGTCGGTCTTGATCGCGCTCCCGGCGTCGCGCAGGGCCTCCCAGTCGGGCACCTCGCCGACGACCGAGGCACGCTTGGCGCGGATCGTGGCGGTGGCGTGGCCGAGGTTGCGCCGCAGCTGGCTGTCGGACAGTGCGTCACGCGCGGCGGTGGGGAAGTCCCGTTCGCCCTGCAGGTGGCCCACCGCGGTGTCCGCCGTCGGACCGGGGTGCCCGGCACGCGGCATACCCAGGAACGTCTGTCCCCTTCCGCCGCTCATGCGTGCCCTCCTTCGCCGTTCCTCGGCGGCGGAGTCGCTCCGCTCCGCTCTCGCCGCCCGTCGTCACCCGCCATGCGTGCCTCCGTGGTTGCCAGGATCTCGGCAAGGTGCACCGGTTTGACGCCGGTGCGCAGGCGGCCGAGGCCGCCGCCGATGTGCATCAGGCAGGAGGAGTCACCGGCGGTGACGAACTCGGCGTCGGTCTCCAGCACGTTGCTCATCTTGTCGGCGAGCATCGCCGTGGAGGTGTCGGCGTTCTTGACCGCGAAGGTCCCGCCGAAGCCGCAGCACTGGTCGGCGGCCGGCAGCTCGACCAGGTCGATGCCGCGGACCGCCCGCAGCAGCTGCAGCGGCTTGTCGCCCACGCCGAGCATCCGCAGCGAGTGGCAGGTGGGGTGGTAGGTGACCCGGTGGGGATAGTCGGCGCCGACGTCGGTCACCCCGAGCACGTCGACCAGCAGCTCGGACAGCTCGTGGGTGCGCTCGGCCACGGCCCGCGCGCGGGCCGCGAGCCGCTCGTCACCGGCCCGCTCGGCCACCACCGCGTGCTGGTGCCGCACCGATCCCACGCACGATCCCGACGGCGCCACGATCGCCTCGACGCCGTCGGCGATCGCCTGCTCGAAGACGTCCACGTGGTGACGGACCAGTCCGAGCGCGTCCTGTTGGTAGCCGGTGTTGACGTGCATCTGCCCGCAGCAGGTCTGGTCGGTGGGGAAGACGACCTCGTGCCCCAGCCGCTCGAGCACCCGCACGGTCGCCTTGCCTACGTCGGGGAACAGCACGTCGCCGAGGCAGGTCACGAACAGCGCGATCTTCATGCGGACAGTCTGCCCGTGGTGCGCAACCTCGGCGAGCGGCGACCGCGTGGAGGTTATTGCCGTTTGATAACCACTGATCGAAACTCGTTGACATCTGGGCGGCACGGTGATTGGTTGTCCGAATCGGCCGTGGAGTGTCGGGGTGCCCGCATCCGCCTCCTTCCGGACCGGTCCCCACCCTGTGAAGGAGCACGCACATGAGGTCCCCCGCCCACCGAGGTGTCCGTCCCATCGCCGCCACGGCGACCGCATCGGCGGTCCTTGCCCTGGCGGGAGTGCCGGCCCTCGCCTCCACCGCGTCGGCGGTCGACGAGGGTGGCAAGCACATCCTCAAGGTCGCCTACAGCTCGACGATCGACACCTTCAACCCCTTCGTCTCGATCTACCTCACGCCAACCGGCATCAACCGGATGGTCTACGAGAACCTCGTGCAGTACTCCGCCAAGGACGGCTCCCCGATCCCGGGCCTCGCGGAGAGCTGGGACACCAGCAAGGACGGCAAGACCTGGACCTTCCACATCCGTCCGGGCATGAAGTGGTCCGACGGCCAGCCGATCACCTCTGCGGACCCGCAGTGGACCTACACGCAGATGATGACCAACGAGGCCATGTCGCAGGCCAACGGCTCGCTGGTGACCAACTTCGCCAAGGTCTCGGCCCCGGACCCGGACACCCTCGTCATCACGATGAAGGAGGGCACAGCGGTCAACCCGGGCATCGAGATCCCGGTCGTGCCCAAGCACGTGTGGAGCAAGCTGAAGAACCCGGCCAAGTTCGACAACTCCAAGGACGTCGTGGGTTCGGGTCCCTATGTGCTGGAGTCCTACAAGCCCAGCCAGCAGGTGGTGCTCAAGCCCAACCCGAACTTCTGGCGGGGCAAGCCGAAGATGGACGGCGTCACCTATGTCAACTTCAAGAACGGCGACGCCGCGGTGCAGGGTCTCAAGGCCGGCACCATCGACCTGATCGGCGGCCTGGAGGTGCCGCAGTTCGACGCGCTGAAGGATGCCAAGGGCGTAACGGTCAACTCCGGTAGCGGCCGTCGCTTCACCGGCCTCGGACTCAACCCGGGGGCGACCACCAAGGACGGCACCCCGATGGGTGACGGCAACCCGGTCCTCAAGGACCCGGTGGTCCGCCGCGCCATCCGGCAGGCGATCAACATCCCGGCCCTGATGGACAAGATGCTGCAGGGACACGGCACGCTCGCCACCTCGTTCGTGCCGGCCGTCTTCCCGCAGTGGCACTGGCACCCGGACAAGTCGAAGCTGGCGACCTATGAGCCCGACGCCGCAAACGCCGCGCTCGACCAGGCCGGCTACAAGAAGGGCCCGGACGGCATCCGGCTGGGCAAGGACGGCAAGCCGATCGTGCTGCGCCTGCTGGGGGACAACTCCGACTCCACCGACAAGCAGATGGCCGACTACATCATGCCGTGGCTGAAGAAGATCGGGATCAAGGTCGACCTGCAGATGTCCGACGGTGACGCGATCTCGGTCGACCTGCAGAAGGCCAACTACGACATGTACTTCACCGGCTGGAGCCTCGGGTCCGACCCCGACTTCCAGCTCGGCATCAACACCTGCAGCGCGCTGCCGGTCAAGCCGAACGGCGAGGGCGGCACCAGCATGGACTTCTGGTGCGACAAGAAGTTCGACAAGCTCTACGAGGAGCAGCACGCCGAGCTCGACCAGGGCAAGCGTGAGCAGATCGTGCAGAAGATGCTCGCGATGCACTACAACGCGGCTCCCTCGATCGACTTCTGGTACGGCGACAGCCTCGAGGCCTACCGCTCTGACCACGTGGCCGGCATGATCAAGATGCCCAAGAAGGGCGGCATGCTCACCGGGCAGTCCGGCTACTGGGCGGTCTGGGGCGCCCACCCCGCGAACGCGCAGGACGTCAAGAAGGCCGAGAGCGCCAGCAACCCCACCGGCAGCGCCGGCAACGACGACGGTGGCGGCATGGGCGGCGGCGCCTGGGCGGGCATCATCGCCGCAGCGGTCGTGGTGCTCGGTGGTGGCGGCTTCCTCGCCAGCAAGAAGAAGAAGCCCGCCGACGACCGCGAGTGACCGACGCCAGCAGGCGCGGGGCGACCGATGCCTCGTGCCTGCCGGCGTGTCCGCGGCCTGGCCCGCGCCTCCCGAGGAACGAGATCGCATGTCCAACACCCTGATCGACTCCGACGCCGTCGACGCGGTCGAACCGCTCGAAGGCGACCGGGACGCACGGGTCGGGTCGTCGTTCGGCCAGTTCGCCGCGCGCAAGGTCGGTGGCGCCGTCGTCAGCATGGTCATGGTGGTGCTGCTCGGCTTCTTCGCCTTCCGCATCCTGCCGGGCGACCCGGTGCGCACCATGACCCGCGGCCGGGTCATGTCCGCCGAGCAGCTGGCCGCCATGAAGCACCAGCTGGGACTCGACAAGTCGGTGCTCCAGCAGTTCTGGATCTACCTGAAGGACCTGCCGCAGGGCAAGCTCGGCACCTCCTACGTCTACAAGCGGCCGGTGTCCGACCTGATCATGGACCACCTCGGTCCGACGCTCCTGCTCACCAGCATCGCGGCCTTCGTCGCGATCGTCCTCGGCCTGTGGGTGGGGCAGAAGGCCGCCTGGGCGCGTGGCAGCTGGTTCGACCGCACCCACACCGCGACCGCGTTGATCCTGTGGTCGGTGCCGACCTTCTGGCTGGGTCTGATCCTGCTGCTGGTCTTCGCCGGCTGGCTGCAGATCCTGCCGCCCGGTGGCTACGACAGCGGGGACGGCTCCACCGGGCTCGCACACGTCCTGGACGTCGCCCAGCACCTCGTCCTCCCGGTGATCACCATGGTCGCGGTCACCTATGCGCAGTACCTCCTGGTGATGCGCGCCTCGTTGATCGAGGAGATGGACGCCCCCTACCGGGTGACCGCCCGCGCCAAGGGCCTGCGCGAGGACCTCGTGCGCCGCCGGCACGCGGTGCCCAACGCCCTGCTGCCGACCGTGACTCTGGTGTTCCTGCACCTGGGCGGGCTCATCGCCGGCGCCGTCACCACCGAGACGGTGTTCTCCTGGCCGGGACTCGGCTGGCTCACCTACTCCGCCCTCGACGGTCCGGACCTGCCGCTGCTGCAGGGCACCTTCGTCGTCTTCTCCGCCATCGTGATCCTGATGAACCTGATCGCCGACCTCATCTACCGCTTCCTCGACCCTCGGGTGCGTGCGCTGTGAGCACCAGTTCGTCCAACCGGACACAGCGCGCACCGCGCAACGTCACCTCCGCCCGCCGCCGGGCCCGGATGGCGCAGGTGTGGCGTGAGTTCCGGCGCAGCCGCAGTGGCGTCGCCGGACTGGTCATCCTGCTCGTGGTGGTGGCGCTGGCCCTGCTCGCCCCGGTCATCGCGCCGGACCGGCTGCTGGACGTCACCCAGCTGCTCGACAACCCGATCAACCACCCGCCGACCTGGCAGTTCCCGCTCGGCACCGACCCCTCCGGCCGGTCCGTCCTGGTGGTGCTCCTGTGGGGCGCACGGGTGTCGCTGCTCGTCGGCGTGGTCGCCACCGTCATCTCGATGGTGATCGGCACGACCGTCGGTATGGCGGCCGGTCACTTCGGTGGGTGGACCGGCGCCGCCCTGATGCGGGTCATCGACTTCTTCCTCGTCCTGCCGTCGCTCGTCCTCGCGATCGTGCTGGCGTCCGTGCTGAGCCGCAGCGTCTGGACCGTCATCCTCGCGATCGGCATCACCAGCTGGGCCGGCACCGCCCGCGTCGTCCGGTCGCAGACGCTCACCGTCGACGCCCGGCCGTACATCGAACGGGCGTGGGCCCTCGGGGCGGGGCACGGACACGTCATACGCAAGCACGTGCTGCCGGCGGTCATGCCCCTGGTCATGGCCAACACCACCCTGACCGTCGGCTCGGCGATCATCGCGGAGGCCACCTTGTCCTTCCTCGGCCTCGGTGACACCAGCAAGCAGTCGTGGGGGACCATGCTCAAGCTGGCCCTCGACTCCGGCGCCGCGACCGGCGGCTTCTGGTGGTTCATCCTGCCGCCGGGTGTCGCCATCGTCATCGTGGTGCTGGCCTTCACCCTCGTCGGTCGCGCCTTCGAGGCCGTCATCAACCCGAGCCTGCGGGAGCGCTGATGCCCGAGCTGATCCTGGAGGACGTCTCCATCACCTACGCCTCCCGCATCGACACCTCGCGCGGTGACGTCCAGGCGGTGCGCGGAGTGAGCCTCACGCTGCCCGAAGGCGGCACGCTCGGCATCGCCGGCGAGTCGGGCTCCGGCAAGTCCACGCTGGCCATGTCCATCCTGCGGCTGCTGCCCAAGAGCGCGCGGGTCGAGGGCCAGGTGCTGCTCGACGGCGAGGACGTCCTGGGGCTGTCGTGGGGCAGGCTGCGGGCGCTGCGGTGGAGCGAGGCGGCCGTGGTCTTCCAGGGCGCCATGCACTCGCTCAACCCGGTCCGGCGGATCGGCGCGCAGATCGAGGAGGCCCTCGAGCTGCACGTCAAGGACGACTACCGCACCGAGAAGGCACGCAAGGCCCGGGTGCACCGGCTCCTGCGCGACGTGGACCTGCCGCAGGCGAAGGCGTCGTCGTTCCCGCACGAGCTGTCCGGCGGCCAGCGGCAGCGCGCGATGATCGCCATGGCGCTCGCCTGCGACCCGGAGATGATCATCGCCGACGAGCCGACCACGGCCCTCGACGTCGTGGTGCAGGCGCAGGTGCTCGAGTTGCTGTCGGGTCTGGTGCGCGAGCGCGGCCTCTCGCTGATCTTCATCAGCCACGACCTGTCCGTGCTGCGCACCGCCTGCGAGCGCATCGCCGTCATGCGCGACGGCGTCGTGCTCGAGGAGGGGCCGAGCGAGCAGGTCGCGACGGCGCCGCGCCACCCCTACACCGCAGCGCTCGCGGCCGCGTTCCCCCGGATCGGCGACCCCGCGTCGCGCATGCACCCGGTGTCGCGGCGGGACTTCGCCGGTGCCGAGACCGCCGAGCAGGTGAGGGAGCGAGGCGCCGCCGACCGGGCGAGGGGCGGTGCGGCCTCTGGTGAGCCGGCCGAGCAGCACGCCGCCGCGGCCGAGGAGGCGGAGTCCCCTGAAGGCGAGGGCGCGACGTCGAGCGGGGCCGGCCGGCACACCGGACCGGGCGAGGTGCTGCTGGAGGCGCGTGGCCTGTCCGTCGCCTTCCACACCAAGCACGGCCTGGTCAAGGCGGTCGACGACGTCTCGCTGGAGTGCCGGCGCGGCGAGATCACGGCCCTGGTCGGCCAGTCCGGGTCGGGCAAGACGACCCTGGCCCGGGCCCTGTTGCGGCTGCAGCCTCCGACGCGGGGTGACGTGTACTACCGCGGGGAGGCGCTGCCCGCCAGGGCCGGTGCGCTCAAGGAGTTCCGGCGGCAGGTCCAGCTGGTGCTGCAGGACCCGGCCAGCGCCCTCAACCCCAAGCACTCGGTCTACGAGTCCGTCGCCGAGGGTCTGCGCATCCACGGGATGGACGCCCGGGAGCGCGAGCTGGTGAGCGAGGCGCTGGCCAAGGCCGAGCTCTCACCGCCGGAGGACTTCTTCTCGGCCATCCCCGCCGAGCTGTCCGGTGGCCAGCTGCAGCGGGTGGTCATCGCCGGCGCCCTGGCGCTCGAGCCGGAGTTCCTCGTCGCCGACGAGCCGGTGGCCTCCTTGGACGCCTCGGTGCGCGGCGAGATCCTGGGGCTGCTGCTCCAGCTGCGCCGCACTCTCGGCCTCGGAGCGCTGGTCATCACGCACGACCTCGGCCTGGCCTGGAACATCGCCGACCGGGTGATGGTGATGTACGAGGGCAAGATCGTCGAGTCCGGCCCGGTCGAGGACGTGCTGTTGCACCCGCAGCACGACTACACCCGGACGCTCCTCGCGGCGGTTCCCCTCACCGCCGCCGTCCCGGTCGACTCCGCCCTGGCCGCCCCCGCCGACTGAACCGAGTCGCGCCGATCATCGTGACAGGGACGTCGCCCTCGGCAACGAAACCACAACGATGATGGGCCGAGGGTCCAGACCGTATGCCGGCCGGTCGACCCGGAGCGCGAGCCTCCGGGTTCCGACTCGGGTCGCTGTCGCTACGCCGTGGGCGAACACGTGGCGTGCTCACCCACGCAGCGGAACAGACCGGCATACGGGCACGTTGGCTCCCACAGGCACCAGACCCCGCGGACGTGGGGTGTGTGCGCACGAAAGCACAGATAGCATCGAGGTATCTCTCGATAGCGAGGAGCGAAAGCGATGTTCGAACGGTTCACCGACCGGGCCCGCCGGGTGGTGGTGCTTGCGCAGGAGGAAGCGCGCATGCTCAACCACAACTACATCGGGACCGAGCACATCCTGCTCGGCCTGATTCATGAGGGCGAAGGTGTCGCCGCCAAGGCTCTGGAGAGCCTCGGCATCTCGCTCGACGACGTCCGCGGACAGGTGCAGGAGATCATCGGTCAGGGCCAGCAGGCCCCGTCCGGGCACATCCCCTTCACCCCGCGCGCCAAGAAGGTCCTCGAGCTGTCCCTGCGCGAGGGGCTCCAGCTCGGCCACAACTACATCGGCACCGAGCACATCCTGCTCGGCCTCATCCGTGAGGGCGAGGGCGTCGCGGCGCAGGTGCTGGTCAAGCTCGGCGCCGACCTCAACAAGGTCCGCCAGCAGGTCATCCAGCTGCTGTCCGGCTACCAGGGCAAGGAGCCTCAGGGCGCGGGCGTCGGCGCCTCCCAGGAGGGCACCCCTGCCGGCTCGCTGGTGCTCGACCAGTTCGGCCGCAACCTGACCCAGGCCGCCCGCGAGGGCAAGCTCGACCCGGTCATCGGACGCGCCAAGGAGATCGAGCGCGTCATGCAGGTCCTGTCGCGCCGCACCAAGAACAACCCGGTCCTGATCGGGGAGCCCGGCGTCGGCAAGACCGCCGTCGTCGAGGGCCTCGCGCAGGACGTGGTGCGCGGCGACGTGCCCGAGACGCTGAAGGACAAGCAGCTCTACACGCTCGACCTCGGCGCGCTCGTGGCGGGATCCCGCTACCGCGGTGACTTCGAGGAGCGCCTCAAGAAGGTGCTCAAGGAGATCCGCACCCGCGGCGACATCATCCTGTTCATCGACGAGATCCACACCCTCGTCGGGGCGGGTGCCGCGGAGGGCGCGATCGACGCCGCCAGCATCCTCAAGCCGATGCTGGCCCGCGGCGAGCTGCAGACCATCGGTGCCACCACGCTGGACGAGTACCGCAAGCACATCGAGAAGGACGCCGCGCTCGAGCGCCGGTTCCAGCCGATCCAGGTCAACGAACCCGACCTGGCCCACGCGATCGAGATCCTCAAGGGGCTGCGTGACCGCTATGAGGCGCACCACCGGGTCTCCATCACCGACGGCGCGCTGGTCGCGGCCGCCAACATGGCCGACCGCTACATCAACGACCGGTTCCTGCCGGACAAGGCGATCGACCTGATCGACGAGGCCGGTGCGCGGTTGCGGATCCGCCGGATGACCGCACCGCCGGACCTGCGCGAGTTCGACGACAAGATCGCGCACGTCCGCCGCGAGAAGGAGTCGGCGATCGACGGGCAGGACTTCGAGAAGGCGGCGTCCCTACGCGACGACGAGAAGCACCTGCTCGAGGAGAAGGCGCACCGCGAGAAGGAGTGGAAGTCCGGCGACATGGACGTCGTCGCCGAGGTCGACGAGGAGCTCATCGCCGAGGTCCTGGCCGCCTCGACCGGCATCCCGGTCTTCAAGCTCACCGAGGAGGAGTCCTCGCGGCTGCTCCACATGGAGGACGAGCTGCACAAGCGCATCGTCGGCATGGACGAGGCCATCAAGGCCCTGTCCCAGGCGATCCGGCGCACCCGCGCCGGCCTGAAGGACCCGCACCGTCCCGGCGGCTCGTTCATCTTCGCCGGGCCCACCGGCGTCGGCAAGACCGAGCTGGCCAAGACGCTGGCGGAGTTCCTGTTCGGCGACGAGGACAGCCTGATCCAGCTGGACATGAGCGAGTACTCCGAGAAGCACACGGTCTCGCGGCTGTTCGGGTCCCCTCCCGGCTACGTCGGCTACGAGGAGGGCGGTCAGCTCACCGAGAAGGTGCGCCGCAAGCCGTTCTCCGTCGTGCTCTTCGACGAGGTCGAGAAGGCTCACCCCGACATCTTCAACTCGCTGTTGCAGATCCTCGAGGACGGCCGGCTCACCGACTCCCAGGGCCGGGTGGTCGACTTCAAGAACACCGTCATCATCATGACGACCAACCTCGGCACGCGGGACATCGCCAAGGGCGTCTCGCTCGGGTTCGCCTCGGGCGGTGACGTGCACTCGAGCTACGAGAAGATGAAGAACAAGGTCAACGACGAGCTCAAGCAGCACTTCCGGCCGGAGTTCCTCAACCGCGTGGACGACACGATCGTCTTCCCGCAGCTGACGCAGGACGAGATCGTCGCGATCGTCGACCTGATGATCGCCAAGCTCGACCTGCGGCTCAAGGACAAGGACATGGGTATCGAGCTCACGCCCTCGGCCAAGCAGCTGCTCGCCAAGCGGGGCTACGACCCGGTGCTCGGCGCCCGTCCGCTGCGTCGGGCGATCCAGCGGGACATCGAGGACGTGCTGTCCGAGAAGATCCTCTACGGCGAGGTCGCGACCGGCGAGATCGTCCTCGTCGGCACCGAGGGCGAGGGCAAGTCCGCGTCGTTCACCTTCAAGGGCACGCCGCACACCCACGCGCCGGACTCGCTGCCGGTCGAGGCGGCCGGCACCTCGTCGGGGTCCACCGCCACCGGCACGGAGTGATCGGCGGTATGCCGGCCGCCCACCTGCCAAGGTGACGCGGCCGCGCATACCGAGCAGGCTGGAAGGGGCCGGGCGCACCACGCGCCCGGCCCCTTCGTCTGCCGGCAGACCCCGGCGGCGCCGTGGCGAGGCGCCGTGTGCCACATCACGCCACGTCCCACGGGGGAATCATCGCGAGGTTTCGGACGTCCTACGGGCATGCAACCTCGCAATGATCCCTCGCAGGGTGTGGCGACCCGCCCGGGGCCGCGCGTCGGGGAGACTGTCAGCATGGATCCCGCCGGCGAGCCGCCTCGCACCCTTCGTGGGGAGGCGCCCCAGCCGCTCCGGCCGGCCCAGGGTGGGCGACGCCAGGGACGGGGACGGCTGGTCGGGGAGGCGGCGCTGGCAGGTCTGGTCGCCCTGGCCCTCTTCGTCGTGACGGCGTATGTCGCGCTGCGCACCTACGAGGGTCAGCGGGTCGACCGCGAGGCGATGTTCGCCGTCAGCGGTCCCCAGGACACGGTGCAGAACGCGCACGAGGTGCTCAACACCGTCTCGGTCGGGACGGTGGCGCTGGTCGTGCTCGGTTGCATGGTGCTGGCGCTCGCGCGCCGGCGTTGGGCGCTGTCCATTGCCGCGCTGGTGCTGGTGGCCGGCGCCAACCTCAGCACGCAGCTGCTCAAGCACGAGCTGCTGTCGCGGACGGACTTCGGGCTCGGCACCCTCAACGGCCTGCCGAGCGGGCACACGACCGTGGTGGTCTCCCTCGCCCTGGCCGCCCTGCTGGTGTCACCGACCTGGCTGCGAACCCCCGTCACGCTGGTCGGCGCGTGCGCCGCCACGCTGATCGGCGTGGGCACGGTTGTCGCACGCTGGCACCGCCCGAGCGACGTGGTCGCGGCAGTCGCGGTGTGTGTGGTGTGGGCCGCCGTCGCGCTGCTGATCGCGGCCGCCGCGGGCCACGGCTACCGCCGCAGGCTGGCGCGGCGCGGCCAGGGTCACTGGGTGGCTCTCCTCGGTGCCCTGACGGTGGGGGTGCTGGTGGTTTTCGCCGGCATCCGGCCGAGCGGGTCGCCCGGCTCACTCGACCTGGTCGTGGGTGCGCTGTCCCTCATCGGCCTGGCCTGCGCCCTCGCGGTGGGCTGGATGTCGCACGTCGCACGCCACCTGGACTGACCGTGCTCGCTCCAGACTGCTTCGCGGGGGTCGGGAACCGGCCCGGGGTGAGCACAGGGGCGCGTGGGGACGGCCCGTGCTCGTTCCAGACCGCTTCGCGGCGGTCGGCAACCGGCCCGGGGTGAGCAAAGCCGCCCGGGGTGAGCACGGGCACCACGGGCGAGGTGGAAGGGCGGCGGCCCGTCGTGCTATCTGTGGACCAGGTGGCCCGAGTCCGCGGCGCCGCCCCGGACGAGAGCACGCCGTACCCGGACCCGACGACGGCCTGCAGGAGGAGATCCATGTCCGACCCCTCGCAGATCGTGCAGGTCCTGGGTGCCCTGCTCATCCTTGCCGCCTTCGCGGGCGTGCAGCTCGGGCGACTGCGCCCCGACACCTGGTCCTACCTGTGGCTCAACCTCGGGGGCTCGGCCGTCCTCGCCGTGCTTGCCTGGCAAGGCCGTGACTGGGGGTTCCTGCTGCTGGAGGGCGTCTGGGCCCTGGTCTCGGTGTGGTCCCTCGTGCGCAAGGCCCAGGGAGTGGAGACCGTCGCCCACTGAGGGGCGGGCACCGGAAGCTCACCGACCACGCCGCCGGTTCACTGGGTGGGACGGGCCGCGCGCCACGTCGCATCGACGCGGCCGGTCTGTCTAGGGTGTCCCGGTGACACAGCGCTCAGCCCGTCCTTCCTGGTCCACCCGCACCCGGGCACTCGCGGTCGGCGGCGTGTGTCTCTGCCTCGCGGCCGCGGGCTGCTCCGGCGATTCCTCGTCGGAGGCTGACAGCCCCAGCCCGAGCACCACCACCAGCGACGCCCCCGCGCCGAGCCCCGCCGCGCCCACGACGTCTCGCGAGACGCCGAGGCCACCGGGGGCCGGCCTGCCAGACGGCCTCGCAGCCGTCATCAACCCCCTGTATGGCGTGGGCCGGGTCCCCGCGAGCAGCGCCGCCACCGCGGCGCTCGAGCATCGTCAGGTCTCCGACCGGCAGGTCCGGGTGAAGGGCACTGTCGGCCGCTTCAAGGACGCCCGGGTCGCGGTGGTCACCGCGGGCAAGGACGTCACGCTCGCCGTGAAGCAGGGCAAGAGCTGGCGGGTCGTCGGCGGCTGGTGGCCCTCGCTGCGGGTCAAGCCGGTGCTCGGCGGTGACCGCCGGGTGCTGCTCATCGGCTCGGACGCCCGCGTGAGCCACGGGCAGAGAGTCGACCGTTCCCGCGCCGACAGCCTGCACATCGTCGGAGTGGACGGGAAGGGCGGCGGCGGCGTGCTCGGCATACCCCGTGACTCCTACGTGTCGCTCTCCACCGGGGGCAAGAACAAGATCAACGCCGCCATGGTGTTCGGTGGGCCGAAGGCACAGCTCGAGACCGTGCGCCGTGCCACCCGGTTGCCGATCGAGGGCTACGTGCTGACCGGGTTCGGGGGCTTCAAGAAGGCGATCGACGCGGTCGGCGGCCTGCGCATCGACGTGCCCAAGGCGGTCAAGGGGGAGGCGTCCGGAGCGGACGTGGAGAAGGGCAGGCAGAAGCTCTCGGGCAAGGAGGCGCTGGCCTACGCGCGGGAGCGCAAGACGCTGCCGGACGGCGACTTCGGCCGCAGCCGCAACCAGGGCCTGGTCCTGCTCGCCGGGGCCGGCATGGTGCGGCTGTCCGGACCGCGCTCGCTGCCGACCTACCTGCAGAAGGTCGGGCCGCACGTCGAGACGGACCTGTCACCGGCACAGGTGCTGACCCTGACCGCCACGATCTTCCGGATGAACCCGGCCAAGGTGCGCAATGAGGTGGCCGTCGGCGGGTTCGGCACGTCTGCGGCCGGCGCGTCCATCGTGGTGCTCGGCGACACCGCGCGCCGGCTCTTCGCCGACCTGCGGGACGGCAACCTGTCCTAGGGTTCTGGTCCTCCGGTCGGCCATGCTCTCCGCGCGCCAGCCGGGTCGGCCGGCCCGCGGCACGCCGTTGCCGGTCAGGCGGTCACAGGCAGCCCGAAGCTCGTGAACGCGTCGACCCCGATGAACGAGGTCACGTCGCCGATGGCGTCGTCGTGCACCGTCAGCACGTTCAGCGACCAGGCCCGGTAGGCGTCGTCGCCGGGGGCACGCAGATAGAGCGCGACCATGGGCTGTGCGTTCGCGGTGAGGGTTCGCGCGCGCCACTCGCCACACGAGCCGAGCGGCACGGCTCGCACGAACGGGCCGACGTGCTCGAGGCCCTGGTACCAGTGTGGGAGCGGTGGCATCGACCAGGTGACCCCCGCGCTGAGCAGCTCGATCAGCTCGTCGGCGTCGCCCCGCTCCAGGGCGGCGGCGAACCCGGTGACCAGCTTGCGCAGCCTCGTGTCGCCGAGCCGCCGCAGCGCCTGCTGCTGGCTGCCGGACGGCATATGCTCCCTGAGCGCCGCGCGGGCCCGTTGCAAGGCACTGTTCACGGCCGGCGTCGAGGTCTGCATCATGTCGGCGATCTCCTGCGCGGAGAAGCCCAGCACCTCGAACAGCAACAACGCCGCACGCTGGTTGCCGGGGAGGTGCTGCAGGGCTGCGACGAACGCGAGCTCGACCGCCTCGCGCTCCTCGAAGCGCGACTCCATCCCGCCGTCAGGATAGGGACCGAGCCACGCGACATCGGTGCGTGGCACGTCGTCGACGACCGGCTCCTGACTGGACGGGCCGAGATCGATCGGCAGGGCCCGGCGGCGACGCTCCGCGATCAGGTCCAGGCTGCACCGGGTGGCGATCGTGTACATCCACCGCCGCAGCGAGCTGCGGCCCTCGAAGCCGCCGAACCCACGCCAAGCCTGCACCAGCGCGTTCTGCAGGGCATCGTCGGCGTCGTGGACCGAACCCAGCATCCGGTAGCAGTGGGCGTGCAGCTCCCGTCGCAGTGGCGCGACGAGGTCGGTGAACGCGTCGTCGCTCGTGACAGAAACCTCACCCACAACCGATGATTATGCTCCGCCTGCTCCGTCACGACTTCCGTGACAGACAACGACGAGACGATGACCCTGCTGCACTACCTGGACGCCCAGCGCGACAGCGTCGTGGCGATCCTGGACGGGCTGGACGACAACCAGCTCAACACACCGGCAGTCGCGTCCGGGTGGACTCCGCTCGGGCTGGTGGCTCACCTGTGCGGCGCCGAGCACCTGTGGCTGCACCATGTGCTGGCCGGCTCGGCCGGCAACCTGCCGCCGTGGCCGCTGGACGGTCCCTACAGCCCGTTCACGGTGCGCGCGCAGACGGCCGACGTGGTCGACTTCTACCGGAAGCAGGCCGCGATCTCGGACCAGAACGTCGTCGTCGCCGACCTGGCGGCGCCACCCCGGGTCGCGCCACCGCCCGAGCTGGCCGAGTACGCACCGGACGGCCGCTCCGTGGTCGTGCACATGATCGAGGAGACCGCGCGGCACGCGGGCCACCTGGACATCGTCCGCGAGCTGATCGACGGCCGCACCGGGCTCGGGCCGCGATGACCCCTGCCCGGCGGTGCCCTCACGCATGTGGGGGCAGCGTCACCGGAGGCTGACCATCACGCCGCCGGAGAACATCGAGTCGTGCAGCTCGATGCTGGCGGGCTCGGCGTCCTTCGGCATGTCATAGACGAGCACGCCCTTGACGGTGTTGCCGGGGTTGATCTCGTTGAGGAAGACGTCGTTGCCCTCGATGGACATGGCCGCCACGGAGTCCGCGTCGAACTCACGGCCAGTGGCATCGCGGACGACCTGCGAGGTGTCGTCGAGCAGCTGGGACTCGTCGCCGATGTTCTTGACCGTGACGTGGACGAGCGCGAACCGGCCCTGGGCCTTCTCGCCCAGCAGGTCGCCGCCCACCTGCTTGATCCCGCGGTCCACCTTCGTCACGGTGAACTCGAACTTGCCGTCGCGCACGGCGGTGCCGATGCGCGGGAGACCGGCCCCGCTCGCATCCGGTCTCTCTGCCGCGTCTGCCGCCCCCGCAGCGTCTGCCGGCTTCGGGTCGTCGGCCTCCGGCCGGTCGGCGGCGCTCGGGCCGGCGGCAGGCTGCTGGGCGGTGGGTTGGCTCGTGGCGACGGCTCGAGCTGCCTGCTCGGTCGCCGAGTCCGAGGAACCGCCACTCAGCTGGACCACTCCCGCCAGCACCGCTAGGGCGGCGAACGCGGTCAGCAGGCGGTGCCGCCGGAACCACCCCCTGGGCTTCTCGGGCCGTGGCGGAGCGCCGACCGGTTGCCATCCCTCGAAGTGCGTCAAGCGCTGCTGTCGACGGTCGTGGTCGTCGTGCGGGGACATGGGTTCTCCTTCGTCGGTGGTGAAGTGCGCACAGTCCACCTCGGGACAACCGCCGGGGTCTTCACTCGATCGGCTGGATCACCTTGGCTCATCGGATGATCCGGCGGACCACACCGCAGCCGGATGACGGAGGACCACTGTCGGACCCCGGAGCTAGCCTCGTCGCATGTCCACGAGCCAGGCCCTTTCGGCGCCGATCCGGCTGCCTGGTGCGCTCGCTGCGCTCGGCCGGCTGCTCCGCGGCGTGAGGTCCCGTCGACGTGGGTGCACGGTCTTCGTGGTGGTCACCTGCCTGCTGAGCTCGTCGCTCGCGGTGTCCCTGGCCGACAGCCGCCGGCTGGCCGCGGCCGGCCTCCCGCCCGATACCCCGCTGTCCGACAGACTGGCGCTCGCGTTCCTGGCCGGTGCCGCCGTGGCTGTCTCCATGACCTGGCGGCGCCGGTGGCCGTTATGGGTGACGATGGGTGCGGCGGCCGCCGCGCTGCTCTTTCCGCTGGATGTGCTCGGCCTGTTGATCGGCCTCACCCACGTCGTGGCTCGCCTTCGCGGCAGGGCCGTGTGGGCCGGAGGGCTCGCGGCCGGCCTGGGCACCACGGCGTCCGTATGGCGTGATGCCCACGGCCACGCGCCGGGCACCTCGTTCTGGGGTGACGTTTTCGTCGGGTCCTCGGCTTCCGGCGCCACGTCCACGGCCCTCAGCTGGTGGGCGCAGGGCCTCATCGTGGTCGTGCTGGTCGCTCTGTCGGTCGGCGCAGGCCTCTTCTTGCGCACGCGACGCGACCTGCAGGCGACCCGTGCCGAGCAGCGCACCGATCGCGATGCGGTCGGGCGGCTCAGCGAGGAGATGGGCCGCCAGGCGGAGCGCGAGCGGATCGCCCGCGAGGTGCACGATGTCCTCGGGCACCGGCTGTCGCTGCTCTCGCTGCACGCCGGAGCCCTGGAGGTGGCCGCCGGCGAGGACCCACGCGTGCGCCACAGCGCCTCGCTCGTCCGCGAGGGCGCCCAACAGTCCATGGACGACCTGCGCTCCCTGCTGTCAGTCCTACGCGACCCCAGCCAGAGCGAGAGTGTGCATCCCACGCCCTCCCTCGCCGAGCTGCCCCGAGTGATCGAGGAGAGCATGAGCGGAGGCATGCAGGTCCAGTCGACGGTCTACCTCGACGGCGCAGCGCGAGCGAGCCACCAGTTGGCCCGGGCGGTCTACCGGATCGTGCAGGAGATGTTGACCAACGCCCGCAAACACGCGCCGGGCGCTCCGGTCCGACTGCGTGTCGAGGGTGACGACCGGCACGGCATACGGATCGAGGCCGCCAACTACCTGGTGGCACAGTCTGGCTCGGTGCGCCCGGGTCAGGAGCGCCACGGGACGGACGCACCGCCCCACGGTCGAGGTGCCGGGCTCGCGGGCATCGCGGAGCGGGCCGCCCAGCTCGACGGAGAGTCGCGGCACGGCGTGGACGCACTGGGGGTCTTCCGGGTAGAGGTGTGGCTGCCCTGGACCGGCGGCGTGCAGAGCCTTGGTGAGGACAAGGAGGTGACCCGTGCAGGGTGATGAGCGGCCGCTCCGTGTGCTCCTGGTCGATGACGATGCCCTGGTCTGCCAAGGCCTCGAGCTGATGCTGTCCACCGCTGACGACCTCGAGGTGGTCGGGGCGGTCCACGACGGCGACGGGGTGGTCGAGGCGGTCCACCGGCATGCCCCCGACGTGGTGCTGCTCGATGTGCGGATGCGACGGCAGGACGGGATCACCGCCACACGATCGCTGCGTCGGCTGGCGGATCCCCCGAAGATCATCGTGCTGACCACCTTCGACCACGACGAGGTCATGCTGCGCGCCGTGGAGGCGGGCGCCGACGGCTTCCTGTTGAAGACGGCTTCGCCGGCCGAGATCCTCGCTGCCGTCCGGAATGTCGCGGCCGGAGGCGGAGCGGTTTCCCCGGGCAGCGCCCGACAGCTCTTCCACCACGTGCGCCACGACCCCTCCGCGCTTGCCCGCCGGTCCGCTCAGGCCGCGATGGTCACGCTGACGGCCAGGGAGCGTGAGGTGGTCCGCGCCGTCGCCCGCGGGCTGTCCAACGCGCAGATCGCGGCCGAACTTTTCGCGAGCGAGGCGACGGTCAAGACGCACCTGGCTCACGCGCAGGCCAAGCTCGGCTGTTCCGGCCGAGTCGAGGTGGCCGTCCTGGTCGAGCGCTCGGGGCTGCTCGCCGGTGTGGGCAGCTGACGGCATCGCAGTCGGCCGTAGGACGGTCGCCGCACCGCCGGTTGGCCGGTCTCGGCGAGTGGACCGATGCGTGCGCGTGTAGGCGCCGCGTCTACTGTGCTTTGGGTGAACGAGATCCGCAGGGCACGCACGAACGATGTGCGGGCCATCCGTGCGCTGGTCCAGCCGTTGGCCGAGACGAGGGTGCTCGTCGCGAAGGACGCGGTCACCTACTACGAGGCGCTGCAGGAGTTTCGGGTCGTCGAGGACGACCGCGGGAAGCTGATCGGGTGTGGCGCGCTGCACGTGATGTGGGAGGACGTGGCCGAGGTGCGCACCCTTGCGGTGGATCCGTCGGTCACCGGGCGGGGCATCGGCGGAAAGCTGCTCGAGACGCTGCTCGAAGACGCACGCGAGCTCGGGGTCGACCGGGTGTTCTGTCTGACCTTCGAGGTCGACTTCTTCACCAGGCACGGATTCACGACGATCGACGGGCAGGCCGTCGACCCGGAGGTCTACGGGCAGCTGCTGCGCTCGTATGACGAGGGCGTGGCCGAGTTCCTCGACCTGGACCGGGTGAAGCCCAACACCCTCGGGAACACCCGGATGCTGCGCATCCTCTGACGCTTCCTCGTTCGGGCATGCCTCGGTGCCCGCCCGTGCTGGCAGCGACCCCGACTGCGGGCAGCGCGCCGCCGTTTCGCCGCCGTCGAGCCAGTGGGTGACCGGGTGCCGGGCGGCCGAGTGGTCGGTCAGCGGCGACGCGACTGGTAGATGCGTCGGACGACGTCCTCGATGTCAGGTTCTTCGACTGACAGGTCGCGCACCTCACAGACATCCGACACGCCGGCCAAAACGGCTGCGGCTGTGGTTGATTCGGGGTCGAAGGCTAGTCGCTGCCGCAGCCCGTCCCCCTCGCTGCCCAGGTGCACGGCACCCGGTATGTCAGTCAGGTCACCCGTCGGCTCGGCCAGGTCGACGACGAGGACCCGCTGGGCGCCGACGGTTGCGCCCAGACCGGCGAGCGTGCCGTCATAGGCCAGGGCACCGCGGTCGACGACGAGCACCCGGTCGCAGAGCCGCTCGATGTCGCCCATGTCGTGCGTCGTGAGCAACAGGGTGGTGCCGCGGGTGGCGCGCTCGTGGATGAGGAACTCGCGCAGTCGTTGCTTGGACAGGACGTCCAGCCCGATCGTCGGTTCGTCGAGGATCAGCAGCTCGGGGGAGTGCAACAGGGCGGCGGCGATCTCGGCGCGCATCCGCTGCCCGAGCGAGAGCTGGCGGACCGGGGTGTCCAGGGTCTCGGCCATCTCCAGTTGCTCGACGAGTTCGGCTGTGCGGCCGCGGGCCTCGTCCGGCCCGAGTCGGTGGATCGCTGCGAGGATGGCGAACGACTCGCGCAGCGGCAGGTCCCACCACAGCTGCGAACGTTGACCGAAGACCACGCCGATCCGGCGTGCCAGCTCCCGACGGCTCGTCAACGGGTCCAGCCCGCAGGTGCGCACGCTTCCGGCTGTGGGCACCAGGATGCCGGTGAGCATCTTGATCGTCGTCGACTTGCCGGCGCCGTTGGCCCCGATGTAGCCGACCGCCTCCCCGGGCCGCACCGTGAACGTCATCGCGTCGACAGCGGTCACGGTGGAGCGTTCGCGCAGCAGCCGCCGGCGCGAGGCCACAGGTCGGCCGGATGCACGCATCCTCGCTGACTTCCGCCGCACCACGAACTCCCTGGTGAGGTCGTGCACCTCGACGATCGGACCGATCGCTCCGTCTCGCAACGCAGTCGCGTGCTGACTCATCCGCCGCCTCCCTGGTAGTGCCGGGTGCCCCATCGCCAGAGGGTCAGGGCGAGTGCCCACACCCAGGCCGCGGCGAGCGGGAGCAGCCAGGCCAGCCAGGTCGGCAGTCCGGCAGGCCCCGGCAGGTCGAGGATCGCGAGCGTGGGCAGGTATGCCGTGAAAGCGACCGGGACGAGATAGCCGAAGATCATCTTCAGCGGCGTCGGGAAGATCGAGGCCGGCTGGCTGGAGGCGTAGGACCCGCCGTAGGTGAACGAGTTCGTCAGCTCCGCCCCGTTGATGAGGAAGAACTGCAGGCTCGCCGCGCACACGAACAGCCCTGCGAAGATGGCGGTCCCGAAGACGATGGCCATCGGCAGCATCGCCCTGGTGGCCAGGGACCAGTCCACGTCGCACCGCACCAGGCCGGCGACCAGGGCGGTCGCCGCCACGCCGATCCGGGACAACCGGCGCAGCGAGAACTCGCACGTCATCAGTTGCGCCAGCACTGGTTGCGGCCGCAGGTAGAAGGCGTCGAGGGTGCCCATGCGCACGAAGGTCGGCAGCCCGTCGATGTGCCCGACCAGCAGGTCGGCGAGGGAGAAGGCGAGGTTGGACAGCCCGAACACCAGCAGTATGGCGTTGAAGTCGAGCCCGCCGAGCACCTGGACGTTGTGGAAGATGACCCACACCTCGGCGAACTCGGTCAGGCCGACGAGCAGGGAGCCGAACAGGTCGAGCAGGAAGGACGCGCGGTAGGAACGTTGCGCTCGGATCCGCGAGCCGATGACAGCGGCGTATGGCGTGTGCCAGGTCCCGTGCAGTGGTCGCCTGGTGCGCGGCGCGAGGTCAGCCACCCTGTACCTCCAGCTTGCGACGACCGGCCGTCGTGAGGACCCGGCCCAGGGCACCGATCACGAGGACCCAGAAGGCCTGGATCACGAGGAGCTGCACCGAGTCCCAGCCGGTCACCCGTCCCGACAACACATCGATGGGGCTCTGCAGGATGGACGGAAAGGGGGTGGCGTGCGCCAGCGCGGACAACCATCCGGGGAAGATGTGCACCGGCACGTAGAGCCCCGCGAGGAAGGTGGCGGTCACGCCATACAGGGAGCGCACCCCGCGCGTCTCGACGAGCCAGAAGCCGAGGACGTTGACGGCATACCGGCACAGGAAGGACACCGTCACGGCGAGCACGATGCTGACCACACCCAGCAGGTAGGGCAACGCGGTCTCCGGCATCGTGAGCCCCACGGTCAGCGCGCCGACGAGGACGCTTGGGAGCCCTCGCGGGATGAAGGTGTATGCCGCCCGGCCCAGGTCGGCCGCGAGATAGGTCGCCTGCACGTCCACCGGGCGGGTGAAGTCGATCGCGATGTCGCCGTTCTTGATGCGGTCGCCGATCTCCGACGGGGCGAAGCCCAGCTCCACGGCGCCGAGCAGGCCCTGCGAGAGCCAGACGTAGGCGCTGATGCCGTCCTGGTCGTAGCCAGACAGCTCGCCCCCCGCGGCAGCCACGGCGGCGAACAGGATCGCGGCCCGGATGAACCCGAAGACGACGTTGGTGGTGAGCCCGGCCAGCATGGCGAGCCGGTAGTTGGCCTGCTTGCGGAACCCCGCCCTGGTCAGCTGCCAGTAGGCGGAGAGGTCCGGGCGCACAACCGCAAGAACCTAGTCGGGCTCGGAGGCTGGCGCAAGCGGATGTGCCGGGCAGGCGGACCCAGGGCGCGCATCCGGGCAGGATGCCCCGGTGGGGCGTAGCCTCCCGGGCATGGATGGAGCCGATTACATCATCGTCATGGGGGTGTCCGGGTCGGGGAAGACCACGGTCGCCAAGGGGATCGCCGAGCGCATGCATTGGGATTTCGCCGAGGGTGACGACTTCCACTCCGAGGCCAACGTCGCCAAGATGCACTCGGGCCACCCCCTCACCGATGAGGATCGGTGGCCGTGGCTGCGGTCGATCGGAGACTGGATCAATGAGCGCGAGAAGCAGGGCACCAGCGCAGTGCTGACCTGCTCGGCCCTCAAGCGGGTCTACCGCGATCTCCTGCGGGAGGGGCGTCCGGGCGTGCGGTTCTGCCACGTAGAGGTCGACGCCGAGCTCATCGCCAAGCGGCTCGCGGCGCGTCAGGGCCACTACATGCCTCCGTCATTGCTGCCGAGCCAGCTGGCCGCGCTGGAACCGCTGGAGCCGGACGAACCCGGAGCCACCGTGTCCGCGGCGCCCACACCGGAGGAGGTTGTGGACAACGCTATGAAGGCTCTGGGTCTTCACGAGGGAGGGAACCAACGATGACGACCACCTACGCCCTGCACCTACTGGCTGCGGACGACAAACCGCTCAGCAGCGCCGGCAACGGTCAGCTGATCGCGGCGGCGCTGCTCGGCATCGCGACCGTCGTGGTGCTCATCGTGTGGGCGAAGTTCCATCCCTTCATCGGGCTGATCCTCGGCACGGCCGTTCTCGGCGCGGTGGCCGCGGTCGCGCCCGGCGACATCGTGACGAGCTTCGTCGACGGTCTCGGCTCGACCTTTGGCGCGGTCGGCCTGTTGATCGCGTTGGGCGCCATGCTCGGCAAGCTGCTCGCCGACTCGGGCGGCGCCAACCAGATCGTCGACAGCATCATCGCCCGGGTGGGGCCGAAGACCCTGCCGTGGGCCATGGCGCTGATCGCGGCGATCATCGGGCTGCCGATGTTCTTTGAGATCGGTGTCGTCATCCTGGTGCCGATCATCCTCCTGGTCGCCCGCGAGACCGGAGTCTCGTTGATGAAGGTGGGGATACCGGCCCTGGCCGGCCTGTCCATCCTGCACGGCCTGGTCCCGCCGCACCCCGGCCCGGAGACGGCGATCAGCCTGCTGCACGCGCCGCTCAGCTACACCCTGATCTTCGGGCTGATCATCGCGGTGCCGACGCTGATCCTCGCCGGGCCGCTGCTCGCGCCGCTGATGGACCGGCTCGTGCCCGTGCACGTCGGCGCCGACGGCAACGCGCGCTCCGGCGTCGCGGCCGACCAGCAGCCGGACGCCGACTCGAGCGCCACCGCCGACATCTCCGGCGACGAGCCGGGCGGGACCGAGGCAGGGGACGGGCAGGTAGCCGCGGGCGCGACCCGCCGGCCCAGCTTCTGGGGCGCGATCATCAGCGTGGCGCTGCCCGTCCTGCTGATGCTGGTCAAGGCGGTCGGGGACCTCACCCTTGACGAGGGCACAGGCGGCCGGGACTTCGTGGACTTCATCGGTGAGCCGTCGGTCGCGCTGCTCGCCGGCGTGCTGGTGGCGATGCTGGCCGTGGGCCGGGCGTCCGGGATGCCCCGGGCCAAGATCCACCAGTCGCTCGGATCCGGGCTGCCGGGTGTCGCCTCGATCATGCTGATCGTGGCCGCGGGCGGCGGGTTCAAGACGGTGCTGTCCGACTCGGGCGTGTCCGAGGTCATCGCGGGCTACGCCAAGGACTCCCACATGTCGGTGCTGCTGCTCGGGTGGCTGGTAGCCGTAGCGATCCGGCTGGCAACCGGCTCGGCGACCGTGGCGACGGTCACAGCCGCGGGCATCGTGGAGCCACTGGGGCAGACGCTCGACCAGCCGCACCTTGCGCTGCTCGTGCTCGCCGTCGGGGCGGGTTCGCTCTTCTTCAGCCACGTCAACGATGCCGGGTTCTGGCTGGTGAAGGAGTACTTCGGACTCACCGTGTGGCAGACCATCAAGTCCTGGTCGGTCATGGAGACGGTGATCTCGGTGGTCGCGCTGATCTGCGTCCTGATCATCGGCACGATCATCTAGCCCCACCCGACGTCGAGGTGGCCGGGACGGCACTCCGCAGGAGCGCGGTCGTCACGTGTGACCCGAGAGCGCGGTAGGCCTCGAACTCATCGGCGTCGTAGAGTTGCTGCACGGTGCTGTCGATCGGGAACGTGGGGTGCGCCTGGCGGTAGGCCTGCACGTCCCACGGCGCGTCGTCCGGGACGGCGAGCTTGCCGTAGACGAGGTGGTGGGGGTTCCCCGGATCATCCGGATAGCAGAACGTGCCGAGCACCGTTGCGGTTTGGCTCAGTCCGTCCGGCGACGGGGAGATCGCACGCGGGTCGATGTCGACCTGCACACCGCAGTCGGTGCGCGCCAGGGCCACCGCCTGACCGAGGGTGTCGTAGCGTCCGGCCCCGTCGGCCGAGGCGTCGAGCACGATGACCAGGTCGGGGCGCCGGCGCAGGGCCTCCACCAGACCGAGGTTCTCGTAGTGTCCGCCGTCGGTGACGTAGAGCCAGCGACCGTTCAGGTGCATGCGACCGAATGCCTCGGCGAACAGCCGGGTGAGGTCCGGCTGCCGGAGCCGGCGCACGGCCTCGTCGCGCAGCCTCCCGGGCAGCGAATCGCTGGCGCGGTCGTCGGCAGCGTCCCCGGCGTGAGCGTGCAGCCACCACGGCGGACGGACCCAGAGGCCGAGGCGCACGTTGGCCAGCGTGAACAGCAGCCGGTGGGACAGTCGGGTCATCTTGCCCATCACGGGGGAGACCGCCGCACCGCTGACCGCGACCGCATCGAAGAGCGTGAACAGGTCGCGGTCGCGGACCGAGCCGTGGTGCTCTCTGCGCTCGAACGTCCGCGTGTCGATCCGGTGGCGGCTGACCGCGTCGGAGGCACAGGACGCCGCGGTGCTCAGACCGACGTCGGCGGGGGTGAAGGTGAACGACACGGCCCTGCGGCCCGGGGGCAGGCTGCCGGTCTCGGTGCAGTTGGCCGCCGCGCAGACCACCAGCTCGGGGCCCGTGTCCTTCAGGCTGGACAACGGGGTCGCGGCGGCGGCGCGGACTCCTGCCGGGCCGCCCCGCACGACCGCGTAGGCGGCCGCCAGCCGGTCGCGGTAGAACCCGTGCAGGGAGGTCTCGTTGACGTCCACGAACAGCTTGATCGCGAGGAGCAGCAGCAGCGCGTAGCCGGTCAAGGCCGGTGGCGAGCTCCACAGCGGGTCGGAGAGCAGCGGGGCGGCGTTGGCAGCGCCGACCCACCGCAGGAAGAGCAGGCCGAACACGGTGACCACCAGGGCGGCCCCGACCCAGGGCAGCAGCTGATGCCTCAGCCAGTCGGCGGCCCTGCCGACGGTCGCGCCGATCAGGCTGCTACGACGCAGATCTCGCTCGACCACCTGCACCCGGCCGAACACGGTCCGCGCCATCAGCGCGAGCGCCGACACGAAGGCCGCCAGGCCGCCGAACCGCTGTCCGTTGCCCCGACCGCTCGCGCCGTTCGCCGACGCCATCGCGGCGTCGCCGGCCCCCGCACCGCAGGCCGGCTCCGGTGCAGCGCCGTTCTGCCCGGTGACGATCGCTCGGCATCCGGCACCGGAGGAGAAGCCGAGGGTGCGGGCGACCGTGCCGACCGCGGTGTCCTGGCGACCCACGCCGTAAAGGCCCTGCACGGCATACGGCGTGCCGATGACCAGCAGCGCCGACAGGACCGCCGACAGGGCGAGGACGCCGGCGACCCGCCCCCGCGGCGGTGGGGCGTCGGTGCCGCCGGGGGATTCCTTGGCGGTGCCACCACGGGTCAGGCGGGAAACCAGGACCGTTGCGACAGCGAGGGCCACCGGAGCCCACACCCAGGCCCCCAGACTGACCACCGGGTGCTCCGCGCCGGTGCCGTGCAGGACCCCTGTCGCACGCAACAGCCAGCCGACCACGTGGGCCACGGCGTAGAGCAGGGCGCTGACGAGCAGGACGTTGACGAGCACGCCACGCAGCAGATGGCCGAGACCGCCGAGCGCGACCCGCCAGTCCTCCATCAGGTAGCGCGTGTGGTCGCGCAGGTGCGACTCCTCGGGAGAGCCCAGGGCGTAGGCCTTGGGCGTGGCCGGTCTCGACCCCTCCCGTTGCCCAGCCCCGCTCTGCTCTCCGTCCGCGCGCTGTTGCACGGCGTCGTCGACCTGCTCGGCGAGGGCATGTTCGGCAAGGGCGTGTGCCGCTGCGATGTAGGAGCCCCCGGAGACCGCGGTGATCGTGCGGACCCGTCGGTAGACGTCGTCGTGCTCCTGCAGGGTCTGCAGCGCGCCCAGGTTGAACGCGGCGGACCGGATGCCGCCACCCGAACAGCACACCGCGATGCGGGCGCCGCTCGGCAGCGCGTCGAACACGGTGCGAGGCGGGGCTGGCGCCTGCGGTCGGGTCGGGACGGGGATCCGCACGGCCGGAGTGTGCTTCCGGGCGCGCCGGGGTGCGAGGAGAGAGGGGCTCGCCATGGTGGGACCTGCTTCCGGGGACCGGCGGCCGGAGGCCGTCGCGATCGCTGATGCCGGTGAGGAGGCGGCTCGGCGGTCGCTGATACCTGCGGCCGGCTAGGTCGGCAACCGGAAGCGGCCACCGGCCAGAGGCTCCACCAGCCCGTCGGCGACCAGCCCGTCCAGGCACCGAGCCCGCTGCCGCCCGTCATCGGGCCAGGCGGCGGCGAGCGCCTTCGCGCCCACCGGTCGGTCCGACTCGCGCAGCACCGCCAGCAGTGCCCCTCGCACCTGACGATCCGTGCCGTGCCACTTCTGCGTGCGTCGCGCGGGGCCGTCGTATGCCGGGTGGCCGGCCAGGCGCCAGGCGCACAGCTGCGCGACGGGGCAGTCGCCGCAGCGCGGCGCGCGTGCCGAGCAGACCAGGGCGCCGAGCTCCATCACCGCGACGTTCCACCGGGCCGCCTGCCCGTCGTCGTCCGGCAGGAGGGAGGTGGCCAGGTCGGTCTCGGCGCGGCTGAGGGAGGGCGCGGGGCAGGCCGCACCCTGGACGACCCGGACCAGGACCCGGCGGACATTGGTGTCGACGACGGTCGCGCGCTGCCCGTGGGCGAAGCTGGCGACCGCGGCGGCCGTGTAGGTGCCGACGCCCGGCAGGGCCCGCAGGTCGGCCTCGTCCAGGGGCACCTCGCCCTGGTGCCGTCCCACGATCGCGGCAGCGGCCTGGTGCAGGCGGAGCGCCCGGCGTGGGTAGCCCAGGCGACCCCACGCGCGCACTGCCTCCCCGGCTGGTGCGGCCGCCAACGCTGCGGGGCTCGGCCAGCGCGCCATCCACTCCCGCCAGACCGGTTCGACCCGGGCGACCGGGGTCTGCTGCAACATCACCTCGGACACCAGGACCGCCCAGGGTGAGGCGTCGTCGCGGCGCCAGGGCAGGTCTCGCGCGGACACGGCATACCAGCGCAGGAGGGCGTCGTGCAGTGCTGCGGCAGAGGCGGATCGGGCCACGGAGCGGTGCGGCCGATCAGACGTAGCGCTCGAGGATGCTCGACTCGGCGAGCCGGGACAGCCCCTCGCGCACGGCGCGGGCCCGGCCCTCGCCGACCCCCTCGACGGCCATCAGGTCCTCGATGTTGGCAGCCAGCAGCTTCTGCAGGTTGTCGAAGTGCTCGACCAGCCGGTCGACGATCGCCCCGGGCAGGCGGGGGACCTTGGACAGCAGTCGGTAGCCCCGGGGACTCACCGAGGAGTCGAGGGAGTCGCCGACGATCGCGAAGCCGAGGGCCTTGGCGCCGGCAGCGAGGTCGAGCAGCTCGGTGGACGACAGCTCCTGCATGTTGTGCAGGACCTGGTCGACGGAGTTCAGCTGGCGCGCGGCGCCCAGGTAGTCGCGGATGACCAGCTCGCGGTCGTTGCCGAGCCCACCGATCAACTCCTCGAGCTGCAGGCTGAGCAGCCGTCCGTCGCTGCCGAGCTCGAGCACGTAGTCGGCGATCTCATCGCTGATCCGGCGGACCATCTCGAGTCGCTGCAGGACGCTGGAGACGTCGCGGACGGTCACCAGGTCCTCGATCTCCAGAGCGGACAGGGTGCCGGTCACCTCGTCGAGCCTGGCCTTGTAGCGCTCGAGGGTCTGCAGGGCCTGGTTGGCGCGGGAGAGGATCGCGCTGGACCCCTCGAGCACGTGTCGGCGGTTGCCGACATACAGCGCGACGATCTGCATGGACTGGCTCACGGACACGACCGGCAGGCCGGTCTGCTTGGCGACCCGCTCGGCGGTGCGGTGCCGGGTGCCCGACTCGGTGGTCTCGATGGTCGGGTCTGGCAACAGCTGGGTTGCGGCCCGCAGGATCCGGGTCCCCTCGCGGTCGAGCACGATGGCACCGTCCATCTTCGCGAGCTCCCGCAGCCTGGTGCTGGAGAACTCGATGTCGAGCGGGAAGCCTCCGGTGGACATCGACTCGACCACCTTGTCGTGGCCGAGCACGATGAGGGCGCCGGTCCGGCCGCGCAGGATGCGTTCGAGGCCGTCGCGCAGCGCGGTGCCGGGCGCCACAGCGGCCAGCGTCGCGCGCAACAGCTGGTCGTCGCTCAGTTCCACGGTGAGACCCCTCGAGTTCGGTGTGCCAGGGGACGAATGCCCTGACCGGAGTCTAACCGCGCACCCTTTCGGTGTCGGTCACCACGCGGGCACCTCGGCTCCGCTGCGAAGCCAACAGACAGCGGGACGGGCCCGGCGGCACGAAGCGCCGGGCCCGTCCGGTGGAGCGGGTTGGTCAGTCTCCGGCCACGGCGTCCAGCCACGCCTCGCCGTCGGGCACGCCGATGCCGGTGACGTCGTCGTAGCCGGGGCGGACGTGGATCGTCAGCGACTCGTCCCGGTCGAACCAGCGGGCGGAGTAGACGTAGCCGTCGCTGGCGTCGACGCCGTTGACGAAGTCGGAGCGGACGTCACCGGGGTAGGCGTCGCGTTCCGCCTTGGTGATGTCGATGCTCTGGGCTCCCGCCGTCGCGTACAGCGTGGGGTTGGCGAGGCCGAAGTTGTGCCCGGCCTTCTGGACCGCGAGGGCGAACATGCCGGCGTAGAGCGGTGAGGCCAGCGAGGTGCCGCCGATGCGGTACTCCGAGTAGGCGTCGTGACCGTCGGGGAAGCGCTGCGTCTCACCGACGAGCATGCCCGTGTTCGGGTCGCCCAGCGCTGCGACGTCCGGGACCGCCCGCATCGCCGGACCACCGTAGGTGTTCGCGATCGACGCCGGGACGACTCCCGCCTGGTAGGACGGCTGGGCGAACAGGCGGGACGTTCCGCCGCCGCTGCCGTACAGGTAGGCCGGGTCGCTCCACGTCGGCGGGGTGGTGCTGTTGAGCGTGCTCTTGGTGGTCTCCCAGCCGAGCTCGAAGACCCGGCTGTTGGTCTTCGACACGCCTGCCGAGGTGCCGCCGACGGCGGTCACCCACGGGCTCGAAGCGGGCCAGTCGGGCGTCGGGGTCGCGCCGGCCACACCGAAGGTCTCGTCTCCGGAGTCACCCGAGGAGAAGAACAGCGAGATGCCCTCGGCCGCGGCCTGGATCTGGGTGTCGACCTGCGGCTTGATGTAACCGGGCGGCAGCGACTCGCCGGCGTATCCGTAGGAGTTGCTCACGATGTCGGCCAGGTGCTTGCTGACCACCTTGTTCATGATCGCGTCCATGTCGCGGTAGTTGTTGGGCGCCCCGATGTAGGCGATGTTGGCGCCGGGGGCCATGGTGTGCACCGCCTCCACGTCCAGCGTCTCCTCACCGGCCCAGCCCTCTGGATCGTGGGCCGGGTTCTCCGGGTGCTGAGAGGTGCCGGGGGCGGCGTACTGGCGGAACTGCCCCTTCGTGAAGGTCGGTATGCCGTGCCTGCTGAAGTAGGTGTTGGCGTCCGACTCGATGGTCGGCGAGGCGTAGGCGTCGATGATGCCCACCGTGACACCGCTGCCGTCGTTGCCTGCCGCGATGGCGTCGGTCATGCCGTAGAGGCCCTGCAGCTGCGCGCCCGAGTACCCGCAGGGGGCGAAGGCGCTGGGGCTGTTTGGCAGCTCGGTGCCGTCGGGCGTGGCGGTGTTGTCGACCGTCTTCTGGCCCCAGTAGGTGGAGCAGGGTCCGGCGTTGCGGAACACCGGCGGTGGAGGCGTCGGCTTGTTGGGGCGGACGAGGGTCTGGGACTCGTCGAGCCCCACCACAGCCTGGACCTGGGTCAGCTTCGAGGGGACCTGCAGCGGCGAGGTGTTCGAGCGCACCGTCCGTCCCTGCGTCGAGTACTCGGCGAACGATGTGGCGAAGGTCTTGCTGGCCTGGGCCAGGGTGCCGGTGGCCTCAACATACTTGCGGTTGCTCGGCACGCCCGTGACGCGGAAGCCCTGGCTCTGCAGCCAGGAGGAGACGGTGTTGACGTCTGACTGGCTCGGGGAGAAGCGCGCGCGGTACTGCGCGGTCGTGAGGAACTTGCCGTAGAGGGCGTTGCCCGGCGTGGAGACGGCCCGGGCGTAGGCGGCCGCGGCCGCTCCGCCGCGGTTGTTCAGGTAGACGCGGAAGGTGACCGACTGGGACGCGGACACCGAGCCGACCCGGTGCGTCGCAGTGGCCCACGAGGGGACGCTGCCGGGCAGCGAGTGGGACGACGAGGGCGCCGAGACGGCGACGCCGGCGGTGGCGGCAACCAACGCGGCTGCGCCGGCGACGGCACACACAGTGCGGGGAAGACGGGACACGGGACCTCCAGGGTAGGGACAAGAACTGCCGGCCCGGCCCCCGGGTTTTCCAGGCTCAGTCAGTTGACACCCGTGCGAGTCCGGACTGCCAGTGACAAATGTCATGGATATGTCACCGGTGCGCGAAGAGCCGACCGACCTGACCACCAGCCCGCAGGCCGCGCCCGCCAAGGGTGCGTGCGGGCTAACCGGTCAGCAGCGAGACCGCCTGCCGGATGTCGGAGACCTCCCGCACGTCCATGCCCTCCGGGGTGGGGCCGGTGCCGAGCGACCCCCGGGGCACGACCGCCCGGCGAAAGCCGATGCGCGCCGCCTCGGACAGCCTCCGGGGTATGCCGGTGACCGCACGGATCTCGCCTGCCAAGCCGACCTCGCCCATCGCGATCGTGCCCTGGGGCAGTGGCGTGTCGGTGATCGATCCGACCATCGCCAGGGCGACGGCCAAGTCTGCGGCCGGTTCGGCCAGGCGGACGCCGCCGACCGTCGAGACGTAGCAGTCGGACTGCCGCACGCGCTGATTCGCCCGACGGTCGAGGACCGCGAGGATCATGGCGATCCTCGTGCCGTCCAGCCCGCTCGTGGTGCGGCGAGGCGAGGGGGCGTTGGTCTCGACGAGCAGCGCCTGGACCTCCGTGACCAGGGGGCGGCGGCCCTCGAGGGTGACCGTGACGCAGGTGCCGGGTACGACGAGGTCGCGGCTGGTGAGGAAGAGCCCGCTCGGATCGGGCAGCCCCACGATGCCCACGTCGGACAGGTCGAAGCAGCCGACCTCGTCGGTCGGGCCGTAGCGGTTCTTGACCGCGCGCACGAGCCGCAGCCGGGAGTGCCGGTCGCCCTCGAACTGCACGACCACGTCCACCAGGTGCTCGAGCACCCGCGGCCCTGCGATGGACCCGTCCTTGGTGACGTGCCCGACCAGCAGCACCGCGATGCCGCGAGCCTTGGCCACCTGGATGAGCGAGGCCGCGACCTCGCGCACCTGGCCCACGTTGCCGGCCGCGCCCTCCACGTCGCCGCTGGAGATGGTCTGGACGGAGTCGACGATCACGAGGTCGGGCCGGGTCGACTCGATCTGGCCGAGGACGGTGGCCAGATCGGTCTCGGCGGCCAGGAAGAGGGTGCGGGCCATCGCCTCGATGCGCTCGGCACGGACCCGCACCTGGGCCGCCGACTCCTCGCCGCTCACGTAGAGCACGGTCTGCCCACCGCGTCCGGCCCGGGCCGCGACATCGAGCAGCAGGGTCGACTTGCCGATGCCGGGCTCCCCGGCCACCAGCACGACCGCGCCGGGCACGAGCCCGCCACCGAGCACCCGGTCGAACTCGCCCACACCGGTGGAGCGCGCCTCGGCCCGCCGCGCGTCGACGTCGCCGATGGGGATGGCCGGACGCTCGACCCTGGTCGCCGCCGTGGTGCGGACGGTGACGGCGCCGATCTCGCTGACCGTGCCCCAGGCCTGGCACTCGCCGCACCGACCGACCCACTTGATCGCGGTCCACCCGCACTCCGAACAGCGGTAGGCGTTCGTCTTCGCCGTCGACTTGGATGCCATGGAGCCCAACCTAGGGCCCCGCCCCGACACTGCTGGCGTGGCCACTGGGTCGAACCGGGCCGGGCAGCGATGCGTCAGAAGGTGCGGTGCCAGAGGTTGACGGCGTAGTCGACGCCGGCGCCGTCGTGGTGGGCGAGGATCCAGTCGGCCACAGCGGGGCTGAACTCGATCCGGACGACCGCCTCGAAGTCCTCCCGCGAGCCGAACGCCCAGCGCATGTCGACTCGCTCGCGCGACCAGCCATGCCGCGCCCAGAAGCGTTCCACCGCAACGGGGTCGTAGGCCGGCCACGCCCGCAGGAACCACGACCCGAAGGTCGACCGGGTCGCGTCGTTGTCGATGACGTATGCCGTGCCGCCCGGAGCCAGCACCCGCTCCACCTCGGCGAGCCCCGGCTCGCATCCCGGACCGAAGAAGTAGGCCCACCGGGCATGGACGATGTCGACGCTCGCGTCCGGCAGAGGGACGTCCTGGGCCGCGCCCGCCCGCACCTCCACCGATGGGAGGTCGCGGACGCGCTCCCGGGCTCGCGCGACGAGCGGTGGGTGCGGCTCGACCCCGACGACGGTCGCCGCGTCAGCAGCGAAGAGCGGCAGGTGGAACCCGGATCCACAGCCGAGGTCGAGCACCCGCCGACCCGACCAGCCGTGGACCGATCGCATCGCGGCGAGGATCGCGCCGTCGGGGTCGACGCCGCGGTTCTCGATCTCGTAGACATCCGGCGAGTTCCAGATGTTCGGGCTCGGGACGGCCGCCTCCTTGGGTGCAGCCTGCGCCGGCTCGGTCACCGCTTCGGGCGCCGGCCCGACTTCGAGCCGGACTTGCGCGCGGATTCCGGTGTGGCAGCTTCGCTTTCGCCGCTCTGCCGCTCGCGGGCCTCCTGCTCAGCCAGCAGTGTGGCGGGGTGCACGAGCAGTGGCAGCAGCTTGCGGGTGCCGTTGCTGCGAGCTGCCTTGACCTGCGCGAGGTGCGTCTCGCAGTGGAGGACCAGCTCGTCATACGCCGCCTGGCCCATCAACTCGACGAGCTCGGCCTCGTTGCCGCGGAAGACCGGCTCCTTGCCGACGTGCGCCTCGCTGTTGCTCGAGCAGTACCAGTCGAGGTCATGGCCGCCGGGCCCCCAGCCTCGGCGGCTGTACTCCTCGATGGTGATCTCCAGGTAGGACGTGTCGTCCGGACGCTCGACGGTGCGGTAGGTGCGCCGGATCGGCAGCTGCCAGCAGACATCCGGCTTGGTGGTGTGTGGCGGCTTGCCGTGCAGCAGGGCGTGCTGGTGCAGGGCGCAGCCGGCTCCCGCCGGGAATCCCGGCCGGTTGAGGAAGATGCACGCGCCGTCGACGACGCGCGTCTTGAGATCGCCGTCCTCCTTCTCCTTCCACTTCCCGCCCTGGCCCTGCGAGTGGTACTGCCACTCGTCCTCGCCGAGCTCAGCGACCACCTTCTTGACCCGGCGCACATCGTCCTTGTCGGAGAAGTGGGCGCCCAGGGTGCAGCAGCCGTCGTCCGGGCGGTCGGCGTAGATGCCCGCGCAGCCGCTGCCGAAGATGCAGGTCCACGACGAGGTCAGCCAGGTGATGTCACATCGGAAGCGTTGGTCGGGGTCGGCCGGGTCCGGGAACTCGACCCAGTTGCGGGCACCGTCGGAGGCGATCTCAGGCACCGTCCAACCCTAGACGGCAACCGCTCGGGGGCCCCAGCCGGTGCGGCGTCGCGCGGAGGGCAACGCCGACAGGACGTTCAGGGGACGACAGAGCCAGGAGCGCCCGGACCGCCGCATCCGACTCGCTGCTCACGTGGGTAGCGTGGCCCCATGCGACTCGGTGCGATCGACGTGGGCTCCCGCCGCGCTTCGTTGCACCTGCTCGCGACCCCCGCTCACCGATCGCCCGGCCGCTGGAGCGGGTGGCTCGAGGGGATCGCGGCATGACCATCGCGGTCACGTTGTCGACCTCCTCGGTCTACCCGGAGAACTGCGCGGCGGCCTTCGGGCTCGCCGAGCGCCTCGGCTATGACGGCATCGAGGTGATGGTGTGGACCGACGTGGTCTCGCAGGAGGCGGGGGCGTTGAAGGCGCTGTCCGAGCTCCACGGCATACCAGTGCTTTCCGTCCACGCGCCGACGCTCCTGCTGACCCAGCGCGTCTGGGGCCCGGAGCCGTGGACCAAGGTCGACAGGTCGATCCAGTTGGCCCAGTCCCTGGACGCACAGACCGTGGTGCTGCACCCCCCCTTCCGTTGGCAGAAGGAGTATGCCGTCGAGTTCGTCGAGGGGGTCGCGCGCCGCGAGGAGGAGAGTGGGATCCACCTCGCGGTCGAGAACATGTTTCCGTGGCGCGCGGGTGGCCGGGAGATGCAGGCCTACCTGCCGCACTGGGACCCGGTCGGGTTGGACTACGCCCACGTCACGCTCGACCTGTCACACACGGCCACCTCCGACTCCGACGCGATGGCGATGGCTCACGAGCTCGGGTCGCGGCTCAGCCACCTCCACCTGGCCGACGGGTCCGGGTCCAACAAGGACGAGCACCTCGTGCCCGGTCGCGGGCGCCAACCGTGCGGGCAGTTGTTGGAATCACTCGCCGACCAGGGGTTCTCGGGCTGCGTGGTGGTCGAAGTGGGCACCCGAAAGCGGTCGCGAGAGGTCCGCGAGCTCGATCTCGCGCAGGCGCTCGCGTTTGCTCGGCTCCACCTCGGAGAGGCCACTCCGTGACGCCTCGCGGCCGGCGCCCGGCGGGCGAGGACACCAGGGGCGCGATCCTCACCTCGGCCCTGGCGGAGTTCTCGGCGAAGGGCTACGACGGGGTGTCGATGCGGGCAATCGCGCGGGCCGCCGGAGTCGACCCGGCGCTGGTCCACCACTACTTCGACGGCAAGAGAGCGCTCTTCGTGGAGAGCATGGACCTGCCGGGCAACCCGGGTGAGATCCTCGTCGGCCTGGTCGACGGTCCGGTGGAGACGGCGGGGGAGCGGGTGGTGCGGGGGTTCCTCGCCGCCTGGGAGCCGCCTGAACGCCGTAGCCGACTGGTCGCGCTGCTGCGGTCGGCCCTCGTCGACGAGCAGGCGTCGGCGATGCTGCGGGAGTTCCTCATCCGTGAGGTGTTCGGCCGCGTCGCCGCCACCGCCGGGGTGCCGGACGTGCCCCTGCGCGCCAGCCTGGCTGCCAGCCAGATGATCGGGGTCGCAGTGATGCGCTACGTGTTCGTCCTCGGACCGCTGGCGGAGGCCGACGCCGAGGACCTGGTCGTCCAGCTGGCCCCGACCCTCCAGCGCTACCTCGCCGACCCCACCCTCCCCGTGCCCTGACCGATCCTGGTGGCATCCGCCGCGTCGACCCCTGGGACGCCACGACGATAGGCACAAAGCTCTTGCCGCGGGACTCTGAGGAGCGTACATTTCATCGAGTGATGAATGAGTCTCGGCCGGCCGTCGTCGTCGAGGACCTGACCGTCGTGCGCGGCGCCCGCACCGTGCTCCCGGGGATCTCGCTCGTGGTCCCGCCGGGCCAGGTCGTCGGCCTGCTCGGTCCGAGCGGCGGCGGAAAGACCACCCTGTTGCGAGCCATCGTCGGCGTCCAGGTGGTGCGCAGTGGCACCGTCACGGTGCTCGGTGCCCCAGCCGGGTCCGCGATTCTGCGGTCGCGGGTCGGCTACGTGACCCAGGCGCCGAGTGTCTACACCGACCTCACCGTCCGGGAGAACCTCGACTACTTCGCCGCCCTCGTGGGCGCCGCGCCGGGTGCGGCGGCCGAGGCGCTGGCGGCCGTCGACCTGGGTAGTCACGTCGACGCGCTCGCGGGCCAGCTGTCGGGTGGGCAGCGGTCGCGGGTCTCGTTGGCCGCAGCCCTGGTGGGGTCGCCGGACCTGTTGGTGCTCGACGAGCCCACCGTCGGCCTCGACCCGGTGCTGCGCCGGGACCTGTGGGAGCTCTTCCACCGGCTCGCGGACGGGGGCACGACCCTGCTGGTCTCGAGCCACGTGATGGACGAGGCCTCCCGCTGCGACCGCCTCCTGCTGTTGCGCGAGGGGCGGATCCTCGCGGACGACACCCCCGCCGGGCTGCTCGACCGCACCGGCGCCGCCGACGCCGAGCAGGCGTTCCTGCGGCTCATCGACCAGGCCACCGGCGTGGCCGGGGACTCCGCGGCGAAGGAGCGGTCATGAGCCTCCGGCTGACCCTGGCCACCACGGCACGGGTGTTGCGGCAGGTCAAGGCCGATCCGCGCACCGTGGCCATGCTCGTCATCGTGCCCTGCCTCCTGATGGGGCTGCTCGCCTGGATCTACCACGACAGTCCGGTCTTCGACCACATCGGCGGGCCGCTGCTCGGGATCTTCCCCTTCGTGGTGATGTTCCTCGTGACCAGCGTGGCCACCCTGCGCGAGCGCACCTCCGGGACCCTGGAGCGGCTGCTGTCCACGCCCCTCGGCAAGGGCGACTTCCTCGCCGGATATGCCTTGGCCTTCGGCCTGCTGGCCGTCCTGCAGGCCGTCGTCGTGACCGCCTTCGCGGTGTGGGTCTGCGGTCTCGACGTGGCCGGGTCCGTGTGGGTGCTCGTGGTCGTCGCGGTCGTCGACGCGGTGCTCGGCGCGGCGATCGGCTTGTTCGTCAGCGCCTTCGCACGCACCGAGTTCCAGGCCGTCCAGTTCATGCCGGCGTTCGTCCTCCCACAGTTCCTGCTCTGCGGCCTGCTGGTCGCCCGGGCCGACCTGCCCGGCTTCCTGCACGCGGTCTCGGACGTGCTGCCCCTCTCGTATGCCGTCGACGCGATGGTCCACGTGAGCTCCTCCCCTGACGGCACCGGAGCCGCCTTCGCCGACGTCGGTATGGTGGCCGGCTTCGTGGTGGTCGCGATCGCGCTGGGGTCGCTCACCCTGCGGCGCCGCACGCCCTGATCGGGACTAGCCTGTGAGCGCACTGCAGGCACATCCCACGGAGGACCACGTGATCGACGCGAGCGGCGTGCTGCGCCAAGGACTGCTCCAGCTCAGCCGGAGCAACCAGCTGCGCAGCATCATCGAGAAGGCGCCGGTCAGCCGGTCGGTCGTGCAACGGTTCGTCGCCGGTGCCACCACGGCCGACGCCGTCCGGGCCACCCAGGCCCTGTGCGACTCCGGACGACTCGTGACGATCGACTACCTCGGCGAGGACACCCTCGACCTCGATCAGGCCAAGGCCACCCGCGACGCCTACCTGACGCTGCTCGCCGCGCTGGGCTCGTCGGGCCTGGCCGAGGACGGCCGGGCCGAGGTCAGCGTCAAGCTCAGCGCGGTGGGACAGTTCCTGCCCGGCGACGGCCACAAGATCGCGCTCGACCACGCGCGAGAGATCTGCCAAGCGGCCGTCAACGCCGGCACGACCGTGACGCTCGACGCCGAGGACCACACCACCACCGACGCGACCATGGAGACGCTGCTCGAGCTGCGCCAGGACTTCCCGAGCACCGGAGCGGTCCTGCAGGCCTACCTGCACCGCACCGAGGGTGACTGTCGCGACCTGGCCCACGAGGGCAGCCGGGTCCGGCTGTGCAAGGGCGCCTACAAGGAGCCGGAGTCGGTCGCCTACCAGAAGTCGTCGGACGTCGACCTGTCCTATGTCCGCTGCCTCAAGGTGCTGATGGAGGGCAAGGGCTACCCGATGGTGGCAAGCCACGATCCCCGGCTGGTGCAGATCGCGGGAGCGCTCGCGGCCAAGGCCCGCCGCCAGGCCGACTCCTTCGAGTTCCAGATGCTCTACGGCATCCGTCCGGACGAGCAGAAGCGGATCGCCGAGCGCGGCGACCAGATGCGGGTCTACCTGCCCTACGGCGAGCAGTGGTACGGCTACCTCATGCGCCGTATGGCCGAGCGACCCGCCAACACCTTCTTCTTCCTGCGCGCCGTCGCGACCAAGGGGTGAGCGACGTGTCGACAGTGGCCATCCTCGGCACCGGGGTCATGGGTGAGACCCTCCTGTCCGGCCTGATCCGCTCGGGGCGCGATGCCGCCGACCTGGTCATCACCGGCCGCAACGAGGAGCGCACACGGGAGCTCGCGGCGCGGTATGCCGTGCGCCTGGCCGACAACGCCACCGCCGCTTCCGAGGCCGACACCGTCGTGCTCGTCGTGAAGCCGCAGGACATGGCGGCGTTGCTCGACCAGGTCGCCGACCACCTGCGTCCCGGCGCGCTGGTGGTCTCGGTCGCTGCGGGCATCACCACGGCGTCGGTGGAGGCCCGGCTCGCAGCCGGCACGCCGGTGGTGCGGGTCATGGCCAACACCCCCGCCATGGTCGACCAGGGGATGGCCGCGGTCGCGGGGGGCCAGCACTGCGACGAGGACCACCTGGCCGAGGCCGAGGCACTGTTCCGGTCCTGTGGCAAGGTCCTGCGCATCCCCGAGCGGCACCTCGACGCGGTCACCGCGATCAGCGGCAGCGGACCGGCATACATCTTCTATGTGGTGGAGGCCATGATCGAGGCGGGCGTGCTGCTCGGGCTGCCCCGCGGCACCTCCACCGAGCTCGTGGTGCAGACGGTCACCGGCGCGGCCACCATGCTCAAGGAAACGGGGCAGCACCCCACCGTCCTGCGCGAGCAGGTCTCCAGCCCGGGTGGCACCACGATGGCCGCGCTGCGCCAGCTCGACGACAACAAGGTGCGGGCGGCCTTCCTGACCGCCATCGAGGCGGCGGCCCAGCGCTCCCACGACCTCGCCTCCGGGCAGGTCTGATCGGCCGTGTCGGCTCCCCAGGCGCGACCCGCTCGCCCCGCCCGTCTCGAGGGAGCGCCGGTCACCGTGCGCGCCCTGGAGCCCGACGACTGGCAGGTCTACCGCGAGATCCGGCTGGCCATGCTCGCCGACTCGCCCGAGGCCTTCGCGTCACGCTACGAGGACGTGGTGCGGCGGGACGAGACCGAGTGGCGCCGGGTGCTGACCGACTGCGACCACTTCCTCGCCGAGCAGGACGGGGCCACGGTGGGCGGCGCCGGGCTGGTCGAGCACGAGGGTGAGCTCAACCTCATCGGGATGTATGTCGTGCCGGACCACCGCGGCGGGCCGGCGGCCACGCTGCTGGTTGCCGCGGTCGCTGACCGGGCGCGGGCGCGCGGTGGCCGACGGGTGCTGCTCGACGTCGTGATCGGCAACGATCGGGCGCGTCGGTTCTACGAACGGTGCGGCTTCGTCCCCACGGGGCGCACCCAGGTCGTTCCGGGGCGGGTCAGCGACCTCGAGGTCCAGATGGCGCTCGCGCTCTGAGCCGGGGCGCCGTCCGACGCCCTGGACGCATCCCGCCCCCGTCCTCGTGAGGAATCATCGTGAGGTTCGAGGCGGGTCTGCGGCCTGCTTCCTCACGATGATTCCCCACGAGCCGTCGCGTGGGGTGTGATCGGTTCCACGCACAGTTGTTGACTCTTTACCGGGTGCGGCATGGATCGGCGGGGGCGAACATGCCAGAGTGTCGTCATGAGTGAGATCAGCGTCCGTGCCCTCGGGGAAGAGGATTGGCAGGAGTACCGCGAGATCCGACTGGAGGCGCTGAAGGAGTCTCCGGAGGCGTTCGTCGCCACCCATGACGAAGAATCCGGCTACGAAGAGGACCGCTGGCGCGACCGGATGAACCGCTCCCGCCGGTTGCTGGCGCTCGTCGACGACGTCCCCACCGGGGTCGTGTCGGTCGGCCGCTCCAAGACTGGTCCGGACGTCGCGGAGCTGTTCGGCCTGTGGGTTCGGCCGGACGCACGCGGGACCGGCGTGGCTTGGCGGCTGGTCGAGGCCGGCGCCCAACAGGCCCGCGAGGACGGCCGCACCCACCTGGCCTACTGGGTGGGCACGGACAACGGCCGTGCCGTGGCCTTTGCCAGCAGCTTCGGCTTCCGCCCGACCGAGAACCGCCGCCCCATGCGGGTCCAGAGCGCGGACGGCGACGGCGAGGAGACCGAGATCGCGATGGTGCTGCCGCTCGGCTCCGACCCCGGAGCGGTGCCGAGCTCCCTCCTGCACTGAGGACGTTCAGGGGCGCGAGGCGAGTCGCTCGATCAGCTCCGTAGGGCCGCTCACGATGATCTCGTCCGGATAGGGACAAGGATCAGGGGCGCGAGGCGAGTCGCTCGATCAGCTCCGTAGGGCCGCTCACGATGATGCTGTGGTGGGCGCCCACCTTGGTGTCGGGCACGGCATGGGTGAAGGCCTCGCCGGGAGCCTTGACGCCGACCACGGTGACGCCGTACTTGCTGCGGATCTGGCTCTGGCCGAGCGTGAAGCCGACCATCTCGCGCGGTGGCGTCATCTTGACGATGGCGTAGTCGTCGTCGAACTCGATGTAGTCCCGCATCTTGCCGTTGACCAGGTGTGCCACCCGGCGCCCCGACTCGGCCTCGGGAAAGACCACCTGGTGCACGCCGATCCGCTCGAGGATGCGCGCATGCTCCGACGAGACCGCCTTGGCCCAGATCGAGGCCACCCCGGCGTCGACCAGGTTGCCGGCCGCGAGCAGTGACGACTCGACGGAGGAACCAATGCCGACCACGGCCACCGAGAAGTTCTTGACCCGGATCTGGTGCAGCGTGTGCGGGTCTGAGGCGTCCTCGGGCACCACCCGGTCGAGCTTGCCCGCGAACTTCTCCGCCCGCTCCTGGTTGCGCTCGAGGGCCAGCACCCGGTAGCCGATCCGGCTCATCTCGAGCGCGGCCGCGGCGCCGAAGCGGCCGAGGCCGATCACGAGCACTTCCTCGTTGTACAAGCGGTTCTTCGCCATGACTTCCTCTATCGGTGGAACGGCCCGGACGTCGGTGAGGCACGCTCCCACCACGTCGCGGGAGCCGCAAGCCCCCATCGTGCCCCACCCGGCGCGGCGCAGCGTGCCCGCATGTCGACGCAGGCGCGTGTGATTCCGCGGCGCACGGGTAGCGTGCCCCGCATGTCGACGCAGGCGCGCGTGATCTGGGACCCGGGCTTCACCGCCTACGACTTCGGGCCCGAGCACCCGATGAACCCGGTCCGCCTCGACCTGACGGTGCGGCTCTGCCGGGAGCTCGGGCTCCTGGACCTGCCCGGCGTCGAGGTCGTCGCCCCGAGCGGCCCCGACGACGACCAGCTGTTGACGGTGCACGACCGGGAGTACGTCGACGCCGTGCGCGCCATCTCCGCCGACCCCGCGTCGGCCGACGGGCGGTGGGGGATCGGCACCGAGGACGATCCCGCCTTCCGCGGGATGCACGAGGTCAGTGCCCGGATCGCGGCGGGCACCGTCGACGTCGCACGGGCCGTCTGGGAGGGCCGGACCGAGCACGGCGTGAACTTCTGCGGCGGACTGCACCACGCGATGCGCCGCCGCGCCTCGGGCTTTTGCATCTACAACGACGCGGCGGTGGGCATCCGGTGGTTGCTCGACCACGGCGCCGAGAAGGTCGCCTACGTCGACGTCGACGCCCACCACGGCGACGGTGTCGAACGCGCCTTCTGGGATGATCCGCGCGTCCTGACCATCTCGCTGCACGAGAGCGGGCGGGTGCTCTTCCCGGGCTCCGGCTTCCCGGGCGACATCGGAGGCCCCGACGCCCGGGGAAGCGCGGTCAACGTCGCGCTGCCGCCGGGCACCGGCGACGGCCATTGGCTGCGTGCCTTCCACGCGGTGGTCCCGGCGCTGCTGCACGCCTTCGCGCCCGACGTCCTGGTGACCCAGCAGGGCTGCGACTCGCACTACTCCGACCCGCTGGCACACCTGGCGCTGTCCGTGGACGCCCAGCGGACGTCATACGAGTCGTTGCACCGGCTCGCTCACGAGGTGTGTGACGGCAGGTGGGTGGCGCTCGGGGGCGGGGGCTACGAGCTGGTCGACGTGGTGCCCCGGGCATGGGCGCACCTGACCGCCATCGCGGCACACCAGCCGGTCGAGCTGGTGACGCCGGTGCCAGAGGGCTGGCGCGACTACGTGCAGATGCTGCTCGGCCGGCCGGGCCCGGCGCGGATGGGCGACGGCGTGGCGGAGGACGGCCGGGTCTGGTGGAAGGCGTGGGAGGTCGGCCACGACCCCGCGGACGCAGTGGACCAGGCGGTCATGGCGACCAGACACGCGGTCTTCCCGTTGCACGGACTGGATCTCTGGTTCGACTGAGGTCCACGGCTGACCTCGGTGACTCGTTTGACCTGTTGAACCTGGTTGAACCTGTTTTGACCGTTGCCTGCGGCGTGTCGGCTGGACATTGTCGAAGATTTATCCCCCACCTGCTTTCCCAACGGCCACTTCTGCCTCTATCGTGACCTCACACACCATCAGCGTGCGCAGTCAGTCGGAGGGGAAGCCGTGCTGCCTGCCACGTGGAGAGATCGAGGTAAGGCCATGGCAGACGAGCGCCAGCTCGGCGAGGTCAACTTCCTGACCGTCGCGGAGGTCGCCTCGATGATGCGGGTCTCCAAGATGACCGTCTATCGACTCGTGCACGCCGGTGACCTGCCGGCGATCCGCGTCGGACGGTCGTTCCGGGTTCCCGCAGACGCGGTGCACGACTACCTGCGGACCAGCTACATCGACACGGCCTGAGGTGCACCGGTCGCGGCGAAGCCGCGACCATCTTCGCGCGGGCGGGCGGGCCGAGGAGATCGGCCCGCCCGCCCGCGTGTTCACCGCCCCCTGGTCTCACGCAGGACCGCCAGCCTTGCGCGGTACTCCTGCTCGTCGATCTCGCCGTCCACGTAGCGCTTGCCCAGGGCGTCCTCGGCGGAGGACTGCCAGCGTCCTTGCCCGCGCCACCAGAACCGGCGCGCCACGAACCAGACGAACAGCCAGAACACCACGAACCATGCCAGGGGGATCAACGGGAACCACCAGTGGAACCCGGCGCCGTCGTGCCACATCGTCGTCAACATCGTCATGCCTCTTTCGTCGGTGAGCCGGTCCTTCGCGACCGGACACCTCGACGATGCCGACCCGGTTCCTGCGCCGTCGTCACCCCGCGGGAGGCACTCGTCCTACGTCCTGCACGGTCTGTTCGAGCAGGGCTCAGAGCCAGCCGGGGCGGATCAGGCCGCCCTCGTAGGCGAGCACCACCAGCTGCGCGCGGTCCCGGGCGCCCACCTTCACCATGGCCCGGCTGACATGGGTCTTCGCGGTGGCGGGCGACAGGAACAGCCGCCCGGCGATCTCCTCGTTGGACAACCCCTCGCCGACCAGGGCGACGACCTCGCGCTCGCGCTCGGTCAGCCGTTCCAGTGCGGCGATCCGCTCCGGGTCGGGCCGGGTGCCCGCGCGCTGTCCCACGTGGTTGATCAGCCGCCGCGTCACGCTCGGCGAGAGGGCGGCATCACCTGCGGCCACCGACCGGATGGCGGCGAGGAGGTCGACCGGCTCGGTGTCCTTGACGAGGAACCCACTGGCGCCGATCCGCATCGCCTCGAGAACGTATTCGTCCAGTTCGAAGGTCGTCAGGATGATGACGCGCACGTCGGCCAGCCCCGGGTCGGCGCAGATCTGTTCGGTGGCCTGCAGCCCGTCGGTGCCCGGCATCCGGATGTCCATGAGCACCACGTCGGGCCGCTCCTCGCGCACGAGGCGCACCGCCGCCTCCCCGTCGGACGCCTCGCCCACCACCTCCGTCGCCGGGTCGGAGTCGAGCAGCGCCCGGAGGCCGGCACGCAGCAGGGCCTGGTCGTCGGCGAGGACGACACGGACGGATGGACTCATGGTGCCTCCGAGGTGGTCTGGTCGGTGCTGCGCGGGAAGCGCGCCTCCACGGTGAAGCCGGTGGGGCGCGGCCCGGCGTCGAGCCGCCCGCCCAGGGCAGCCACGCGCTCGCGCATGCCGACGAGGCCCAACCCGATGGCAGCCCCGGGGTCGTCGGGCCGCCTAGCCTCCGGCCGGCCGTTGTCGGTGACGCGGACGCCGACGCCGCCCTCGTCATACGCGATCTCGATGCGGGCGCGCGTGGCGGACGAGTGGCGTCGCACGTTGGTCATGGCCTCCATCACCACCCGGTATGCCGCGGTGTCGACCGCGCTCGTGACGGCACCCCGCGAACCGGTCACCGCGAGGGTCCATGCGACCGGGCCCTGTTCGGTCTGCTCGACCAGGGCCGGCACGTCGAGCAGGGTGGGCGCGGGCGAGCGCGTGGCCGAGCCGGGGTCGCGCAGCGTGTCGAGCACGACGCGCACCTCCTCGAGCGCGTCGTGGCTGACCGACTTGATGGTCTGCAGGGCGGGCCGGGCGTGGTCCGGCTGCTCGTCGAGCAGGTGCAGCGCCACCCCTGCCTGGACGTTGATCAGGCTGAGTGAGTGGCCGATCACGTCGTGCAGGTCGCGGGCGATGGCGACGCGTTCGCGGGCGGCCTCCCGGTCGCGGGCCAGACCGGCCTCTCGCCGGGCAGCCGCCCAGCGCTCACGGCGACTGCGGATCACCTCCACGAGCAGCGCGGCGATCGGCGCGCCGAAGATCGGACCGACCGGCTGGCCCAGCGCGGCGTAGACGACGGCGGCGATGATCGCCACGCCGAGGGCGGCGAACCGCCAGCGGGCCAGCGCCACGATCGCCACCGGCCCGACGAGCAGCAGCGCATAGCCCCAGGGGTCGATGGACCCGCCGTGGAAGCGCGCGGCGCCGGTCGAGCCGCCCACCTGGAGGAAGCCCGCCAGCACGGCGAGCGCCCAGACCGGTGCGGCCGGGAGCGCGCGACGGTGACCTGGCATGGTGCGACGGTAGCCGTGCGGGCGCGTGAGCGGCGACCCTCCGGGGGCGTATGCCGTGTGCCTCCTCCGGGAGTAGCACCGGGTCCCGGCCACCCGCGGTTTGGGTGAGCACGGTCCGGACGGTACGCTGACGCGGAATGTTCGGCGTGGTGCCTCGTGCACGACCACTCGCGTCGGCACGCATCCTCGACACCGCACCACCAACGACAGGCAAGGAACTCATGGGCTCCGTCATCAAGAAGCGCCGCAAGCGCATGGCCAAGAAGAAGCACCGCAAGCTGCTGCGCAAGACGCGCCACCAGCGTCGCAACAAGAAGTAGCATCCGCGGTGTCCTGAGCCAGGCTCGGAGGCCCCACACCAGGTCCTCGTCCCGCGCGGGACGAGGACCTTCGTGTTCCGGGGCGGCTCGCTACGATTGGCGGGCCGGCCGGATCGGCCTGCACACGGCATACCGATCGCACGGCACGCAGGACCACGCAGGAGCACACGCCGACGGAAGCAGGTGAGGAAGTGGCGGGACGCGAACGCTGCATCCTCGTGACCGGTGTGTCCCGCTATCTCGGTGGCCGCTTCGCGCAGCTGCTGACGGTTCAGGCCGAGGTCGACCGGGTCATCGGGGTCGACGTGGTGCCGCCCCCGCACGACATCGGTGGCGCGGAGTTCGTGCGGGCCGACATCCGCAACCCCGTGATCGGCAAGATCATCGGCCAGTCCGAGGTCGACACGGTCGTGCACATGAACGTCATCGCCACGCCTCTCTCCGCCGGCGGCCGCACGTCGCAGAAGGAGATCAACGTCATCGGCACGATGCAGCTGCTCGCGGCGTGCCAGAAGGCCTCGAGCCTGCGCCGGCTCGTCGTGAAGTCGTCTGCCGCGGTCTACGGCTCGTCGCCCCGCGATCCGGCGATGTTCACCGAGGACATGGGCCCGAAGGTGTTGCCACGAGCGGGTTTCGGCAAGGACTCGGTCGAGGTCGAGGGGTATGTGAGGGGCCTGTCCCGACGCCGTCCCGACGTCGAGATCACCATGCTGCGGTTCGCCAACATCATCGGGCCGAAGATCCGCACCGCCCTGACCGACTACTTCTCGATGCCGGTCATCCCCACCCCGCTCGGCTACGACGCCCGCTTCCAGCTCGTCCACGAGGACGACGCGTTGCAGGGGCTGCTGCTGGCGACGCTCGGCCCGGACGCCGGCATCGTCAACGTCGCGGGTGACGGCGCGCTGTCGTTGCGGCAGGCGGCGCGTATGGCGGGTCGCCCCACGGTGCCGGTGCCCACCGTGGTCGGTGGTCCGGTCGGGCAGCTGACCAAGCGTGCCGGCCGCGCGGACTTCTCGTCTGACCAGGTGCAGTTCCTGTCGTTCGGCCGCGGGCTCGACACCACCCGGATGCGCGAGGTCCTGGGACTCGAGCCGGAGCACACCACGCGTTCGGCCTTCCTCGACTTCGTCGCGGGCTCTGGGCGGTCCCCGCTGGCGGCAGCCGGCTCCGCGCTCGAGGGGATCTCGCACGCGGCCGGCGCGGTGTTGTCCCGCGCGCTCGAGCAGGGAGGGCGCACCTGATGTCCGACTCCAACGTCGTCCCGCTCCCGCCGGGGCGGGGGTCCGGCCGGCCCACCGGCACGGGCGGACGGTCCGGTTCGCGGCGGACGCCATCGCCGGCGAAGCGGACCGGCGGGTCGGACGCCCTGGCGGCCGGTGCGGCGCGGGCCAGCAACGAGCGCTCGCGCCGGCGCAGCACGCCGTTGCTGAATCCCGACCGCGACCCGGCTACGGCAGCACGGGGAGACACGACGGGCCGGGCGGGGGAGTCGGGCGCGCGCGGCACTCCCCGCGCGCCTCGCACCCGCCCGAGGCGGCCGGCCCGTCCGGCCCGCACCGTCCTCGCGCGAGACACGTCCCCTCCCGGCCCGGCCCCCACGGCCGAGAAGGGCCACCACGTGGAGGCCACCTCTGCGCCCGGGGCCGCGACATCCACCGTCGAGTCCCTGGTCACCGCCGTTGTCAGGGTGCTGCGGGCGACGGCCAGCGCCTCGGGCCTGTCCGGTGACGAGGTCGAACAGCGGGTTGCCGAGACGCTGGCCTTCCTGCGGCGCCGGCTGACCGGTGACTACGTGGTCGACGAGTTCGGCTTCGACCGGGACCTGACCGACCACGCGTTCCTGCCGCTGCTGCGACCGCTCTACCGCAACTGGTTCCGGGTCGAGGTGCGGGGCATCGAGAACATCCCCGACACCGGCAGCGCCCTGGTGGTGGCCAACCACTCCGGCACCATCGCGCTCGACTCGCTGATGACACAGGTCGCGGTGCACGACGAGCACCCGAACGGTCGCTACCTGCGGATGCTCGGTGCCGATTTGGTCTTCCAGAGCCCCGTGATCGGGGAGGTGGCCCGCAAGAGCGGGTCGACCCTCGCCACGAACGCCGACGCCGAACGCCTGCTCGCGGCCGGCGAGCTGGTCGGTGTCTGGCCGGAAGGGTTCAAGGGCATCGGCAAGCCGTTCAGCGAGCGCTACAAGCTGCAGCGCTTCGGCCGTGGCGGTTTCGTGTCCGCCGCCCTGCGCACCGGGACCCCGATCATCCCGTGCTCGATCGTGGGCGCGGAGGAGATCTATCCGATCCTGGGCAACCTCAAGACCGTCGCCCGGCTGGTGGGCGCGCCCTACGCGCCGATCACGCCGACCTTTCCCTGGTTCGGTCTGCTGGGACTGGTCCCGTTGCCCAGCAAGTGGATCATCGAGTTCGGAGCCCCGCTCGACACCGCGGCTCTGGGGCCGACGGCCGCCGATGACCCGATGCTCGTCTTCGACCTCACCGACCAGGTCCGCGAGACCATCCAGCAGACGCTCTACTCCCTGCTGCTGCAACGCCGGTCGGTCTTCTTCTAGGGCGATGCCCCCGGTGATGGACAGCCTGTCCGCCGTCGAGCCGGGGTGGTTCGTCGGCGAGGGAGGGTGGACCGGGCGGTTCCTCGTCCAACGCGGCCTGGCCGCGATCTACCTCGTCGCCTTCCTGGTTGCGGCACGCCAGTTCCGGGCCCTGCTCGGCGACCGCGGGCTGCTCCCGATCCGCGACTTCCTGCGCGTCGTGCCGTTCCGGCGGGCACCGAGCCTGTTCCACTGGCACTACTCCGACCGGGCCTTCGCCGCGGTTGCCTGGTCGGGAGTGGTGCTGGCGGCGGTCACGGTCGTCGGGCTGACCGAGAGGGCCCCGCTGCCGGTCTGCATGGCGGTCTGGGCCGTTCTGTGGGCGCTCTACCTCTCGATCGTGAACGTGGGCCAGACCTGGTACGGGTTCGGTTGGGAATCCTTGCTGCTCGAGGCCGGCTTCCTCGCGATCTTCCTGGGTGACGCGGCCACGCCGCCACCGGTGCTCGTGCTGTGGCTGCTGCGCTGGGTGCTCTTCCGGCTCGAGTTCGGGGCCGGCCTGATCAAGCTGCGCGGCGACCCGTGCTGGCGGGACCTGACCTGCCTCGACTACCACCACGAGACCCAGCCCATGCCCGGCCCGCTGAGCTGGTGGTTCCACCACCTGCCCCGGCCGATGCACCGGGTCGAGGTCGCGGCCAACCACGTCACCCAGCTCGTGCTGCCCTTCGGGCTGTTCCTGCCCAAGCCCGTGTCGAGTGCGTGCGCCCTCGTCATGATCGTCACCCAGCTGTGGCTGGTGCTGAGCGGCAACTTCTCCTGGCTCAACTGGGTCGCGATCGTGCTGGCCGCCTCGGTCCTCGACGACCGGTTCGTCGGCCGCGCGCTCCATGTGGCGACGCGCGCCCCGGCGCCGAACACGGCATACGTCGTGGTGGTGGTGCTGGTCACCGCCCTGGTGGTGGGGCTCAGCTGGCGACCGGTGCGCAACCTGCTGTCCGGCAGCCAGGTGATGAACGCGAGCTTCGACCGGCTGCACCTGGTCAACACCTACGGCGCGTTCGGCAGCGTCACGCGACGCCGGTTCGAGATCGTCGTCGAGGGCACCGCCGATGCGGGGCCCGCCGAGGACGCCGTGTGGCGGGAGTACGAGTTCAAGGGCAAGCCGGGGGACCCGGGGCGCCTGCCGCGCCAGTTCGCGCCCTACCACCTGCGGCTCGACTGGCTGATGTGGTTCATCCCGCTGTCGCCGCGCTACGCCGACCCGTGGTTCGGCCGGATGCTGCGCAAGCTGCTCGAGGGCGACCGTGAACTACTGAAACTGTTGCGGCACAATCCGTTTCCCGACGAGCCGCCGGTCCGTGTGCGGGCCAGGGTCTATCGCTATCGCTTCACCACACGGCAGGAGCGGCGCGAGACGGGGGACTGGTGGCACCGCACCTATCTGCGCGATCTCGTCCCCCCGACCACCCGGCACGAGACGTGGACGCGTGCGTCGCCGCCGGCATGGTCCTGAGATCAGTGTCGGAGGCGGCGGGCTCCCGCCGAGGCCAGTGCGCCGCCGAGCGCGGTCAGCGCGAGCGCCTGCCCACCGAGCCGGGCGGCCCGGCGGCCGGTGCGGTAGTCGCGGATCCGCCACCCGTGCTTCACGGCGTGCGTCCGGAGGGCCGCGTCGGGGTTGACCGCGCACGGGTGCCCCACGAGCGAGAGCATCGGGATGTCGTTGGCGGAGTCGGAGTATGCCGAGCACTCGGCCAGGTCGAAGCCCTTTTCCGCGGCCAGCGCGGCGACCGCCGTGGCCTTGGCCGGTCCGTGCATCGGGTCGCCGACCAGACGCCCTGTGTAGACGCCGTCCACGCTCTCCGCGACCGTGCCGAGCGCTCCGGTGAGGCCGAGCCGGCGCGCGATGACCGCGGCCACCTCCACCGGCGTCGCGGTGACCAGCCACACCTCCTCGCCGGCGTCGAGGTGCATGGCGGTCAAGGCACGGGTGCCCGGCCAGATCTTGGCGGCCATCACCTCGTCGTAGACCTCCTCGCCGATGCCGGTGATCTCGGAGACCGAGTGCCCGGCGACGAAGGCGAGCGCCTGCTCCCGGATCTGGTGGACGTGCTTGAGGTTCTCCCCGCGCACGATGAAGCTCAGCTGCTTCCACGCCATGGCCCGCACGTCGCGCAGCGTGAAGAACTCGCGCTGCCACAGGCCCTTGGCCAGGAGGTAGATGCTCGCCCCCCGCAGGACCGTGTTGTCCACGTCGAAGAAGGCCGCGGCACGGGGGTTCGGTGGCACCGCCAGGGCGTCGTCCAGCTCCGGCGCCATCGTGGGCGAGACCTCGAGGGCCTCGGCGCCGGGCGCGACGACGCGCTCCCGCTGTTCCTGCGCCTCGCCCTGCATGGGGCTCAGCGTAGGTCAGGGCGAAGGCGTGCGGCCGATCACGGCATACGGGCACGGAGGTGGGCCCGGTGGCCGAGGCGACCTACGCTGAGGACCATGAGTGACGACGAGCCGCGCGTGACCCTCATCGGGAAGCCGGGGTGCCACCTGTGCGACCAGGCGCGGGAGGTGATCGAGCGGGTCGCCGTCGACCTGGGGGTCGGCTGGACCGAGCTGTCGATCCTCGACGACCCGGCGCTGCGGGAGCGCTATGCGGAGCAGATCCCGGTCACCCTGGTCGACGGCCGGCAGCACGACTACTGGCGGGTGGACGAGGACCGGCTGCGGTCGGCGCTGTCCGGCTGACACGCCCGCTCCAGCCGACCCGGGCCGTCGGCGTGTCGTGCGGGGCCCGGAGCCGCACCTATCAGAAGTGCCCGGGTTTGCGCGACTTTGTGCGCACGTTCACAAAGACCTACTCTGGGGGGGACCTCATTCCTCCGGTTCGGGCGTTTGGTATGGCGCCCTAAATCGACAGAGAGGAGCCGGTGCGCCAGTGACCGCCGACCCCGCCGCTCGTCGTGGGATACCCGACGCCACCGTGGCGCGTCTGCCCGAGTATCTCCGGGCGCTCAGCAGCCTCGCCGGGCAGGGTATCGGATCGGTCTCCTCCGAGGAGCTCGCGGCCGCCTCGGGCGTGCGCTCGGCCAAGCTGCGCAAGGACCTGTCCCACCTCGGTTCCTACGGCGTGCGTGGCGTCGGGTATGACGTGGACCTGCTCGCCGCGGAGATCTCCCGTGAGCTGGGGCTCACCCAGGACCGCTCGGTGGCCATCATCGGGATGGGCAACCTGGGCCGCGCCCTCGCGGCCTACTCCGGCTTCGTCACCAAGGGCTTCCGCATCGTGGCGCTCGTCGACGACGACCCCGCCGTGGTGGGGGACACCGTCGCCGGGATCACCGTCCGCGCGCTGGACGACCTCGACCGGCTCGCCGCCGAAGGTCTGTCCATCGGCGTCATCACGACCCCGGCGCACTCTGCGCAGCTGGTCTGTGACCGGCTGGTGACCGCCGGGGTGCACGCCATCCTGAACTTCGCGCCGTGCGTGCTCGCGGTGCCCGACGAGGTCGACGTGCGCAAGGTGGACCTGTCCACCGAGCTGCAGATCCTCGCGTTCCACGAACAGCGCAAGGCCCTCGCCTCTGGCCTCGGCCTGGAGGAGGTTGCCCCGTGAGTCTGCTGGTCCTCGGGCTGTCACACCGGTCGGCGCCCCTCGAGCTGCTCGAGCTGGTCGCGCTGTCGTCCGAGCGAGCCGCGCAACTGGCCGACACCGTGCACCGTGCCGAGAGCGTCGGCGAGGCCGTCGTGGTCGCCACCTGCAACCGGGTCGAGGTCTATGCCGACGCGGTGACCTTCCACGGTGCGGTGAGCGAGATCGGCGAGGCCCTGTCGCGTGCCACGTCGGTGCCGATGGAGCGGCTGCGTGAGCACCTCTACGTGCACTACGAGGACCGCGCGATCGCCCACCTCTTCTCGGTCGCCTGCGGCCTGGACTCGATGGCCGTCGGCGAGGGGCAGATCCTCGGCCAGCTGCGTGAGGCGCTGCGCAGTGCCCAGCGGCAGCAGAGCATCTCCTCCATCCTCGGCGACCTCTTCCAGCACGCCCTGCGGGTGGGCAAGCGCGCCCACGCCGAGACCGAGATCGACCGAGTGAGCGGGTCGCTCATCGAGGCGGGACTGGAGCGGGCGGGGACCACCCTCGGGCCGCTCTCGCAGCAGCGGGTGCTGGTCGTGGGGGCCGGGTCGATGAGCAGCCTGGCCGCGATGACGTTGTCCCGCCGGGGCGCTCGCGAGCTGGTCATCCTCAACCGCACCGCCGCCACCGCCGAGCGCCTCGCGACCGCGACCGGCGGGTCGGCCCGCCCCTGGGGCGCCCTGGCCGAGTCCCTGACCGACGCCGACCTGGTCATCTCGTGCACCGGGGCGGTCGGACACGTCATCGACGCGGCTTCGGTGACCGCGGCGCAGACCGCCCGCTCGGGCCGCCACCAGGTGTATGTCGACCTGGCCCTTCCGCGCGATGTCGACCCCGAGGTGGGTCACCTCGCGGGCATCACCCTCGTGGGCCTCCGCGAGGTCGGGCAGCTGCTCGACGACTCGAGCACCGCTCCCCCCGTGCAGGCCGTCGAGGACCTCGTCGTGGGGGAGGTCGGCGCCTTCCTGGCCGGCCGCCGGGCCAAGTCGGTCGCGCCGACCGTGGCGGCGCTGCGCTCCCGCGCCGCCGACGTCGTGGCCGCAGAGCTCGTCCGCCTCGAGCAGCGCGCACCATCGCTGTCGGAGGAGGAGCGCGCCGAGGTGCAGCTCACCGTGCACCGGGTCGTCGAGAAGTTGCTGCACGCGCCGAGTGTGCGGATGAAGGAGCTGGCCGTGTCCGGGGCCAGCGGCGACTACGCGCAGGCCCTGCGCGACCTGTTCGACCTCGATCCCCACGACGTCGCCACCGTCTCGGTGCCGCCCGAGCAGGGGGGCCTCGCATGACGATCCGGCTCGGCACCCGCCGCAGCGCGCTCGCGACCGCCCAGGCCACCTGGGTGGCCGACCGGCTGCGCCAGCTCGGCCACGACGTCGAGCTCACTCCGATCACCACCTTCGGCGACACCAGCTCCAGGCCGCTGTCCGAGATCGGTGGCACGGGCGTCTTCGCCACCGGCATCCGCCTCGCCCTGCACCGCGGGGAGATCGACGTGGCCGTGCACTCGCTCAAGGACCTGCCGGTGATCCCGGAGCCCGGACTGCACATCGCCGCGATCCCCGTCCGCGAGGACCCGCGTGACGCCCTCGTCGCCCGTGACGGACTCACTCTGGGTGAGCTGCCGTCGGGCTCCGTGGTCGGCACCGGCTCGCCGCGCCGCGCCGCCCAGCTGGCCGCGCTCGGCCTCGGACTGCAGGTGCGGTCGATCCGCGGCAACGTGGGCACCCGACTGGGACTCGTCGCAGACGGCACCTGTGACGCCATCGTGCTGGCCCGCGCGGGTCTCGCCCGGCTCGGGCAGCTCGACGTGGTCACCGAGGTCCTCGACCCGCTGCAGATGCTCAGTGCGCCGGGCCAGGGCGCCCTCGCCGTCGAGGTCCGAGCCGACGACCAGGCGATGGTGTCGGCGGTGGCCGTCCTCGACGACGACGACACGCGTGCCAGCGTGAACGCCGAGCGAGCCGTGCTCGCCGCGCTCGAGGCCAGTTGCACCGCCCCGATCGGGGTCCTCGCCGAGGTCTCCGAAGGGGACGCGGGGCAGACCGAGCTGTGGATCCGTGCCTTCGTCGGCGCGGAGGACGGCTCGGCGTCCCTGCGCCGCTCGACCTCCGGACCGACATCCCGTGCGCACGCCCTCGGCGAGCAACTGGCAGCCCAGCTGCTCGAGGACGGCGCCGACCAGATCACCGCGCTGCACGACGGGCCCCGTCCCGGCGACCCGCCGACCGAGCCACCGGGGGCGGGTGCCCGCAACCGGCCACCCGCCGCCTCCACCCCTGCCAGCCCGGCAACACCGACCCGTCCAGATCAACCTGCTCCGGAGCGTGCCCAGTGAGCCCCATCCGCTCAGCCGCAACAGGCAAGTCCACCGTCCGCAAGTCCAAGATGCCCGCCCGTGTCGCCTTCGTGGGCGCCGGTCCCGGCGACCCGGGCCTGCTCACCCTGCGGGCTGCCGAGTTCCTCGCCGCCGCAGACGTGGTGGTGATCGACCAGGTCAGCCGCGAGGACTTCGTGGCGCGACACGCCCCGGAGGGGGTCGAGGTCGTCGACGCCGGACACGGTGAGCACGGCCAGCCACTGACGCATGCGTCGCGCGCCAAGCTCCTCGTGCGCACGGCCAAGGCCGCCGGCACCAACGACGGCCACAGCGGGCTGGTCGTCCGGCTCATGGACGGCGATCCCGCGACCTTCAACGGCCTGGCCGAGGAGGCCCTCGCCTGCCAGAAGGCAGGGATCTCCTTCGAGGTCGTGCCCGGGGTCAGCGCCATCTCGGCCGTCCCGGCATATGCCGGGGTGCCCCTCACCGCGGCGAGCTCGCCGTCGCTGCACGTGGTGAGCGGCGGGGACACCAAGGTCGACTGGGCCCGGTCCACCGGCTCCAACGTCACGGTGGTGGTCCTCGGCACCCCCGAGAGCCTGGCCAAGGCCCTCGGTGACCTGCTCGATGCGGGTCGCGACGCGGCGACGCCGGTCGCCGTCACCGAGCGCGGCACGACCATCACCCAGGTCACCCACACGACGACGCTCGGCGAGGTCGCCGCGCTGATGAAGTCGGCCAAGGTGCAGTTCCCGTCCCTCGCCGTGGTCGGGTCGACGGTGGACCTGCGCGACCGGCTGTCCTGGTTCGAGACCAAGCCGCTCTTCGGGTGGAACGTGCTGGTGCCACGCACCAAGGACCAGGCCGGCAGCATGACCGCCCGGCTGGCCTCCTACGGCGCCACCAGCGACGTGGTCCCCACGATCAGCGTCGAGCCGCCCCGCACCCCGCAGCAGATGGAACGCGCGATCAAGGGGCTGGTCACCGGTCGCTACGAGTGGATCGGCTTCACCTCGGTCAACGCGGTCCGCGCGATCCGGGAGAAGTTCGTCGAGTTCGGCCTGGACGCACGGGCGTTCGCCGGGCTGAAGATCGCCGCGGTCGGCGGCGTCACGGCGCAGGCGCTGCGCGAGTGGGGCATCGAGCCTGACCTGGTCCCTCAGCACGACCAGTCGGCCAAGGGGCTGCTGGAGGCCTGGGCTCCCTACGACGACGTGCTCGACCCGATCAACCGGGTCTTCCTCCCCCGGGCGGACATCGCCACCGACACCCTGGTGGCGGGTCTGCAGGACATGGGCTGGGAGGTCGACGACGTCACGGCCTACCGGACCGTCCGGGCCGCCCCGCCGCCCGCACCGGTGCGCGAGGCGATCAAGTCCGGCAAGTTCGACGCCGTCTGCTTCACGTCCAGCTCGACCGTGCGCAACCTCGTGGGCATCGCCGGCAAGCCGCACGCCTCGACGGTCGTCGCGTGCATCGGCCCCGCCACGGCCAAGACCGCGGAGGAGCACGGTCTGCGGGTCGACGTCCTCGCCGCCGAGCCGTCCGCTGCGTCGCTCGTCGACGGTCTCGCCGACTACGGCCTTGGGCTCGCTCTTGCCGCGGCCGAGGCCGGCGAGAGCGTGGTGCGGCCGAGCGCTCGCAAGACGTCGTCGCGACGCCGCGCCAAGTGATCGACGACGGCGCCGTCCCCCGGGTCACACCGGCGGGCCTGCTGCACCGCCCGCGCCGGCTGCGCCAGACCGCGGCGATGCGCCGGCTCGTGGCCGAGCACCGCTTGCACCCGGCCGAGCTGGTGCTGCCTATGTTCGTCCGTGAGGGTGCGACCGAGCCGACGCAGATCACCTCCATGCCCGGCGTCGTGCAGCACACCACCGACTCGCTCGTCGCAGCGGCACGTGAGGCCGTCGCGGCGGGCGTGGGCGGGCTGATGCTCTTCGGCGTCCCCACCCACCGCGACGCCATCGGTTCGGGAGCAACCGATCCGGACGGCATACTCAACGTCGCGTTGCGCGCGGTGAGGGACGCCGTCGGTGACGACACGGTGCTCATGGCCGACCTGTGCCTCGACGAGTTCACCGACCACGGGCACTGCGGCGTCCTCGACGCGCAGGGGCGGGTCGACAACGACGCGACCCTGGGTCGGTATGCCGAGATGGCCCTCGCGCAGGTCGGTGCCGGCGCGCACGTGGTCGGCCTGTCGGGGATGATGGACGGTCAGGTCGGGTGGGTCCGGTCGGCTCTGGACGAGGCCGGTCTCACCGACGCCGTGGTGCTGGCCTACGCCGCGAAGTACGCCTCCGGTTTCTACGGCCCCTTCCGGGAGGCCGTCGAGTCGACACTGCAGGGCGATCGCGCGACCTACCAACAGGATCCGGCCAACGCCACCGAGGCGCTGCGCGAGCTGCGCCTCGACCTGGACGAGGGGGCCGACATCGTCATGGTCAAGCCCGGGCTGCCCTACCTGGACGTGCTGGCCGCAGTCGCCGCGGAGTCGGACGTGCCGGTCGCGGCCTACCAGGTCTCCGGCGAATACGCGATGATCGAGGCGGCTGCCGCCCACGGGTGGATCGACCGCGAGCGGGTGATGATGGAGGCGCTGACCTCGCTGCGGCGGGCCGGCGCGCAGATCATCCTGACCTACCACGCCGTCGAGGCGGCCCGCGCGTTGTCCCGGCCTGCCTGATCCGAGAGGACTGGTCGTGAGGTTTGAGCCGGGAAGCCCGCCTCAAACCTCACCACCCTTTCCAGCGGGCGGGCGGTAGGTGCCCCGCAGCCATACGTCGTGCGGCAGGTGCGCCTTGCCGGGCACCGGGAGCCGTTCCTCGACCACGTCCGTGAGCACCGCGGCCGCGCGTGGAGCGGGGTCTCCCAACGGCATACGGCTCATCCCGCGACCCTAGCCGGGCGCCGCCCCGGGCCGCTGCGCCGACGGGACGAGGCATTTGGGTAGTCACGCTATCCAACCACTGATATGTTGGATCTTGTCACTATCCAAACTGGTCGGGAACTTGGCCGAGGAGGTCGCCGTGCGAGATCCAGAACACGCGTGGTCGGTCCTGATCGCACTGCACGCCCTCGCCGCGAGCCTGGCGCTGGTCGTCGGTCCGGTGAACGTGCTGCGCCGTCCGCGGGGCGACCGCGCCCACCGGGTGGTCGGGCGGGTGTGGCTCGTCCTGATGTACTTCACCGCCGGGTCCTCCTACTGGATCCAGCAGCTGCGTCCGGGGAGCTTCAGCTGGATCCATGCGCTGTCCACCTTCACCCTGGTCACCCTGACGCTCGGTCTCTGGAACGCGCGACGGGGCCGCATCCGGGCCCACGCCGGCAACATGATCGGCACCTACCTCGGTCTCGTCGGTGCGCTGATCGGCGTCGTCGCGGTCCCGACCCGGCTGGTGCCGCAGGCCTTCCAGACGAACTGGCTCGCCATGCTGGGCCTCACCGTCGGCGTCGTCGCCGTCGGGCTCGCGGTGGTGGCCCTGATCGTCCGTGGGCTCGGGCGCGACCAGGACGGTCGCTCAGGTCACCCGGCACGCAGGGCCGACTCGGCCGCACGGACCGCCGCTGCGCCGTAGCTCCGGCCGAAGAGGGCGGCGTGCACCAGCAGTGGGTGCACCTGGTGCAGCGGCACCCGATCGCGCCAGCCCTCGGACAGCGGCCAGGCCCGGTCGTAGGCGGCGAGCACCAGCTCGAGGTGCGGGGCGCCGAACAGCTGCAGCATCGCCAGGTCGGTCTCGCGGTGGCCGCCCTGCGCGGCCGGATCGATGAGCAGCGCAGCACCGTCAGCGCCCCAGAGCAGGTTGCCCGTCCACAGGTCGCCGTGGATCCGCGAGGGAGGTTCCGGAGGCCCGGCCAACGTCGGCAGTCGCTGCACGAGCTGCTCGATCGTGGCGGTCTGGGCAGCGTCGAGGGCTCCGCGGTCGCGCGCGAGGCGGGCGAAGGGCTCGATCCGCTGGCTGGCGAAGAACTCCGGCCAGGTCGCGGCGCCGCCGGACGGAAGCGGCAACGTGCCGATGTATGCCGGCGGGTCCACCCCGAAGCGTTCCGCGCCGGCGCGGTGGGTGCGAGCCAGCACGTCGCCGAACCGTTCAGCCGCAACCGGCGTGGGCGATCCGGGCGCGACCCACTCCTCGATCAGGGCGTGCTCGTCGGCTCCCAGCACGCGGGGGACAGGCGCCCCGTGGGCGTCCCGCAACCAGCGCAGGCCGCGCGCCTCGGCCGCGAAGAAGCCAGGTGGAGCGTCGTCGAGCGCTTTCACGAAAACGGTTGTGCCATCGTCCAGTCGGACGCGGTGGGTCGCGCAGATGTCGCCACCTGGCACGCCGGTGACCTCGGCAGCGTCCTGGCCGAGGAGTCGCTCCACGGCGGCACGAGCTGGTGCGGACATGGTCCGACCCTACGGTCGGGCACGGTCCGCGCAGAGCGGGCCGCGGCATACCGGCACGCCCGTCGGAGCACCTCTGCGCGGCGCGTAGTCTGTGCCGGACATCTGCCCGGGAGGGAAACACATGTGGCTCAAGGCGAGCGTGCTGAGCGCTGCGCTGCTGCTGGCGGCGACGGCGTGCGGTTCGTCGAGCCCTGACGCGGCGGACACGCCGGCCCCAGGCAGGTCGAGCGGCGCCGCGACTGGAGAGACGACGACGAGCAGTGCCGGAGCCGAGCCCGACGCACCGAGCAGCGCAGCCGGTTCACCGGGCGCCGCGCCGACCGTCGGTGACCTGCCGCCGGTGTGCAGCCTGCTCACCTCGGCTGACCGCAAGCGCCTGGTCGGCAAGTCCGTCGACCGGGTCATCCCGGTCTCCGGCGTCGGCGAGGGCTACACCTGTCGTTGGGTGGAGGCCGACTCCCTCGCCCCGAGCACCCTGGTGCAGGTGACGGCGATGCCGTCCTCGACCTGGGCGCAGACCCTGCCGTCGGCCCTCGAGCAGATGGAGCAGCACAAGGACCAGTTCAGCGCGGCCGACCGCAAGGAGCTCGTGCAGGCGCAGAAGATGGTTTCCGGCGGGAGGCTCGATGCGAAACAGGCGTGCAGCCTGTTCACGACGCTCTCGGAGATCGGCGGAGCCCCCCAGGGTGCGGACCGGACGGTCAACCTGCTGCCGGTCGGCCAGAGCACCGGCGTCTCGGCCCAGACCTGCACGGCCGGCCGGTTCACCTCGGTGGTCTTCGCCAGGCCGGGGCTGCAACGGAGCGAGCAGCTGACGAACCTGGCCCTCGCGGTGCTGGCCAGGGCCCACCAGCGCTCCCAGCGCCTGCCCTGACCCGGCCGCGCCGGTGCTCGCCCGAGCGCCTTTCTGCGCCCCAAACCGGTTTCGACCGCCCGTTTCGGCCCCGCGAGCGGTCTGACCGACCGAAAGCCCACTGAGCCGGGCGCGGGGCGGATCACAGACAGGTATGCCGGCCGCCCCAGGTGGGCGGCCGGCATACCAGGTCGTGCTGGGTCGGCGTCAGCTGGCGTCGGCCTGCTGCTGCACGAGCTGGATGTCGAGGTTGAGCTTGATCTTCTCGGAGACGAGCATGTTGCCACCGTCGACGGCGACGTTCCAGGTCAGGCCGAAGTCCTTGCGGTTGACCTCGGCGGTCGCCTCGAACGCGGCGCGGGTGCCGCCCCACGGGTCAGGGGTGACGCCGTTGAAGTCGAGGTTGAAGACGACCTGCTGGGTGACGCCCTTGATGGTCAGGTCGCCGACCAGCTTGTCGGAGGACACCTGGGTCGAGGTGAAGGTCATCTCGGGGTTGTTCTCGACGTCGAAGAAGTCGGCCGAGCGCAGGTGGGCGTTGCGGTCGTCGCTGCGGGTGTCGACCGAGGCGAGCTGCACGGTGGCGGTGACCGAGGAGTCTTCGAAGGGCTCGGCGATGACGACGTCGGCGGAGAACTCCTCGAACGTGCCGCGTACCTTGGTGACCATCAGGTGACGGGCGATGAACCCGACCTCGCTGTGGGCGGCGTCGACGGTCCAGGTGCCGGGGGTGAGGTCCTGCAGGGTGCTCATGTGTGCTCCTTGAGTGGTTGTGGTCTGCGTTGTTGGCACCACCATACCGAAGAATGATTGAAAGTTCAACTAGATGTCGGTGGGCTCTCGACCCGAGACCGGTCGGAGGAGCTCACTCGGCCGGCCGCGCCGGGGATGACTCGCCGAAGCGGTGGCGGGTCGAGAGGGGGAAGTGGCAGTTCGTCCGAACCCCCCGGGGCCTCACCGTCCTACCCATAGACTTCCCGACATGCAGGGGACCCCGAGGGCACGATGGCTGGATGCCGAGCAACAACGCGACTGGCGCGCCTACCTGCGCGCCTCCAGGTTGCTCGAGACGGCGCTCGACCGCGACCTGCAGGAGCACGGCGTGCAGCTGTCGGAGTACGAGATCATCTCGATGCTCTCCGAGGCGCCGGGCCGGCACCTGCGGATGTCGGCGCTGGCTGACCTGGTCGTGCAGTCCCGAAGCCGCCTCACCCACACCGCGAACCGGCTCGAGCGGCGCGGCTGGGTGGAGCGACGCCCCTCGGCGGGTGACCGGCGCGGTATCGACCTGGTGCTGACGGCGGAGGGCCGGCGGGCCCTCGAGGGGATGGCGCCGGTGCACGTCGAGAGCGTGCGGCGCAACCTGCTGAACCACCTCAGCGCCGACGAGTTCCACGCCCTCGGCTCGGCCATGCGTTCCATCGCGGACGGCATCAGGTCGCAGGCTCCTGGCCACGACGTGGGCAAGGGGACCGACGCGATCTGACCGTCCCTGGCGGGGGCGCGCTGCCGTGGGGTGGATCACACCCGGCCGGCTGAGACAATGCCGCCATGACGGCAGACCCCTTCGATGCCCCCCAGTCACGTGCCCTGCTCGAGCGCGCCGCCCGGGTCACGCCCGGCGCGGTGAACAGCCCCGTGCGTGCCTTCGGCGCGGTGGGCGGCACGCCCCGCGTCATGGCCAGCGCGCGAGGCCCCTACCTGGTCGACGTGGACGGGCGCGAGTACGTCGACCTGATCGGCTCCTGGGGGCCGATGATCCTCGGGCACACACACCCCGACGTGCTCGCGGCGGTCAGCGAAGCCGCCTCGCGCGGCTTCTCCTTCGGCACGCCGAGCGAGAACGAGATCCTCCTGGCCGAGGAGATCGTGTCGCGCGTCGGCCCGGTGGAGCAGGTCCGGCTCGTGAGCAGCGGCACCGAGGCCACGATGAGCGCCCTCCGGCTGGCGCGCGGTTTCACCGGACGGTCCAAGGTGGTCAAGTTCGCAGGGTGCTACCACGGTCACGTGGATGCCCTGCTGGCCTCGGCCGGCAGCGGGGTAGCGACGTTCGCCCTGCCGGACTCCGCGGGGGTCCCGCCGTCGAGCGCCGGCGAGACGATCGTCCTGCCCTACAACGACCTGGCCGCCGTCGAGGCCGCCTTCGCCGAGCACGGCGACGAGATCGCCGCGGTCATCACGGAGGCCTCCCCCGGGAACATGGGGGTGGTCCCACCGCTGCCCGGCTTCACCGAGGGGCTGCGCCGGATCACCGCCGACCACGGCGCACTGCTCATCTCCGACGAGGTCATGACGGGGTTCCGCTGCAGCGCCGCCGGGTGGTACGGGCTCGAGGGTCCGTATGACGGGGGCGCGCCCGACCTGTTCACCCTCGGCAAGATCATGGGCGGCGGCTTCCCGGCCGCGGCCTTCGGTGGACGGGCCGAGATCATGGCCCGGCTGGCGCCGACCGGGCCGGTCTACCAGGCCGGCACGCTGTCGGGGAACCCCGTTGCCACGGCCGCCGGACTCGCGACCCTGCGCGGTTGCACGCCGGAGGTCTACGACCGGCTCGCCGTGGTCAGCCAGGCCATCGCCGGGGCGACCGGCGACGCCCTGTCCGCGGCCGGCATACCGCACGCGATCCAGTGGGCCGGGAGCATGTTCAGCGTCTTCTTCACCGAGGGCCCGGTGACCGACTACGACGGAGCCAAGGCGCAGAACACCGAGCTGTTCAAGGTCTTCTTCCACTCGATGCTCAGCCAGGGCGTGCACCTGCCGCCGAGCGCTTTCGAGTGCTGGTTCGTCAGCGCCGCGCACGACGACGACGCGGTGGACCGCGTGCTCGCGGCCCTCCCGGCGGCGGTCAGGGACGTCTCAGAGTCGTTTGCGACAATCGCGCTATGACGGCCCCCCACGAAGAGCACCCCACGAAGTCACTCGTGTCTCGCTCGCTACTTCGCGGGGACCCCGAATGACGAGCGCCAGCTGGCCCGCGCCGGCCGAACGGACCGCCGTGCACCTGCTGCGACACGGCGAGGTCGAGAACCCCACTGGTGTGCTCTACGGGCGGCTGCCGGACTTCCACCTGTCGCAGCTGGGACAGGAGATGGCCGAGCGGGTCGGCAAGCACCTGGCCGACCACGACATCACCGTCGTCGTGGCCTCCTCGCTGGAGCGCGCGCAGGAGACGGCGGCGCCGGTGGCGCAGGCGCACGGGATCAGCGTCACCACCGATGACCGGGTGATCGAGGCGGAGAACTACTTCCAGGGCATGACCTTCGGGAGGGGCGACGGGTCACTCTCCCGGCCCCAGCACTGGCGGCGCCTGGTCAACCCGTTCCGCCCCTCGTGGGGTGAGCCGTACGTCCAGCTGGCGCGGCGGATGCTGGCCGCGATCGACGACGTCCGCGAGAGCGCGCGGGGGCACGAGGCGGTGATCGTGTCGCACCAGCTGCCGATCTGGACCCTGCGCTGCCACCTGGAGGGCCGGCGCCTCTGGCACGACCCGCGCCGGCGGCAGTGCTCGCTCGCGTCCCTCACCACGTTGACCTACCGTGGCGACGAGCTCGAGTCGATCGCCTACAGCGAACCGGTGGCCGACCTGCTGCCCCGTGCCCGGAAGACGGCCGGAGCATGACCCACCCCACGAAGTTCTCCGCTTCGCTCCGATACTTCGCGGGGGCCCCGACACGCCACCCCACGAAGTTCTCCGCTTCGCTCCGATACTTCGCGGGGGCCCCGACACGCCACCCCACGAAGTTCTCCGCTTCGCTCCGATACTTCGCGGGGGCCCCGACACGCCACCCCACGAAGTTCTCCGCTTCGCTCCGATACTTCGCGGGGGCCCCGACACGCCACCCCACGAAGTTCTCCGCTTCGCTCCGATACTTCGCGGGGGCCCCGACACGCCACCCCACGAAGTTCTCCGCTTCGCTCCGATACTTCGCGGGGGCCCCAACATGAAGCGTGCTGCTGCTGCGGTGGTCGCGGTGGCGCTGTCACTGGGTCTGTCGGCGTGTTCCTCGGACTCGAACTCGATTGCCGCGCAGGCGAAGTCGGGCAGCGGTAAGAGCTTCATCTCCGGGGACGGCACGATCGAGCAGCTCCCGGTTGCAGACCGGGGCAAGCCGTTGACGCTCTCCGGCACCACGGTCACCGGCAAGAAGTGGTCGCTGTCGCAGGCCGCAGGCAAGGTGGTCGTGCTCAACACGTGGGGATCCTGGTGCCCGCCGTGCGTCGACGAGGCCCCGCACCTGCAGAAGGCGTGGACGAAGCTCTCGAAGCAGGACAAGCCGGTTGCCTTCATGGGGATCAACTACCGCGAGAGCGCGGAGACCGCTGAGGCCTTCCTCCGCTCTCGCAAGATCACCTACCCATCCCTCGCCGACGACGGGGGCCAGACGCTGCTCGCGCTGCGGGGCAAGGCGTCGGTGACGCCGACCACGCTGGTCCTCGACGAGAAGGGCCGCATCGCCGCCCGGGTCTCCGGCCCCGTGTCGACCGCCACGTTGACCGGCCTGGTCAACACCGTCCTGCGTGAGTCTGCGTAGTCACGGCGTGCACAGTTCCCTGCCCTGGTCGGCCTCCGTGCTCACGGATGCCGGTTCGACGGTCATCTCCGGCAGCCTGCCGCTGGCGCTGCTGCTGGCCCTGGCCGCCGGCGCCGTGTCGTTCGCGTCACCGTGCGTGCTGCCGCTCGTGCCGGGCTTCCTCGGCTACGTGACCGGGCTGTCCGGTGAGGGGCTCGAGCGACAGGGGAGAGGGCGGCTGGTCACCGGCGCCCTGCTCTTCGTCGTCGGCTTCAGCGCGGTCTTCATCTCGGTCGCGGTGACCGCCTCGGCGTTCGGGACCCTGCTGGTGGAGCACCGCGGCCTGCTCATGCGGCTCGGCGGCGTCATCGTCATCGTGATGGCGCTGCTGTTCCTCGGCTTCGGGCCCCAGCGCACCTTCTCGCCACGGTGGCGCCCTGCGGCCGGGCTCGCCGGGGCTCCGCTGCTCGGAGTCGTCTTCGGTCTGGGCATGTCGCCCTGTGTGGGACCGGTCTTCGGGGCGATCCTCACGCTGTCCAACACCCTGTCCGCCGACTCCGACCTGATCCGGCGCGGTCTGGTGCTCTCCGGCGCCTACTGCCTGGGGCTCGGCATACCCTTCCTGCTCATCGCCGGGGGGTATGCGCGGGCCGGCCGCGCCTCCCGGTGGCTGCGTGACCACCACCGCCCCGTGCAGGTTGCCGGCGGGGTGCTCCTGATCATCGTCGGGCTGCTCATGGTGACCGGCCTCTGGGAGAGCGTCGTCACCTCGCTCCAGACGCGGCTCGTCGACGGATTCAGGACGGTGCTCTAGATGGCGCGCAGGACCCGAGACGACCTCGTGGAGCGCCCGGGCCACGAGCTGGACACCCAGCCGCAGGAGTCGGAGGTGCTCCAGCCGAAGATCGGCTTCCTCGGGCTGCTGCGGTGGATGTGGCGTCAGCTGACCAGCATGCGCACCGCGCTGTTCCTCCTGCTGCTGCTGGCGATCGGCGCGATCCCCGGTTCGATCTGGCCACAGCGCAACATCGATGCCGGCCGGGTCTCCGACTACCTGTCGCAGCACACCGTGGTGGGTCCGTGGCTCGACCGGCTCGGCTTCTTCGACGTCTACTCCTCACCGTGGTTCGCCGCGATCTACCTGCTGCTGTTCGTCTCGCTCGTCGGCTGCATCATCCCGCGCTCCCGGCTGCACTGGAAGGCGATGAGAGCCCAGCCGCCGAAGGCCCCGCGCCGGCTGGAGCGACTCTCGGCCCACCAGGAGCGGGTCGTGGTGGGCGAGCCCGAGCAGGTCGTGGCGGCCGCGCGAGCGGTGCTGCGCCGCAAGCGTTACCGGCTCCGGCCGGCAGACCCGGTCGATCCCGCCTCGGCGGACACGGTCGCCGCCGAGAGCGGCTACCTGCGCGAGACCGGCAACCTGGTGTTCCACATCGCACTGGTGGTCGTCATCATCGCGGTGGCGCTCGGCCACCTGCTCGGCTGGCGCGGCGACGTGATCGTGCCCGAGGGGCAGACCTTCTCCAACACCGTGTCCTCCTACGACACGATCGACCCCGGCCCGTGGGTCAATCCCGAGTCGCTCAAGCCGTTCTCGGTCCGCGTGCAGAAGCTGGACGTGTCCTTCGAGGACCAGGCCGGCGGGGCGCAGTTCGGCCAGCCGCGCGGCTTCACCGCCCACACCCTGACCCGCGACGAGCCGGGTGCGCCGGTCAAGGAGCAGAAGCTCGAGGTCAACGGACCCCTGTCGCTCGGTGGCGCCTCGGTGTTCCTGCTCGGCAACGGCTACGCCCCGGTCATCACGGTCAGGGACGCCAAGGGGCGGGTCGTCTACAGCCAGGCGACCCCGTTCCTGCCGCAGGACAACAACTACCGGTCGGTCGGGGCGGTCAAGGTGCCCGGCGGCGACCCCGAGCAGCTCGGGTTCTTCGGCTTCTTCCTGCCGACACTGGAGTTCGACAAGGAGCAGGGACCCATCTCGTCCTTCCCCGACCTGGACAACCCGGCCCTGGTCCTCGGCGTCTACAAGGGCGACCTCTACCCCGGCGGACGGCCCCAGTCGGTCTACACGCTCGACACCGACGAGATGACCCAGGTCAAGGGCGCGGACGGGCAGCCGCTGCGACTGCTGATCAAACCGGGCCAGACGATCAAGCTGCCCGACGGGCTCGGCTCGATCACCCTGGACAAGGTGGTGCGCTTCGCGGGCATCTCCATCCGGCACGACCCCGGCAAGATGCTGGCCCTGTGGGGCTCGCTGATCGCGCTGGCCGGGCTGATCGCCTCGCTCACGATCCGCCGGCGGCGGGTCTTCGTCCGCGTCCGTCCCGCCGAGCCGGAGACCGCCGGCGCCGGACCAGATGGCTCGGCCCCGCCGGGGCCACGTACTCTGGTCTCGATCGGCGGCCTCGCCAAGGGCGAGGATCCACGGCTCGCGGACGCGCTCGACCACGTCCTCGACGCCATCGCAGAACGGACAGGCAGCACGTCATGACCAACGAGACCCTCGCGACCTACTCCAACTACGGCCTCTACTCGGCCATCGTCGTGTTCACCCTGGTGATGCTCATGTTCGCGATCGACCTGGCCAAGGCCGCGAGCTGGACCGCCAAGGTGCGGACGGAGGACCACGAACGGGCGCTCGTCGGTGCGCAGGTCTCGGGAGCCGCAGCGCAGCAGGAGCCGGAGACGTCGGAGTCGCCGGAGACGGCGGAGACGACCACAGAGGTCAGCCGTCCCCGACAGTTCGCCGGCATGGGCATGTCGTTGTCCTGGCTCGGCACGCTGCTGCTGATCGTGACCCTGGCGCTGCGCGGCCTCTCGGTCGACCGGCCGCCGCTCGGCAACATGTACGAGTTCGCCCTCGTCGGCACCACCTTCGCCATGCTGGTCTTCCTGGGCCTCAGCCTGCGCCGCGACGTGCGCTGGCTCGGTCTGTTCGTGACCGGCCCGGTGCTGCTCACCCTGGGTCTGGCGCTGACCGTGTTCTACACCCAGGCCAGCCAGCTGCTGCCGTCGCTGCACAGCTTCTGGCTGGTCATCCACGTCACCGTCGCCACCTTGTCAGTGGGCCTGTTCACGGTGGCGTTCAGCGTCACGATCCTGCAGCTGATCAAGTCGCACCGCGAGCAGCACCCGCCGGCCAAACCGACCTTCGTGGAGGCCATGCCGTCGGCAGCCTCCCTGGACCGGACGGCATACGGGCTGCACGTGATCGCCTTCCCGCTGTGGACGTTCACGCTCATCGCGGGCGCGATCTGGGCCGAGCAGGCTTGGGGCCACTATTGGAACTGGGACCCCAAGGAGGTGTGGACCTTCGTGATCTGGATCGTCTACGCCGCCTACCTGCACGCCCGCGCGACCACCGGCTGGTCGGACCGCAAGGCCTCCTTCCTCGCGCTCGCGGGCTACGCCTGCATCCTGGTCAACTACATGGTCGTCAACGTCTACTTCGTCGGCCAGCACTCCTACTCGGGCATGTGAGCTGATGGCTGTGCGATACACCGTCCTTCGGCTGCTGACCTTCTTCGGTTTCCTGGTCGCCCTCTGGCTGCTGCAGCTGCGCGGCATCTGGCTCGTGGTGGCCGCCGGGCTGATGTCGGCGATCACGTCCTACTTCCTGCTCCAGGGCCCCCGGGCCGAGCTCAGCCGCAAGATCGAGGCGCGCGTGGACCGCCGGGTCAAGCGGGTCGACGAGCACCGCACAGCGGAGGAGGAAGAGGACGACGAGGCGTATGACGAGCCGTCCCGTCCCGACGAGGGCGACACCCCCCGCTGACGCTGCCCCCTTCACCCCCCTCTCGTGAGGAATCTTCGTGAGGTCTGGTGCCCTGTGAGGGACCGAAACCTCACGAAGATTCCTCCGGGGGACGGGGGTCAGCGGGTGGCGAGCCAGAGGCCGAGGCCGAGCAGCACGCCGTAGACCAGCTGCAGCCGACCGGTGCCGACGAGCACCTCGACCAGGTCGCGGCCCTGCGCGCCCGAGCGCACGCGGCGCACGGGCGGCACGGCGAGGGCCGCCGCCAGCAGACCGATCCACGCCGTCGGGTGCGCGACCCCCGCGACGATCACGGCGGCGAAGGCGAGGACCAGCAGCACGACATACAGCAGCCGGGTGCGCTGGTCTCCCAGCCGCACGGCCATCGTCCGCTTGCCGGTCTCGCTGTCGCCGGGGATGTCGCGCAGGTTGTTGGCGACCAGCAGCGAGCAGGCGATCAGCCCCACCCCGACGGCGCCGGCCCAGCTGGCGAGGTCGAGCGCGTGGGTCTGGGTCCAGACCGTGCCGAGCACCGCCACGAGCCCGAAGAAGACGAAGACGAAGACCTCGCCGAACCCCGAGTAGCCGTAGGGGCGGGAGCCGCCGGTGTAGTACCACGCGGCCAGGATGGCGGCGCCGCCGACGACCAGCAGCCACCACGACTCGGACAGCGCGACCAGGGTCAGCCCGGCGAGCGCGGCGAAGAAGAACGCGCTGAACGCGGCGATCTTGACGTTGCCGGGGTCGGCGAGGTGCTGGCCGACGAGCCGCACGGGTCCGACGCGCTGCTGGTCGGTGCCGCGGATCCCGTCGGAGTAGTCGTTGGCGTAGTTGACGCCCACCTGCAGCAGCAGCGCCACCAACAGCGCGAGCAGTCCGTAGCCAGGGTTGCCGTGACCGAGGGCGTAGGCGGAGCCGGTACCGATGATGACGGGCGAGACGGCGGCGGGCAGGGTGCGCGGACGGGCGCCTTCGACCCACTGGGACAACGTGGCCATGGACTCAGATCTGGAGGTGGGCGGGCAGGACGGACGGGGGCGTGGACGCGCTCGGCACGAGGTCAGAGGCCGCGCAGGAAGTCGGGGTCGTCATCGGGGCCGCGCGGCGCCGATGGCCGGCCGCGACCGGTGGTGCCCGCTCCGGGACCGCCAGGGCCATGACCGCCGGGTCCGCCGCCGGGCAGGATGCTCTGCGGCCGGCCCGCAATGAGCCACGCGATGGCGCCGACCGGTGGCGCGATGACGATGAGCAGGATCCAGATGAGCTTGTGCAGGTTGCGCACCTGCGACTCCTCGGTCTGGATGCACTCCACGACGGCATAGACCGTCACGAGGATGATGAGGAGAGGAACCAGCAGACGGAGCACGGCGCCTCCTTGGTCTGTTCAACTCGTTCAACGCTGCTTCGTTCAACGCTCTACCCATGATCTTGCCAGTTTGCACCGTCAAACACGAACAGACCTCGGACTGCTGCCCGGTCGGGCTTGCCCGGCCCCCGCAACGGGATCGTGGCGACGGTCACCAGGCGCTGCGGGAGGGCGTGGTCAGGGAGTATGCCGCGCAGCCGGTCGCGCACGTCCCGCACCGTCGGGGCCGGTCCGTCCATGACGATCGCGGCGCTGACCGCCTCACCCCATTCCGGGTCGGGGCTGCCGACGACGACGGCCTCGAGCACGCCGCCCAGGTGGGCGACGAGCGCCTCCTCGACCAGCCGTGGCGCGACCTTGAGCCCGCCGCTGTTGATCAGGTCGTCGACCCGGCCCTCCACGTGCAAGCGCCCGTCGACCCACCGGCCGACGTCGTCGGTGCGGAACCACCGGGTGCCGTCCGCGCCGGTGTGGAAGGCGCGCTCGGTCAGGTCGGGGCGGCCGAGGTAGCACTCGGCGAGGGTGGCCCCGCCGAGGCTGATCCGCCCCTCCTCGTCGATCCGCACCCGGGTCGGTGTCAGAGGCCGCCCGTCGTAGACGCACCCGCCGGCGGTCTCGCTCATCCCGTAGGTGGTGAGCACCCGGACGCCGGCCTCGCCCGCCCGGCGCAGGAGCGCGGGGGGAGCGGCTGCGCCCCCGAGCAGGATGCCGTCGTAGCGGGCCAGCGCCGCCACTCCTGCCGGGTGGGCGAGCAGCCGGCCGAGCTGGGTGGGGACCAGCGCGGTGTAGAGGCGGGACGAGCGGTGGTCGCTGGTCATCGACGCCGTGGCAGCAGCGAATATCTCGGGACGGAAGCCCCCGGTGAGGTCGAGCACGACCGGGGCGGTGTCGGCGACGATCGACCTGATCAGCACCTGCAGTCCCGCGATGTGCTGGGCGGGCATTGCCAGCAGCCACCGGCCGGGACCCCCCAGGCGCTCATGAGTGGCGTCGGCCGACGCCGTGAGCGCGGCGGCAGTGAGCACGGCCCGCTTCGGTGTCCCCGTCGAGCCGGACGTGCCGACCACCAACGCCGTCCCGGGCCGGACGGTCTCCCCCGCGGTCGCCGGGGCGGGTGAGCCGGCGGCATACGGGGCGAGGGCGGGGCCGGTCCCCGCCAGGGCGGCGCGCAGCAGTGGCAGCACCTTCGCGACCGCCGGCCCCGAAGGCACCGCACAGGGCAGCAGGCCGGTCTCGTCCACGCCGTCAGCGTATGCCGTGCCCCGCGGCGTCCCGGGGCAGGTTTCCACCGCCGGTGGGGCTCACCGGCAATGATGGCCGGGTGCTGCACCTTCGACTGCGCGTGCCCGAAGACCTGGTCGACGACGTCGCCGGCCTGCTGGAGGGGGAGGGCGAGACGGCCGTCAACGTGGCCGTCCTGCCGGGCGCCTACCGACGGCCGGACGGCGATCTCGTCATGCTCGACCTGCCGCGAGAGGGCGCCCAGCGGCTGCTCGGCCAGCTGCACGAGATCGGCCTGGTCGAGCGCGGCTCGATCACCATCGTCGACGACGAGGTCGTGCTGAGCGCGGCAGCCTCGGAGGCGGAGCGTTCGACCCCCGGCGCCCCCGAGGACGGGGTGGTGTGGGACGTCGTGGAGGACCACGCGCGAGAGGACATGCGGCTGTCCTTCTCCTACGTCGTCTTCCTGGTGCTCGCGACCCTCATCGCCGGGGTCGGCCGGCTGCAGGACCAGCCGGTCCTCATCGTCGGAGCGATGGTGGTGGGCCCGGAGTTCGCCCCGATGGCGGCGATCTGCCTCGCCGTGGCCCGACCTCGGCTGGGCCTGTTGCCTGGCGCAGCGTTGACCCTGGTCGGCGGCTACGTCATCGCGGTGCTGGTCGGCACCGTGATCTGGTGGGTCGTCTACCTCCTCGGCGGCTTCGACCCCGCTCAGCTCCACCACGGCCCGCAGACCGACTTCATCATCCAGCCGAGCGTGTGGTCGCTGGTGATCGCCGTCCTGGCCGGCACCGCGGGGGTCCTGTCGCTCACGACCGACAAGTCCTCGACGCTCGTCGGCGTCTTCATCTCGGTCACCACGGTCCCGGCGGTGGCCGTGCTGTCGCTCGCCCTCGCCACCGGTGACGGCGGGGACGCCGTCCACGCCCTGGAGCAGCTGGGCATCAACGTGTTCGGCATCCTCGTCGCCGGCACGCTCACACTGCTGCTGCAGCGCGTGATCTGGTCGCACACCGCCGTGCCCACCCCGCGCCGCAGGTCACCGAAGTCGGGCTGGTTCGCCGCACCGCGTCCCTGACCCGAGGAGGTCAGCCGGTCGGTCGGCGGTGGCCCGCGATACTGGTGCCATGACGAGCGCAACGCGACGACTGGCAGTGGTGACCGGGGCGAGCAGCGGCATCGGGGCGGCAACGGCGCGCCGGCTGGCCAAGGACGGTTTCGAGGTGGTGTGCGCCGCGCGGCGGCGTGAGCGCATCGAGGCCCTCGCGCAGGAGGTCTCGGGCCGCGCGGTGGTCTGCGACGTCACCTCCGCGCAGGACGTCGCGGCGCTGGCGGACGCGGTCGGGCCACGGCTGGAGCTGTTGGTCAACAACGCGGGCGGCGCGATCGGTCTCGAGCCGGTGGCCGAGGCCGACCTGGACGACTGGCGCACCATGTTCGAGACCAACGTGCTCGGGGTGGTGGCGGTGACCAAGTCTCTGCTGCCCGCTCTGCTCGCGGCCGACGGGTCCGGACAGGTCGTCGTGCTCGGCTCGACCGCCGGCCAGACGGCATACGAGGGCGGTGGTGGCTACGTCGCGGCGAAGTTTGCCGTGCGGTCGGTCGTGGACATGCTGCGGCTGGAGCTGGTCGACCAACCGGTCCGCATCTGCGAGGTCGCGCCGGGAATGGTGCGTTCGGAGGGTTTCTCGCTCACCCGGTTCCGGGGCGACGAGAAGCGTGCGGAGGCCGTCTATGCCGGCGTGGCCGAACCGTTGACCTCCGAGGACGTCGCCGACTGCATCGCGTGGATCGCCTCTCGCCCGGCGCACGTCAACATCGACCGGCTGACCGTGCGACCGCGTGCCCAGGCAGCCAACCACAAGGTCCACCGGGAGACCTGACGGCCACGGCCCCGTCGGACGGCCGGCCCTGTCGGGTGCCACTGCCGCGGTGGCGTGGCAGCATCGGTGGAATGCACGCCTCGGTCGCCACCGTGCTCGACGAGATCGCCGTCGAACACGGCCGAGAGTATGCCGCGGCAGCCCGCCAGGCATGGGGTGAGCTCACCGACGACGGCGGCCCCGAGGACGTCAGCCAGTACTCGCTGCAGGTCTTCTGCTGGGCGGCGACCGTGCGGCGCCACGAGGATCCCGCCGACCGGGTGCGGTGGGTGCAGGCACTGTCGGAGCTGCTGCGGCGGCTCGGACTGCACCGCTACTCCGAGATCGCGTGGGGGCCGGGCACGCGCGAGCTGCTGGAGGCGGCCCGATCGGATGCCGATGGTGGCCGGTCGACCTACAACCGGCTGATGCGAGAGGCCGGCGTGCTCCCCGCCGACACCGAGATGCTGACGTGGGGCACCGCCCACGGGCCGGTGGAGGGGGGACTGATCCGCCGGGTCGCCGACACCATCGAGCTGGCCTCGGTGACCGGTGCGGTCCAGCCCGGCCGCCGCACCGCCGGACGCGACCGGCGCCAGGTGACGCGAGAGGTGCTGCTCGCGCCGTCCCCGGGCGAGCCGGGCGCCCCAGTCCTCGCCAAGGTGCTGGCCGAGCGCGCCGAGCTGTGGGCGGGGGCGGGGCGCTCGATGGCGCGGTCGTCGCTGCTCGCGCCGCTCATCGACCGGGTCGCCGTGGCTCGGCCGCTGATTGACGGCGTCGACCTGTCCGAGCGGTTGGCCCGGTTGTGGTGGCTGGTCGAACGGTGCAAGGAGCCGGAACCGCTCACCTCGGCGGGATACCTCAAGCCGGCCACGGTGCGTGACTTTGTCGGTGATGTCGGCGAACCGCACGGCTTCGGCCGGGGCAACAGGGAGTCGCAGCGGCCCGACCTGCGCTACACGCGGCAGGTGGCACAGGGCCTGTCCCTGGTGCGTCGGCACGCGGGCGAGTTGAGGACCACCAAGCAGGCGACGAGCACGAGCTCGCCCGCGGAGCTCGCGCCGCTGGTGGCGCGGCGCTGGCTGGACCGTGGGCCGTGGGACGTCGAGCAGCACGCGCGCGAGGCCGTCGTGGCGACGCTGCTGACCGGGCCGAGCACCACCGACGACCTCGTCGCGACCGTCATGGTCGTGCTCGGCGAGATGGGTTGGCGCGGCAGCGACGGGTCTCCGCTCACCGCCGAGGACACCTACTGGTTCGCCCTCGAGCCCTATCGCGAGCTGCACCACGTCGGGCTGCTCGCTGACCACGGCTACTCCGGTCAGGTCTCGCTGGCACCGGGTGCGGCGGAGCTGCTGCTGGAGTCTGTGCGGCAGTTCCTCGCCCACCGAGACCCGCGCGCCTACGCCCTGGCCTGACCCCGTGGCGGTCTCGCGGTAGGCGCGCCCTTCCAGCCGAGCACGCGGTGGGCCCTGGAGCAGTCGAAGCCACCGGCCCGGCCGGTCAGCGGAGCGCGCAGCTCGCTGCTGGGGGAGTGCTCGGCGACCAGCTGCTCGATCGGCCGCTGCGCCCGGATGTCCGGAGCCGTGATCAGCAGGCACTCGAAGGGGTTTCCTTCGCCCTCCCGGGTCAGCGAGAGCAGGCAGGCGCGGGCGGCGTCCTCGAGGTCGACGTAGCCCCACAGGTTGCGCGCGTCCTCGCGCTCCGACGTGGCGCCGTCGAGCGAGCGGAGCTCGTCACGGGTGAGGATCCACTGGAACCGCAGCGCTGTCACGGTCATGCCGCGCCGGGCATACATCTGCCCCATCCGTTCTAGGAAGTCCTTGGTGAGGGCATAGGGATCGACGTACTGCAGCGGGCTGTCCTCGTCGACCGGCAGATAGGGCTGGTCGAAGGGCTGGGTCGACCAGGCGGTGCCGTAGATTGCACCGCTGGAGGCCAGGACGGCCGTGCGGATGCCCGTGTTCCACGACTCCTCGAGGGCGTTGAACGTCGACACGGTGTTGGTCTGGACAAGGTCTGCCGGCTCGATGTCCTCGGGGCTCGGGATGCCGGCGCAGTGGATGATCGCGTCCGCACCGCGCACGGAGCGCGCTACCGCGTGCCGATCGAGCAGGTCGAGGACCTCGCCATCCCGGCCGTCAACGACCGGCCTCACATCCGCCTCGACCACCTCGTGCCCGGCCGCGGCGACCTGGCGGCACACCTCCGCGCCGAGCTTGCCCCGCGCTCCGCTCACCCACACCCGCATGCGCTCAGGCTAGGCGCTGGCCGGAGCGGGAGTGGACCAGCGGGACAGGTCAGAAGTACCAGGGGAACTTTCCCGCAGGGCTTTCGTGGTTGTCAATCATGGTTGACTCTCGATGGAACAGTAGGCCTGACCTGCATAAACGCGGAATCTGCGGGGTTGGACGTTGTCGGCTAGATCGGGTCACCGCCGGACTTCTTGCGGACTTTTTGCGGACTGCGCCGCCCCCACCAGCAGCCCGACGCGTGGGTGCTGTTACTCGTTGCGACGGCGGCGGACGTCGCGGCCTCGGGGCCAGATTGCACTGGGGTCTGCCCCGCAAACCCACCCGGTTCTCGGGAACATCACGCCGGAGGCTCTTCTTCCACGGGAGGAGATCCGCGTTGAGCGACCTAGCGTTGGTAACGATGCGGTGAAGGTACCGGTTTCGTTGGGTTGTGCTCTTGTCGTTGGTGATCGGGGCCGAGTACGTTCTGGCGACCATCGCGAAGCGAGTTTGTTCGGTGAGCGCTCTGGGGCCGCGCCCGGTGTGGGTGGTGGTACTGGGTTGCGCCGCCTTCGGGGGCGGGTGCCGGGGTGTCGAGGGGTCGTCGCGATGGGCGTGTTGTCTGCTGTTTTCGGGGTTCCGCGGTCGTGGCGTCCGGCGACGGGTGTGCTGGCGGGGGTGTTGGCGCTGTCGCTGGGGGTGATGGAGCTGCCGGCGGCGGCCGCGAGCGAACCGGCGGCGGCTTCGTCCGCGACATCCGCGTCGTCGGCTGCGGTGTCGCGGGTGTCGGCGTCTCGGGATGATCAGGGTGATTTGACCGCGCCGGGGGCGGTGGCGGCGAGTGTGAACGCGCGGTTGGCGGGTGAGCGCGTAGAGGACCTGTCGCAGCGGACGGAGACGTCCTCGACGTTCGCGTTGCCGGACGGGACGTGGCAGACGTCGTACGCGACGGGGCCGGTGTGGGTGCGTCGGGGCGGGGATGGCACGTCGCTGCAGGATTGGGCGGCGCAGGACTCGAGTCTGTCGGCGAACGGGGACGGTTCGTACTCCCCGGTGGCGCAGGCCGGTGGGGTGCGCCTGTCGGGCGCCCGGAGGGCTAGCGGCGGGGTGTCGGTGGTGGCTTCGTTGACCGACCCGGCTACCGGGGTGACCTCCCAGGTCACGTTCCCCGGTGACTTGCCCGCGCCGGAGGTGACCGGTTCCCGTGCGACCTACCCGGGCGTGCAGCCGGGGTGGACATGGTGGTGGATGTGACCGGCGCGGGGGTGGAGCAGTACTTCGTGGTCCGGGACCGGCCGGCCGATCCGCGGGGGTTGGACCTGGTGACCGGTTTGCAGGCTGCCGGGTCGAGCGCGCAGGGAGTGAGCGCGACAACCCCGGGGGAGGCGGCCAGGGGCGGTGATGTGGCCCGGCTGGTCACCAAGGATGGCGAGGTGGCGGCGGCGGTGGCGACCCCGTTGGTGTGGGACGCGACCTACGACGCCGCGCTGGCCAACCCGGTCACCGACCCGTTCGACCCGGACACTCAGCCGGGCCTGTGGGCCGGCACCACCGAGGGCGCGAAGGCGCGGGCCGGCACGCCGAGCGAGGCTGCCTCCGCGCCATCCGAGCCGTCCGCCTCGGCGAGCGTGGTCGACGCGCAGGATCTTGGCAATGTCGCGCCGGTGGCCACCGAGGTCACCACTGACGGCGGGTCGGCGGCGGTCGATCTGACCGCTGACGCGTCGACGTCGTCGGGTGCCCCGGCGGATGCGAGGTCGGTGGCGGACTTTCTGTCCGACCCGGCCACGAGGTTCCCGGTGGTGGTGGACCCGTCGGTGTCTTTGTCGTTCACGTTCGATGCGTATGTGCAGACGCGGACGACCACCGACCAGTCGAGCGACACGGAGCTGCGGGTGGGCACCTACGATGGCGGGACGACGCAGGCGCGGTCGTTCTTGACGATCTCGACGCCGCAGGTCAAGGGCAAGAAGGTGTTGTCGGCGACGATGAAGTTGTGGGAGTTCCATTCCTGGTCGTGCGCGGCGCGGGGGTGGGAGGTGTGGTCGCTGACGGCTCTGGCGACCAGCGCGACCCGGTGGTCGAACCAGCCGGGGCTGCGGTCCCGTTATGGCTCGTCGAGCCAGACCAAGGGCTTCTCGGCCGATTGTGCGGCGGGGTGGGTGTCGGTGGACGCGACGGATCTGGCTCAGGCGTTCGCCGACACCACCGCCACCTCGCAGGGGATCGGGATGCGCGCCACCTCGGAGACCGACTCGTACGGGTGGAAGCGGTTCAACTCGGGCAACGCGGCCAGCGGGAAGCCGACGTTCACGGTGACCTACAACTCGTATCCGGCGAAGGCGTCGGGCGGGTCGATCGGCCCGCACGTGTGGTACCCGGACTCCACCGGGGCGCTGATCGTCAAGACCCGCCGGCCGCAGGTGAAGGCGACCGTGTCCGATCCGGATGGTGGCAGCGTGTGGGCGCAGTTCTACCTGGAGGACCAGACCACCGGGAAGGTGGTGTGGAACTGGGTGAGCGGCTCCAAGGTCGCTTCCGGCAGTGTCTCGTCGTACACCCCGACGACCGACCTGCCCGAGGGGCACACCTACGCGTTGCAGGTTCGCGGCTGGGACGGCTCGCTGGCCTCCAAGAGCAGCTACCGGCCGTACGCGGTCGGTGGGGTGTTCACCGTGGATGCCCAGGCCCCTGCCGCCCCGACGGTGACCGCCTCGAGCTTCGCCAAGGGGCAGTGGAAGGACCCGGCCCCGGGCTCGAACACGTTCACGTTCACCGGCACCGACTCCGACGTGGTCTCCTTCCAGTATCTGCAGGACGACGCCACGACCTGGAAGACCGTCACCGTGTCGGGGACCACGCCGAAGGCGACGCTGTCGTGGAACCCGACCGGTTCGCACCAGCTGCAGGTCCGGGCGGTCGACAAGGCCGGCTGGGCCTCGGGCGTGTCGACGTTCACGTTCGGCGCCGGTGGGGCGGCGCTGACCAGCCCGGTGGGTGGGAGCAAGTCCACTGGCAAGTTCATCGCCCGCGCGTCCGGCCCGGCCGACGCGAACGGGCCGGCCACGGTCACCGCCTACTACCGGCTCGCCGGCGGCCCGGCAGCGTCCGGGGATTCGGCGGTGAACGGGTCGACCAGCGGGTGGACCGCGATCGACGGGTCGGCCACCACCGTGGCCCAGGACGCCCCGATCAGCTACGCCCACACCTTCGACGCGGCCGCGATCGCCGCGGCCAACGGCGCGGTCCGGGGCACCCTGCAGCTGCAGGTACAGGTGTGCGCCAAATACTCGACCGGCACGACCCGGTGCACCTGGAACGGTGCCGCCGCGGCGAAGAACAAGCCGACCGTCACCTACCTGCCCTCGGCCTTCGGGGGCGACTTCCCCACCGCCGACGCCGGCCCGGGACAGGTGGCCCTGTGGACCGGCGAGTACTCCCAGTCCGCCACCGACGTGTCGGTGCCCGGCTACGCCGGCGACATGAGCCTCGGACGGACCTACACCTCGCTGGACACCCCGGCCGAGGGGTCGGTGTTCGGACCCGGCTGGGCGGCCTCTTTCGACGGCACCGACCAAGGTGTCGCCGGCTGGGAGGTCGTCGACCACACCCGCATCGACGGCACCCTGGCGCTGTTGTCCGGGGACGGTGAGGTGCTGATCTACCGGCAGGACGCCACCACCCGCACCGCCCAGTGGGTCGGCGCCTACCTGCCGGCCGACCAAGACACCCGGCAGGTCGGCGCCACCGCCAAGGTCGTGGCCGGGTCGCCGAAGACGATGGTGTTCACCGACCCCGACGGGGTGGCCACCACCTTCGCCTACACCAGCGGCCAGTGGCGCGCGACCGCGGTGGCCGACCCGGCCGACCCGGGCGCGACCACCTTCACCCGCGACGCGGGCAGCGGCAACGTCACCCGGATCCTGGCCCCGTCCGCCGCCAGGATCGACTGCACCGGCACCCTGGCCCCGGGATGCCGCGCCCTGAACCTCGCCTACGCCACCGCCACGACGGCGACGAGCACCACGGATGGGGACGTCAAGGGTCAGGTCAAGCAGGTCAGCTACACCGCCTACGACCCGGCCACGGCCGCCATGGCCACGAAGGTGGTGGCCACCTACCGGTACAACGGTGCCGGGCAGCTGACCCAGGTCGTCGATCCCCGTACCGGTCAGACCACCAGCTACGGGTACGCCGGGACCTCCGACTCCGGCCAGCCACTGCTGACCAGCAGCGAAGACAGCGGCCGGGCCGGCTACACCCTGACCTACGGGGCCGTGCGCGGCGCTTCGCCCGATGGCACCGCCTCGGCCGCCACCACGGTCACCAAGGGCCTGCAAACCGTCAAGCAGGACAACGCGGACGGCAGCACGGGAAGCGTGCAGGTGGCCCGGTTCGTCTACTCGATCGACCCCACCAGCTACACCGCGAGCTCCAATCTGCCCGACCTGCGCGCCGCGGACGCCTCCGACCCCGGCGTCGGGGTCGGCCGCTGGGGACAGGCGGTCGCCCCCACCTACGGGGCGGGCGTGTTCGGGATGGACAAGGCCGTGGCCACCTCGACGGCGTCCTCGGTGAGCACCGCGAACTGGCCGTACGCGCACCTGCAGTACACCGGCGCCGACGGCCGGGTCATCGACACCGCGAGCTACGGGGCCGGGGACTGGCAGTACACCGCCACCGAGTACGACCAGAACGGTAACCCGGTCAGGGCTTGGGACGCCCGCGGCATCGCCGCGATCCTCGCGAACGGCGACGCCGCCGGCGCCGACTCCTACGCCACCCTGACCGCCTACAACGACGACCTGACCACCAGCGCCGCCGCCGACGGCCCCGCCGGGACCCAGTCGGTGCCGGCCGGGACCGTGATCGCGCCGGCCGGGACCTGGGTGACCGACACCTGGGGACCGGCCACCGACGCCACCGGTGGCGGTGACCCGGTCCGCGTGCACACCCACACCGACTACGACCAGGGCGCCCCCAACGCTGGCGTCAACCCCAAGACCGGTCTCGCGTTCGGGCTGGCCACCACGACCACCACCAGCCAGGTTCCTGCGCAGGTGTCCACCCCCGGGGCCGGCGAGACCATCCTGTCGCGGACCAGGACCGGGTACGCGCCCCAGGACGGGTCCGGGCTGACGTCGGCGACCTCGGGGTGGACCCTGGGGTCGGCGACCACGACCACGACGGTCACCGACTTCGCCGCCGGGACCGGGCCAACCACGAAGACGGTGTATGACGTGCAGGGCCGGGTGGTCAAGACGGTCGGGCCCAGGTCTGACGGCGCCGACGCAGGCACCCGGCTGACCAGCTACTACACCGTGGCCGCCAACCCCGACGCCCCGGGCTGCGGTGGCGCGGGCGTGGCGGCGTGGGCGGGGTTGGCCTGCCAGACCCGCACCGCCGAGACCACTCCCACGCTCCCGGTCACCACGATCACCGGCTACTCGTTCTACGGGGCGGTCCAGTCCAGCACCGAGACCACGGGCGCGGCGGTGCGCAGCACCCGGTCGTGGTTCGACGAGGCCGGCCGGGTCACCGGCGAGCAGACCACCGCCTCGGGCGTGGCCGGCTCGGCCCCGACCGACGCCACGCTCACCCACTACAACACCCAGGGGCTGGTGGACTACACCGCCGGCATCGACCCGGCCACCATCCCGGCCGGCCAGGCGCCTTCGGCGGGCACCGAGACCGGGCGGGTCTCCACGAGCTACGACGCCTGGGGCAGGGTCACCGGGTACACCGACGCCACCGGCACCCACACCGCCACCGGGTACGTGGCGGCCGGGCTGCCCGGTGCCGGGCAGGTCGCCACCATCAGTGGCCCGCAGTCGACGACCAGTTACAGCTACGACCAGACCACCGACGGCAAGGCCGAGCACCGGGGCCTGGTCACCACCCAGACCGTCACCGGCGCCACCACCAGCGGGCCGTTGACCTACCGCGCGGTCTACGACGCGGCCGGGGACCTGGTCAGCCAGTCCCTGCCGGCCGGGGTCACCCAGACGGCCAGCTACTCCCGGGACGGGCAACAGACCGCGCTGGCCTACGACGGGGTCGCCGCGGACGGGACCACCACTCCGCTGCTGGGCTGGGCCCTGACCGCCGACGCGCTGGGCCGCACCACGAGTGTGTCCACCAACGCCGGCACCGGGGATGCCGCGATCGGGCGCACCCTCGGCTACGGCTACGACCACGCCGGCCGCCTCACGACGGTGACCGACGCCCGCGGCGACGTGTGCCAGGCCCGCACCTATAGCTTCGACGCCGACAGCAACCGCACCGGCCAGACCGCCGCGACCAGCAACACCGGCGACTGCGCCGACACCCCCGACACCACCGTGGCCAAGGTCTGGGCTTACGACGCCGCCGACCGGGTGCAACACGGCGCCACCATCACCACCACGGTCACCGGCACCGACGAGGCCGGCGACCCCGTGACCTCCACCGACACCAGCACCGGCGCCGCCTACGGCTACGACGCCCTGGCCCGGATCACCACCCTGCCCGCCACCGACACCCCGGCCGGAACCAGTTCCCCGGGTGGTGTGGCCGTCGGATACTACGACACCGACGCCGCCCACACCCTCACCCAGGACGGCACCACCACCGCCTACACCCTCGACCCGTCCGGGCGGCGCGCCACCTCCACCCTGACCGGCCCGGACACCGACACGGTCACCACCACCCGGCACTACGGCAACGAGGCGGACAACCCGTCCTTCGCCGATCAGACCACCGGCACCGGCGACCCCGTGGTCAGCATCTACGGCACCTCCATCGGCGGCGACCTGGCCGTCACCATCACCGGCGGGACCGCGTCGCTGGCGCTGGCCGACCCGCACGGCGACACCATCACCACCCTCGACGTGCCCACCGACGGAACCGCCCCCCAGCTGTCCTCACCGGTGCTGTGCTACGACGAATACGGCAACCCCGCCACCGACCTGACCCCCACCGGCCTCGACGCTGACGGCAACCCCATCGACCCCGCCGGCACGGTCAGCCCACCGGCGACCGGCGCCATCGCCTACGGCCACCTCGGCGCCAAACAACGCGCCACCGACCCCACCGGCCTCCAACTCATGGGCGCCCGCCTCTACAACCCCGCCACCGGCCGCTTCACCAGCATCGACCCCATCGAAGGCGGCTCACCCAACCCGTATGCCTACCCGGTAGACCCCAACCAAACCGACCTCAACGGCCAATTCTGGGGATGGGCGAGAAGGACAGCGAGCTGGGTCAGGAGGAACCGTGGTCTGGTCGCAACGGGGATCGCCACCGGGGGCTGCTTGGTTCCCGCCGTTGGATGGGCAGCCTGCGGAGGGCTGCAGACGGCGGCCTGGTCCGTACGGAGCCAACAAACCGTCGCGGCGCGCGGCTGGCGCAGGAGTTGGCGATCGGTGACAGGGGACGCGTTGCTGACTTCCGTTGGCGTCGGCGGAACCAGCACCTACAGGTACCTCCAGTACGGGCGCATGGGACGACCCTGGCGCAGTGGACTCAAAGGGGGACTTAAGAATTCCTCCTATTCTTGGCAGAAGACGTCGCGGTTCTTTAGGGGGCACGCCGCGGCTAGCACGCAGGTGACCTCGATGCATGATGCTTATGTGTATAGCCGCAAGAAGCAGATCAACCGATACCGGCGCTGGTGAGATGGATAGGAAGACCTTTAGATCCAGAACGTGGGGTGTCTACACGACCCTATTGCAACTGGCGTCTGCTTTTGCTTTCGGAATAATGCCACTTGCTCCTGGACCGCTGGGCGAAAATATTGCCTTCACGCTCATCGCCTTGGTGTCGCTCGCTGGAGCAGTTCGTTCGTCACTGATGCGTGTCGTCGTGAGTGGAAACCGGGTGACAATACACGGCTATCTGGGGAATCAACAGTTAGAGATGCTCGCCGTTAGCCCTGAGATCATAGACGACAAGGTGCTGGCATCCGTTTGGGCACCCGTCGTAACTACATCTGAGGGAGAGCAGGAGAGCTTATCTCTCCTCTCAGGGTATGGGCGCTCCCAAACTCCGAACAAACGAGTGGCTCGTGTCTGCGCCGAGATGAACCGGATGGCGCAGGAAGCCCAAAGCCGGTGAACGCTACTCGCTCGGAGCAGAATCGGCATACGATGATCCTCATCGAAGTGGGCAGCGGTGTTGGCGTCGTCGAACGTCGTTCTCACTGCGCCGTGGCAGGCGTCGCAGTAGACGCGCCCGTTCGACTGTCCATCGCGAGATGCGGGCGGCCGAGGGCGTGACCGCCGCCACCGGTAGCGGCGAGCCGGTCCGCGTCCACACCGACTACGACCAGGGAGCCCTGAACGCCGGGGTGAACCCCAAGACCGGGCTGGCGTTCGGGCTGGCCACCACGACCACCACCCAGGTTCCCGCCGAGGTGTCCAGTCCCGGCAGCGGCGAGGGGCTGGTGGACTACACCGCGGCCATCGACCCGGCCACCATCCCGGCCGGCAAGACCCCAGCGGCGGGCAACGAGACCGGCCGCGCCTCGACTAGCTACGACGCCTGGGGCAAGGTCACCGGGTACACCGACGCCACCGGCACCCACACCGCCACCAGCTACGTGGCGGCCGGGCTGCCCGGTGCCGGGCAGGTCGCCACCATCAGCGACCCGCAGTCCACCACCAGCTACAGCTACGACGAAACCTCGGGCGGGAGGGCGGAGCACCGGGGCCTGGTCACCACCCAGACCGTCACCGGCGCCACCACCGGCGGGCCGTTGACCTACCGCGCGAGCTACGACGCGGCCGGGGATCTGGTCAGCCAGGCCCTGCCGGCCGGGATCACCCAGACCATCGCCTACTCCCGCGACGGGCAGCAAACTGCCCTGTCCTACGAGGGGACCGCCGCGGACGGGACCAGCACACCGCTGCTGGGCTGGGGGTTGACCGCCGACGCGCTGGGCCGCACCACCGCGGTGTCCACCAACGCCGGCACCGGCCAGGACGCCATCGGCCGCACCCTCGCCTACGGCTACGACCACGCCAGCCGGCTGACCAGCGTGACCGACGCCCGCGGCGACCTCTGCCAGGCCCACACCTACGTCTTCGACGCCGACAGCAACCGCACCGGCCAGACCACCACGACCAGCCCCACCGGTGACTGCGCCGACAGCCCCGACACCACCCTCGAGAAGACCTGGGCGTATGACGCCGCCGACCGGGTTCAGCACGGCGCCACCAGCACGACCACCACGGTCACTGGCACCGACGAGGCCGGGGACCCCGTGTCGACAACCGACACCAGCGGTGGCGGCGCCTACGGCTACGACGCCCTCGACCGGGTCGCCACCCTGCCCGCCACCGACACCCCCACCAGCACCAGTGCCGGTGCCGGGGGCGGGGGTGACGTGGCGGTGGGGTACTACGACACCGACACCGCCCACACCCTCACCCAGGATGGCACTCGCACTACCTACACCCTCGACCCGGCCGGGCGGCGGAGCGACTCCACCACCACCAAGACCGGCACGAACACCATCGCCACCACCCGCCACTACGGCGACGACACCGACAACCCGTCCTTCGCCACCCAGACCACCGGCACCGGTGGCCCCGTCGTCAGCATCTACGGGACCTCCATCGGCGGCGACCTGGCCGTCACCATCACCGACGGCGTGGCGTCGGTGGCGCTGGCCGACCCGCACGGCGACACCATCACCACCCTCGACCTGCCCACCAACGGCACCGCACCCCAGCTGTCCTCTCCGGTGTTGTGCTTCGACGAATACGGCAACCCCGCCACCGACCTCAACCAGATCCAAGCCGACACCGAGGGCAACCCCATCGACCCCACCGGCCTGCAACTCATGGGCGCCCGCCTCTACAACCCCGCCACCGGCCGCTTCACCAGCATCGACCCCATCGAAGGCGGCTCACCCAACGCCTACGCCTACCCGGTCGACCCCATCAACCAAACCGACCTCAACGGCCAATGGTGGGGATGGCGCAAGACTCTGAAGCGCGTCGCCACGGCTACCGGCGTGCTGGCCGCGGGCGCATGTATCGTCGCCACTGCGGGCGCTTGTATTGCGGCCACTACTTTCGCAATTGGGGCTAGCGGGGCTTGGAACACCTATCGAGCCCGTCACCACGAGATCAGTGCGAAGCGTGCGATAGGGAACGTGCTCGTTGATTCGGCGCCTACCCTGTTCCGCCCAGTGAGATATTTCCGGTATCGCAAGTACGTCCCCCGTCATAGCGCCCAGTATTTCGGTCGCCACAACTCTTATGGTACTCGCTCACTCCGTTGGGTTGCGCGTAATCACCGGCGTCACACTGCCGTCTGGACCGGAGTCAACGCCTACTACGGCTATCGTTCCTACCAAAGTGGTTGGTGAGCTGTAATGCCGGGGCAGGTGCACGTCCTAGATCGATTGCCTTGGCCTCTCATCGTACTCTTGGGCCTTATCGTGGCTGGTTCTATGATCTTGGGGCAACCCCGACACCGACGTAGCTTGAAGTGGTTGCCCACCATGTTTGGAGGTCTGTTTCTCCTATTAGCGGGTGGTCTCACTTTTGGCTCGGCTCTCGTTTCTGGCATCGCCATCGTGGCCCTGGCAGCAATTGAAGTCATGGGATTCGTTTTGCTCAGTCGGCATGAGGGTAGGCTTTGGGTGCGTGGCCGGCACCGAGGCGAGTGACCAAATCCGGGGCCCGAAACAAGGTTGATTGAGCCGTGAACGACATCGCCGCAAAGGCGATCCTCGAGCGGTGAGGTTGGGGACGGCATCTACTGCTCGTCGAGTCCGACCTTGTGGCGCAGGGGCTGCGGACTCGGCCGACACCGTTGAGGTCGCCCTCGAGCAGGCCTGGGGTTACGACACGGCCGAGCAGGGTCCAACACGGGTCACGGCATGCGACCAGGCCGGCGTCGCGGTGTCAACGGCCGATGCCGGTGGTGGCGGCGACTGCGGCGCTACGACGCGCTGGCCCGGGTCACCGCCCTGCGCGTCCTCGACGCCCGAACGGTCACTGGCGCCGGGTGACGTGGCGGTCGAGTACTGCGTCACCGACGCGGTGCATGTCCTCGCCCAGGACGGCACCACCACCACCAGGTACACCCTCGACCCGGCGGCCCCGGACAGTCGTGAATGTCCGAGGAATGAAGGACGCGTGAGCCGGGCTTGTCATCTCCAGCATCATTTCGAGCCCGGCCGAGTGTGTCACCTCGTTGACGTACTCGACCTTGCCGGCGCGCCCTAGAAAGCCCACATTCGTTGGATGTCGTTGAACATCGACGACTACTTCGACACACCTTAAAACCTGCCCTAGGACAGCCTTTTTTAAGCCCCCATCTTTGCGGCACGTATGCTACAAATGTCAGTGGAACGGATCGCCTTCGGGCGGTCCGTGTTCGCGTTTCTAGGGCGTTTGTTGGTTGTCGTTGAATGGTGGCGAGAATGCACGGTGGGATGAAGGTCTACCGCGGTGCCGCTGCTGGGGCGCGTCACTACCTGGAGGCCGACCGGTCCCGGGCCGATGACTACTACCTGGCCGAGGGCACCGGCCTGGCCGAGCGCTACCTGGCCACCCCCGAGGGCGTGCGCGGTGCCGGGACGCTGTCCGGTGAGACCTATGAGGCGTGGGTGGCCGGCCGTGACCCAGTCACCGGGTGCGCGAAGGGTCGGCTGCGCGCCGACGATCACGGCGTGCGGTTCGTGGAGGTGGTGGTCAACGGCCCGAAGACCTGGTCGCTGGCGGCCGCGGTCGACCCGCAGGTCTCGCGGGCTTATGACGGCGCGCAGGACCGGGCCGCGGCCCAGATCATCGGCTGGCTGGCCCAGCATGCGACCACCCGGGTGGGACCGCGGGGCCGGCAGGCCCAGGTGCCGGTGCAGGGGATCGAGGCGGCGGTGGTACGGCACTACACGTCGCGGGCGGGGGATCCGCATCGACATCTGCACCTGCAGGTCAACGCGCGAGTGCTGGCCGCGGGCCGGTGGCGGGGCCTGCACACCGTGGGGGTGCGTGACAGCTTGGAGGCGATCAACGGCATCGGCCACGCCGCCGTGATCACCGATCCCGGCTTCCGCGCTGCGCTGGCCGCCCGTGGATACACCCTCGAACCCGAGTCCGGCGAGATCGCGGAGCTGGCCGGCTACGCGGGCCCGTTCAGCGCCCGCGCGGCGCAGATCGGCAGGAACGTCGACCGCTACGAGGCGCAGTGGCGGACCGGGCATCCCGGCATCGAGCCGGGTCCGGGCCTGCGGCGGTCCTGGGATGCCCGGGCGTGGGCCGAGGCCCGCCCGGACAAGGTGGTCCCGCGCGACGGCACGGAGCTGGCGCAACGGTGGGTCCAGGAACTGACCGGTCTCGGCTTCGTCCCACCGACACCAACACCGGCCGACGACGTTCCGGCAGGCCGTTCCCCCCACGCCAGCGACCCTCCCGGCAAGGACAGCCCGCTGCCGGACACGGTGCCGGCCGGGTATCCGATCGGCGCGCTGGATCGTGCCGCCGCCGTTTCCAGGGTGCTGAGCCGGTTGGGGGCACGGCGGTCGGGGTGGAACGCCGCGGACGTGCGCGGCGAGGTCGAGCAGCTGCTCGCCCGCACCGGCCTCGTCGCCCAGGCCGGGGTCCGGTTGGAGCTCGCCGAAGACCTCACCGCCCGCGCCGTGGGCCGGTGCGTGCCGCTCCTCGACTCGCCGGGCGCGCCCGAGCACATCCGCGCGCTGACCTCCCGCGAGGTCGTGGAGGTCGAGGCCGACCTGACCGCGCGCCTGGTCGCCCGCGCCGACGCCACCAGCTCGGTGGCACGTGACAACGGCGAGGTCGACGAAGTGGCAGCCCAGGCGGTCGGCGGCGGGGTGCGGTTGGACACCGCGCAGCAGGCGGTGGTGACCGCGCTGGCCGGGGACCGGGCCCTGCTGGTGGTCGAGGGCGCTGCGGGGTCGGGCAAGACCACCACCTTGGCCGCGGCCCGCGCCGCGATCCAGCGCGGTGGGCATGACCTGGTGGTGGTAGCCCCGACCCGCAAGGCGGCCGAGGTCGCCACCCGCCAGCTCGGCAGCCGCGCTACCTCGGCAGCCTGGCTGACCCACCAGCACGGCTACCGCCAAAGCACCGACGGCGCCTGGACCCGGCTGCGCGCCGGGCAGGCAGACCCGGCCACCGGCACGTCCTACGACGGCCCCTGCCAGGCGGCGGTCCTGGCCCGCGGTGACGTGCTGCTGGTCGACGAGGCCGGGATGGTGGACCAAGACACCGCCCGCGCGCTGCTGGTCATCGCCGACGAGGCCGGCGCCCGGGTCACGCTGGTCGGAGACCGCCACCAGCTGCCCGCGGTCGGCCGCGGCGGCGTGTTGGACCTGGCCGTCCGCTGGGCCCACCCCGACGACCAGGTGACCCTGCAGGCGGTGCAGCGGTTCACCGACCCCGACTACGCCCGCCTCAGCCTGGCCATGCGCGCCGGCCAGGACTCCGGGGGAGTGTTCGATGCCCTGCTCGCCCGCGGCGACATCGTCCTGCACGCCAGCGAGGCCGAACGCATCCACGCGCTCGCCGGGACCGTCGCCGGCGTCGCCACCGACGCCGATGGAGAGCATCGGCGCGAGAGCCGTGGTGAGGGTGGTGAGGGTGGTCGGGTGCTGGTGGTCGCGGACACCCGCGAGCAGGTCGCGGCACTCAACGCCGCGATCCGGGACCGGCTGGTCGCCGCCGGCCGCGTCGACGACCAGCACGCGGTCACCACCACGGCGGGCGAGCGGGTCGGGGTGGGCGACCAGGTGGCGACCCGCCGCAACGACCGCGGCCTGGACGTCGCCAACCGGGAGACCTGGACCATCACCGGCATCGGCGCCGACGCCACCGTCACGGTGACCGGTCGAGGCGGGCCACGCAGCCTCCCCGCGACCTACGTGCGCGAGAACGTCGAGCTGGCCTATGCCAGCACCGTCTACGGCGCCCAGGGCGAGACCGTGCACCGCGCGCACCTGGTGGTGGGGGAGCACACCGGCGCCGCAGCCGCCTACGTCGCGATGACCCGTGGACGCGCGGCGAACACCGCCCACCTGGTCGCCGAGTCCCTCGAGCAGGCCCGCGAGCAATGGGTCGAGACCTTCGGCCGGGACCGGGCCGACCTCGGACCCGCGCACGCCGCCGCCCTGGCCGCCACCGAGGCGGCCCGGTATGCCCCGGCCCGGCCGCTGCAGCCGGTGCTGGCCGACCTGCACGACGCCTGGACCCGCGAGGCCGACCTGGCCGCCAGACTCACCACCGCCCGCAGCCAGCGTGACCGGCTCACCGTGGTGGTGCCGCTGCGCGCCGAGGCCGACCACCGGCTGGCCGAGTTGCGCCAGGCCGCCCGAGGCGCGGCCGAGCACGCGTCCCGTCTCCGAGCACAGCTGCAGGACACCGAGACAGCCGTCGACGGTGCGGCCGGCAGCATCGGAGGCGACCTGTGGCGGCGTTGGCAGGCCGACTACCCCGCCGCCTCCCAGGCAGCCGGGACCATCCGCACCGGCCCCGGCAGACTCGGTCTGCACCGGGCCGCGGTGCGCCGAGCCCGCGCCGACCTGCACACCTGGACCCAGACCTGGCGGCCGGTCGTGCCGGACCTGCCCGTCGACCTCGACGTGCTGGCCGGACGGTTCCCCCCGCCGGCCGGGGCCCGGCTGCACGACGCCCTCACCGGTTCCGCTCGGCGTCTGGCCGAGGCCGAGCACCCCGAACACGCCGAGCAGTCTGCCGCCGCCACGGCCGCCCAGGCCCGCGCCGACCGCGCCCGGGACGCCTACCAGGACGAAGTGCGCTCGGACCCCCTGGGCCTGGCCCGGTTCGGCCACCTCGCCCACATCCAGGATCCCGCCGACCGGCTCGACCGCACCGCGCACCTGGTCGACCAGCTCACCGCCGACCTGCAGCGAACCCGCACCCGGGTCCACGCCCTGGAATCCGAACCCGCCCTCCGCTGCCAACCCCCCGATCTGCTCCGGACCCAACGCGCGGCGTGGAACAGCCAGCGGGAGCACGACCGCGAGGCCCGGCTGGAACAGGCGCGAGCCCGGGCGGCAGCCCAGGCCCGGCAAGACCGGCGCCGTCCCGCCAGACCGGAGCCTGGTGCACCGCACTGGCCGACGATGCGGCCCGACCCAACGCCCGACCTCTCCCGGTAGCCCTCCTGCCGGTCATCCAGAACACCACGCTCTGGGAGACCACTGGGGCCCACGAAGCCGACGGATCCTGTCAAGCGGAGGCAACGATCAGGGCCACGTTCCGCGCTCAGGCGCCGCGCGGCCGCGTCTGACGCGGCCGCGTCAGACACGGTAGGCAGTGAGTCAGGCACGCCCGTTCAGCGGTGCTGAATCGCCGTCAGTGACCGCGCGGAGAGCGCCCGGAGGAGTCTGGCAAGATCATCGCGCTCCAGACAGTCTTTCGGCCGGCTTGGACAACGCTGATCCGGGCCAGGTAAGAGTACGAGGACGTACACTCGATCTATGGCACCGAATCTGGCGGAGTACGTAAACGCGGGCTATTCACTACCGCCCGCTGAGCGTCTTCAGGCCGCTCGCCTGCTCCGGCTGAGCGTGGACCAGGACCAGGATGCCGACCAGGCGGACATCGATGACGCCTGGAGGGAAGAACTCCGCTCCCGCGTCGAGCAGATCTCGCGCGGCGACGTGGAGTTGGTCGATGCCGACGAGACTTACCGGTTGCTGTCCGCTGAACTTGCGGACAAGCACGCGTGACAGCACTTCAACGGGAACACCCAGAGGCACGCGCCGAATTGCGCGCCGCAGCGAATTGGTACGACGACCCCGCAACTGGCCAGGAGCTGCTGGATGCGACCCACCAGGCGCGGCGCGACATCGGCGCTATGCCTGAGGCTTGGCCGACGGTCCACGGCTGGGAAGACGAGCCCGCCTGCGCAGGAAGAGTGTCAAAGGATTCCCGTACGGCGTGATCTACTTCCGGACCAACGACGAAATCGTGATCGTCGCCTACGCCCACGAAAAGCGGCATCCCGGGTACTGGAGGAACCGCCTTGCCGACCAATGACTGAGGTCGTCAGGCGCGAACGTATGCCGATCGACGACCGGGACGACCGCTGACCTCACCGCGCGAGGAGGTGCATACCAATTGGTTGACGCTGCGGGCTACACTGTAGTCGTGACTACACAGATTGCTATCCGCCTCGACGACGACGAGCTCGCGTCTCTGGACGCTGAGGTCGCCCAAGGCCACGCCGCCAACCGCTCTGAAGCCGTCCGCCACGCTCTTGCGCGCCTCCAGCGTGAACAGCGCTACCAGCGCGAAGAGGCCACCTTGGCCGAACTGGTCAGGCGCGGCGAAGCCGTCTACCCGGACTTCGACAGTCTGCTCGACCCACCCCACCCCGCGTTGGATTGATGCGCACCATTGCGGCGGTCCAGTTGGACAAGCGTCGACCCGCGTTGATCCTGACTCGTCGCTCCAAGCTCCACCTGCTGACCTGGGTCACCGTCGCCCCCATCACCACCAC
>NZ_SWMA01000012.1:0-104876 GCF_005222685.1 Segeticoccus rhizosphaerae
AGTGACATGCCACACCTCCGCGCTAGGTGCCAACCATGTCGCGGGACAGGTGCCAACTATCTCGTGGAATCAGACACTGTCAGCCCGACCAGTGGCTTGCTCCCGCGCGGTCGGGCTCACAGTGCGGCCGTCGCCGTTTCGGTTCTGCGCGCCGCAGCCGATAGCATGGTTCGTCGTCCGCATCTGTGACCCCCACAGCCCCCACACGTTCTGGAGTGCCCTGCAGTGAAGAGTGCCGTCGAGACCCTCAACCCGACCCGGGTCAAGCTGACCGTCGAGGTCCCTTTCGACGAGCTCAAGCCGAGCCTCGATGCGGCCTACAAGGCGATCGGCGGGCAGATCAACGTGCCGGGCTTCCGCAAGGGCAAGGTCCCCGCCCGCATCATCGACCAGCGGGTCGGCCGCGGCGCGGTGCTGCAGGAGGCGGTCAACGAGGCCCTGCCGCAGTTCTACGGCCAGGCCGTCGAGGAGCAGGGCGTCCGCCCGCTCGGCCAGCCCGAGGTCGAGGTGACCGGTGTCCCCACGGGCGAGGGCGATGAGCTCGCCTTCACCGTCGAGGTCGACGTGCGTCCCGAGGTCACGCTGCCCGACTACTCCTCGATCAAGGTCGAGGTCGATGAGGTTTCGGCCTCCGACGAGGACGTGCAGGAGCGGATGACCGCGCTGCGCCAGCGGTTCGGGACCCTCACCGGTGTCGAGCGCGCAGCAGCCGAGGGAGACTTCGTCTCCATCGACCTGTCGGCCACGATCGGCGACGAGGAGATCGACTCCGTGACGGGCGTCTCCTACGAGATCGGTTCGGGGAACATGCTCGAGGGGCTCGACGAGGCGCTCACCGGTATGTCGGCCGGCGAGACCAAGGACTTCACCGCACCTCTGGCGGGGGGCGACCGTGAGGGCCAGGACGCCGACGTGACCGTCACGGTGCAGTCGGTCAAGGAGCGGGTCCTGCCCGAGCTCGACGACGAGTTCGCCCAGCTCGCTTCCGAGTTCGACACCATGGACGAGCTGACCGAGGACGTCCGCGCCCAGGCCGAACGCGCCAAGAAGTTCGAGCAGGGCGTCCAGGCCCGCGACAAGGTGCTCGAGCACCTGCTCGAGACCACCGAGATTCCGGTGCCCGACTCGCTGGTCGAGGCGGAGGTGCACAGCCACCTCGAGGGTGAGAACCGGCTCGACGACGATGAGCACCGCGCGGAGGTCGGCGAGAGCACTCGCAAGGCGCTGAAGGCCCAGTTCCTGCTCGACGCCATCGTCGAGAAGGAGGAGGTCCAGGTCAGCCAGGACGAGCTGATCGAGTACCTCGTGATGTCGGCCCAGCAGTACGGCATGGAGCCCAACGAGTTCGCCCAGGCGGTCGACCAGGGTGGGCAGGTCCCGGCCATGCTCGCGGAGGTGGGTCGACGCAAGGCCCTGGCGAGCGTGCTGGAGCAGGCCGAGGTCGTCGACAGCGCAGGCAACGTCGTGGACCTCAACGCGCTGAACACCGAGGAAGACGTCGAGGACGCCACCGACGACGCCGAGGCGACCGAGGCTGCTGCGATGGCGGCGGCGCAGGCCACTGCCGAGGAGACTGCCGAGACCGAGGAGGCCGCCGACACGCAGGCCCAGGATGCTGAGGTCGCGACCGACGAGGCCGCGCCACGCGACGAGCAGGCCACGCCGGCCGGCTCCTGACGCCCCACCGCTCGCGCACAGGGCGCCCCGCTCCACACCGGAGCCGGGGCGCCCTCGCGTCTCCCGGTACGGCCGCGGACTTGTGCGCTCAGGGCGAACACCGTGCCCTACGGGGACTGTCCCGGGGAAGCCGGGCGTTAGGGTCACTGTCAGGCACAGCAGACAGACAAACAGTGGGACCGAACCTGCGGTGGTCCCCTCCCGACAGATGGAGAAACGGTGAGCAACAGCAGCGAGATCGTCGCCGCGGAAGACGCGCGGCCAGGCGGTCTGGACGACCAGATCTACAACCGTCTGCTCAAGGAGCGCATCATCTTCCTGGGCTCCGACGTCCGGGACGACAACGCCAACGCGATCTGCGCGCAGCTGCTCCTGCTCGCAGCAGAGGACCCCGACCAGGACATCTGGCTCTACATCAACAGCCCCGGTGGCTCGGTGACGGCCGGCATGGCCATCTTCGACACGATGAAGTGGGTGCCCTGCGATGTGGCGACCGTGGCGATGGGCCTGGCCGCCAGCATGGGACAGTTCCTGCTGAGCGCAGGCACGCCGGGCAAGCGCTACGCGACCCCGCACGCCCGCGTGATGATGCACCAGCCGTCCGGCGGCATCGGCGGCACGGCCTCGGACATCAAGATCCAGGCGGAGCAGATGCTGCACATCAAGAAGCAGATGGCCGGCCTCATCGCGCAGCACACCGGGCAGACCGTGGAGCAGATCGAGAAGGACTCCGACCGCGACCGCTGGTTCACCGCCGAGGAGGCGAAGGAGTACGGGTTCGTCGACCACGTCTACCTGAGCTCCGACGAGGCCAGCAACGCCGAACAGTCCTGATCCGCCATACCTTCGAGACTTGGAGCACTGCAGATGATCAACCATTCGTATGGCGGCCCGCGTGTCCCCGCCCCGTCCAGCCGGTACATCCTCCCGCAGTTCGAGGAGCGCACCTCCTACGGCAGCAAGCGCACCGACCCCTACACCAAGCTCTTCGAGGACCGCATCATCTTCCTCGGCGTGCAGGTCGATGACGCGTCGGCGGACGACATCATCGCCCAGCTGATCGTCCTCGAGAGCCAGGACCCCGACCGGGACATCCTCATGTACATCAACAGCCCCGGTGGCTCCTTCACCGCGATGACCGCGATCTACGACACGATGCAGTACGTCCGCCCGGACGTGCAGACTTTCGTGATCGGCCAGGCGGCGTCCGCGGCTGCGGTGCTGCTCGGCGCGGGGGCGAAGGGCAAACGCTTCGCTCTGCCCAACTCCCGGATCCTGATCCACCAACCGGCCATGGAGGGCCTCGGCGGCCAGGCCAGTGACCTGGAGATCCAGGCCAACGAGGTCCTGCGCATGCGTGAGTGGCTGGAGGAGACCCTCGCCGCTCACTCCGGCCGCACGGTGGAGCAGGTCCGTGTCGACATCGAGCGTGACAAGATCCTGTCGGCGGAGGACGCCAAGGAGTACGGCCTCATCGACGAGGTCCTGCAGAGCCGCAAGGCAGCGCTCGAGGAGTGAACACTCCCGGCCGGCCCGCGCACGGGTTGTCCGCCCTGAGCGGACAACCCGTGACGGGAGGCCGACACCGGCGTTCAATGAAGGCGACTCGACGGCCCTCGGGGTAGCGTCGGGCCACGGCAGGGCAGCAACAGACGCACGAAACCGACAGGGCATCCGGACCACGGGTGCAGACCAAGGATGAAGGGGCCGCCTCGTGGCACGTGTGGGAGACGGTGGAGATCTGCTGAAGTGCTCCTTCTGCGGCAAGAGCCAGAAGCAGGTCAAGAAGCTCATCGCCGGGCCGGGCGTCTACATCTGCGACGAGTGCATCGAGCTGTGCAACGAGATCATCGAGGAGGAGCTCGCCGAGTCCTCCGACCTCGGCCTGGAGCAGCTGCCCAAGCCGCGTGAGATCTTCGACTTCCTCGAGCAGTACATCATCGGCCAGGACGTCGCCAAGCGGGCGCTCGCGGTGGCCGTCTACAACCACTACAAGCGGATCCAGGCCGGCGAGAACGTGTCCAAGAAGGACGCCGAGCAGGTCGTGGACATCTCCAAGTCCAACATCATGCTGATCGGCCCTACGGGGTGCGGCAAGACCTACCTCGCGCAGACGCTGGCGCGGATGCTCAACGTGCCGTTCGCGATTGCCGATGCTACGGCCCTCACGGAGGCCGGCTACGTCGGTGAGGACGTCGAGAACATCCTGCTGAAGCTGATCCAGGCCGCGGACTTCGACGTCAAGAAGGCCGAGACCGGCATCATCTACATCGACGAGGTCGACAAGATCGCCCGCAAGAGCGAGAACCCGTCGATCACCCGCGACGTCTCCGGTGAGGGAGTGCAGCAGGCACTGCTGAAGATCCTCGAGGGCACCACCGCCTCGGTGCCGCCCCAGGGTGGCCGCAAGCACCCGCACCAGGAGTTCATCCAGATCGACACCACCAACGTGCTGTTCATCGTGGGTGGGGCGTTCGCCGGGCTGGAGAAGCTGATCGAGTCCCGTTCGGGCAAGAAGGGGCTGGGCTTCGGTTCCGAGCTGCACCAGGCCAAGGACGTCGGTGAGTCCTATGGCGACGTGATGCCCGAGGACCTGATGAAGTTCGGGCTGATCCCGGAGTTCATCGGCCGGCTCCCGGTGATCACGACCGTGTCGCCGCTCGACCGCGACGCCCTGGTCAAGATCCTCACCGAGCCACGCAACGCCCTCGTCAAGCAGTACCAGCGGATGTTCGAGATCGACGGGGTCGAGCTCGAGTTCACCGACGAGGCGATCGAGGCCGTGGCCGACCAGGCGATGCTGCGCGGTATCGGCGCCCGCGGACTGCGCGCGATCATGGAGGAGGTGCTCCTGCCGGTCATGTTCGACGTGCCCAGCGAGGAGGACATCGCCCGCGTGGTCGTCACCCGCGAGGTGGTCCTCGACAACGTGAACCCGACCATCGTGCGTCGCGACGAGCGCCCCGCCCGGGCCAAGCGCCAGCGCAAGGAATCCGCCTGACCAACCCGCCTGGCGTCTGATCTCGCACGTCGCGCTGGCCCACTCGGCGCATGCTTTGCGCGCGCATCAGAGCCGGCGCGGGCCTCCGGGCGGGCGCAGCGACCAGCGACGGGCAGCCACCAGCGCCGCGGCCGCGACCACCCCGGCCGTCGTGGTCAGCACGACGCTGCCAGCGGTGTCCAGCGCGGCGAAGGCCCGCCCCACGGCATACACAGCGATGGTCACGCCGGCGACGACCGCTGTGCGGACCGACCAGCGGGCAAGGCTGCCTGCGGGCAGGCGGCCGGTGTGCGGTGCGCGGGTCGTGGCCGTGGTGGCGACGTGGAACCCCAACAACGCCAGAGCGGCGACCAGGGTCCACAGGGTGTGGGGATCGCCCTGGTGGCCGAAGTACCAGACGGCGAGCAGGTAGAGGGTCGTCAACGTCCCGGCGTCGCTGTCAGGGGCGAGCACCGTGAGGAGCGCCAGCAGCAGCCCCACGACGACCGCCCACACGGGGACCGAGCCGGCGGCCAGCACCGCCGCCAGGAACACCGCCGGCGCGAGCAGGACCACCAGGCGCAGCAGCAGCTCCGCACCGGCCAGCTGGAGCAGGTCGCGCAGCGCGTCGTCGAGCCGCCGGAACGGGGTCATCGGGGAGCCCCGGCTCCGAGGTCGGACCTCATCGGTGGGCCATCCGCGGTCCGGCAGCTCGCTGGGCGAGCTCGCGCAGCACCTGATCGAGACTGCCGGGACCGCGCCAGGCGACGACCGGCACGCCGGCCTGCTCGATCCGGCGGATCTCCCGCGCGCGCTCGAGCAGCCGCAGCCGCCACGCGAGGTGGCCGTAGCCGTCGTGGTCCGGCACCGCGAGGTCGCCCGGCAGGCTGTCGATCACCACGACGGTGAGACCGCGACTGGTCAGGGCCACCGCCTGCTGCAACGCCACCGGCGACACCAGCGGCGAGAGCATGACCACCAGCGCCCCCGCTCCGATGCCGAGCCGGGTGAGGCGCTCGTCGGGGTCACCGCGGTCGGTGCCGGGCCGGATCGCGGCCAACGTGTCGAGCACCCGTCGCAGGTGGCGCCGTCCGGTCGCGGGCGGGACACGGGTCACGTCGGCCGCGCCGAGGACCCGCAGGCTGACCCGTTCGCCTCGGTGCAGGTAGTGCTCGGCGACCGCTCCGGCGGCCCGCACGGACACGTCGAGCGTGCTCGCGCTGCCCTCGATGCCCTCGCTCTCACCGAGGTCGTTGAAGGCGTCGACCACGAGCACCACGTGGCTGTCCTGGTCGGCGTAGCTGGAGGTGACGTGCAGCTCACCGGTGCGGGCCGAGACCGGCCAGTGGATGCGCTTCAGCCGGTCGCCGACCTGGAACGGCCGGATGCTCGCGAACTCGCTGCCCTCGCCCGGCCGGGCCGCCCGGTTGACCCCCACCAGACCCTGTGGATGCGGTGCGTGGGCGGTGGTGTCGAAGACGGCCGGCAACGGCAGGGTCCGCACGCCGATCGGCTCGAGCTCGACCGGGCCGAACCGGAACGCACCCCACGAGCTCGTCGCCCCGACCAGTCCCGGCCCGACGTTCCGCTGGCCCCAGCGCAGCGACCGCCACGCGGTGCTCACGGTGTGGCGGGCCGGGTCGCCGCCGGCGTCGTCCTCGCCGTCGTGCAGGCTCTCGGTCCGCACTCCCGACACCGGGTCGAGCTGGGACCAGACCCCCCGCTCCAGCACCGTGGTGACCTCCTCCATCCCCTCGACCCGGGTCAGGTGCACGTTCCAGAGCGTGGCCTCTCCCTCACGCACGGTGGTCAGCGAGATGCCGCACGAGATCGTGGGCGAGGAGCGGGGCCTCGTGAGGACGGCCCAGAGCGCGATGGTCGCGAAGGGCGCCCCGAGCACCAGCAGGTCCGGACGGTGCAGCACCAGCGCGGCAAGCATGGCGAACGAGGCGACCAGCAGGGCGCGCAGGTGAGCGGGCGTCGGCCGCCAGCCTCGGTCGGAGCGTGCCATCTCAGCCCGCTGCCCGGCTCTCGCGGGCGGAGGGCGTGGGCACCGAGTCGAGGACCTCGCCGACCACCGAGGCGCCGGACACGTTGCTCATCCACAGCTCCGGCTTGACGGTGATCCGGTGCTCCAGCACCGCGTGTGCCACCTGCTTGACGTCCTCGGGGGTGACGTAGTCGCGGCCTTGCAGCACGGCATACGCCCTCGCCGTAAGCACGAGGGCGAGGGAGCCGCGTGGCGAGGCACCCATCAGGACGTGCCGGTGCCGGCGCGTCGCGGCGGCGAGCGCCACGCAGTACTCGCCGACGCTGGGGTCGACGGTGCCGCGCTCGATCGCGGCCTGCATCTGCAGCAGGCCGTCGGCCTCCGTGACGGCCTCCAGCGTCTGCTCCTCGTGCCGTCGTCCGATCCGCCGCTGCAGCACGTCGAGCTCCTCCTCCGCCCTCGGGTAGCCGAAGCTCACCCGCATGAGGAACCGGTCGAGCTGTGCCTCCGGCAGCGGGTAGGTGCCTTCGTACTCCACCGGATTGGCGGTCGCGAGCACGTGGAACGGCGCGGGCAGCGCGAAGGTCCGTCCCTCCACCGTGATCTGGCGCTCCTGCATCGCCTCCAGCAGGGCCGACTGGGTCTTGGGCGGGGTGCGGTTGATCTCGTCGGCGAGCAACAGGCCGGTGAACAGCGGGCCCCGGCGGAACTCGAACTCGGTCGAGCGCTGGTTGTAGATGAAGGAGCCGGTCAGGTCACTGGGGAGCAGGTCGGGAGTGAACTGGGCCCGGGTGAAGTCGAGCCCGAGGGCCTGCGCGAAAGAGCGGGCCGCCAGGGTCTTGCCGAGCCCGGGGTAGTCCTCGAGCAGCACGTGCCCGCCCGCCAGGATGCCGCTGAGCACCAGCTCCAGGGCGCGCCGCTTGCCCACCACGGCGGTCTCGACCCGGTCGAGGACGGTGTTCGCCCGCTGGGAGACGGTGGGCAGGTCGGGGGGAGTCGTCACAGTGCCTCGATTCGGGTCAGGTGGTCGGACAGCGTGGAGCGGCTGAGCTCGCCCAGCCGCTCGGGTGGTCGTGACAGGTAGTCGTGCAGCGCGGGACCGAGCAGCTCGACGGCGCGGGCGTCGTCGAGCCGTATGCCGTGTGCCGACTCCAGCCGTTCGGCGGCCAGGTCTGCGAGCAGTTGCTGCAGGTCCACCGGAGGCCGACGCCGCCGCAGGTTGCGCGCGTCCTTGTCGATCGCGTCGCGGACGATCCGGTGCAGGTGGGACAGTCGCGGGTCCGCGCCCCTCGGCCGGGGCGCCGGCGAGTAGAAGCCGGCCCAGTGGGCGGGCTGTGACTCCAGCGCGAGGTCCTGCACTAGCCAGGACAGTGCGAAGCCGGCGGCGAGGTAGCCGGCCAGCACGGTCACCGCGGGGTCGGTCCGCAGCCACCAAGCCAGCAGCACCACGACGAGCCAGACCACGGCCAGGCCGAGGACGCGCCGCCGCCACAGCCGGGTCACCGGTCCTCCCTCGTCGGGCCGTCGGGCGGGGTGGTGGGAGGTCTGGGAGGGCCGGGAGGGCTGCCAAAGCTCGCGCCGGTCGGTTGCCGAGGCGTCTCACCGACCCGCTGCAGCCCCTCGTGGGTCACCCGCAGGGCCGAAACGGCTCGGTCACGGTCGGCCTCGCCGAGGTCGTGGGTGGAGAACCGGGCGACCCGGTAGAGGTGGGCGAGCTCGTGGACGGAGTCGGGGTCGACCGCCAGGCCGGTGAGCACCCGGGCGGTGAACTCGGCAGAGGTCTCGCTCGGCCGGCGGGGCAGACCCGCGCCGGCCACCGCCTCCTCGAGGCGCAGCCAGCAGGCCACGATCGCGTTGCGTGGCCGGCCCTCGGCAAGGGCCGCGAACTGTGACTCGGCGTCCTCGACGACGGAGGTGGCGATGTCGGGCAGGACCTCGAAGGCCGTCTCTCGCGGACGGTCGCGGCGGAAGCGCACCAGGCGGTAGACGTAGTAGGCCACGGCGGCCACCACCAGCACGGCGACGAGGACGGCCAGGATCGTCAGCAGGAGGCCGAAGACGGTGCTGCCGTCGTGGACCTTGCTCATGTCGATGCTCGGCTGCGGGGGCGGGGTGCCGCTCGGCTGCGGTCCAGGGGTGCGTGGGCGCACCGTGGCACGGGGGAGCTCGAACGGGTCCTGCGGGGGTCCGAGGACGGTGACCGGGCGGCTGCTGGTCACCCACAGCAGGAGCGTCAGGGCCCCCGCCCCGGCGACCGCGATCCATCCCCGCCGAGTCACCCTCGCACCGTACACGCAGGCGCCCGGTGCTCCTTCGCGGTCACGGGGCCCGTCGGGAGGGCGACCGCACGCGCCGCGGTCGGCCCGAGACCGAGCAGCAGGGTCAGGCCGCCGAGGCTCCACCACGGGCGCGAGCAGCCCACGGCGTGCAGAGCGGGCGGTTGCGTGGATGTGGGCCGCAGCAAGCGGCGCCGGACGTCAGTGGCCGCGGTCGGGCGTCGCCGATGACGGGTCAGCTCGCCGGTATGACGGTGCTCACCGCGGCCGCTCCCCACCCTTGCGACACCGGCCCGCAGCGAGCAGCGACACCACCGGGAGTCAGTGCTTGACGTAGGGGACCAGCTGGACGTCGCGCACCTCGAGCTGGTCTGCCTCGGCATAGCTGATCGCGGTGACGTGTCCGGTGGCGGCCAGGTCGGCCTCCGCGCCCCGGACCTGCTCGACCTGGGCGGACGGGGCGGCCAGCACCATCGAGGTGATCTCGGACTTCATGCCGACCTTCGCCTCCGACTTGACCTTGCGCACCCCGGCCAGGGCGAGCCCGACCGTGTCGAGCAGGGCCTTGTCGGCATCGCCCGTCGCGGCGCGCAGGCCGGACGACTCCGGCCACGGCGACCGGTGGACCGAGCCCTCGTGCCACCACGACCAGACCTCCTCGGTGGCATACGGGAGGAACGGCGCCAGCAGGCGCAGCAGCACGTCGAGCGCGACCCGCAGCGCCGCCCGCGCCGACGCGGCCGCCTCATCTCCCTGCCCGCCGTAGGCACGGTCCTTGACCAGCTCGAGGTAGTTGTCGCAGAACGACCAGAAGAAGCTCTCGGTGACCTCGAGCGAGCGGGTGTAGTCCCAGGACTCGAAGCCCGCGCCCGCCTGGTCGACGACGTCGGCGAGGGCGGCGAGCATCGACCGGTCCAGCGGATGCGTCACCCGTGCGGCGAGGTCGTCGCCGTCCGCCGTGACGTCACCGAAGGACAGCGCGAACTTGCTCGCGTTGAGGATCTTGATGGCGAGGCGCCGGCCCACCTTCATCTGGCCGTCGTCGTATGCCGAGTCGGAGCCAAGCCGCCCCGAGAGGGCCCAGTAGCGCACCGCGTCGGAGCTGTGCTGCTTCAGCACGTCCTCGGGCGTGACCACGTTGCCCTTGGACTTGCTCATCTTCTTGCGGTCGGGGTCGAGGATCCAGCCGTTGATGGCCGCGTTGTCCCACGGCACGCTGTCGTGCTCGAAGTGGCTGCGCACCACGGTCGCGAACAGCCAGGTGCGGATGATGTCGTGGCCCTGCGAGCGCATGTCCATGGGGAAGATCCGGTCGAACAGCTCGGCGTCGTTGCGACCTCCCGCGTCGCTGGTCACCGGCCAGCCGGCGGCGATCTGGGGTGACAGCGACGAGGTCGCCCACGTGTCCATCACGTCGGGGTCCGCGGCGAAACCGCCAGGCCGGCCGCGCTGGTGCTCGTCGTAGCCCGGCGGGGTGTCTGAGGTCGGGTCGACCGGCAGGCTCGCCTCGTCGGCCAGGATCGGGTTGGCGTGGTCGGCCGTTCCGTCGGCGTCGACGGGATACCAGACGGGGAAGGGCACGCCGAAGAAGCGCTGGCGGGAGATCAGCCAGTCGCCGTTGAGGCCCTCGACCCAGTTGCGGTATCGGGCCCGCATGAACGCCGGGTGGAAGCCGATCTGCTCTCCCCGGGCGATGAGCGCCTTGCCGAGGTCGGCCTCCCGGCCGCCGTTGCGGATGTACCACTGGCGGCTCGTGACGATCTCCAGTGGCTTCTCGCCGCGCTCGTAGAAGTTCGCCTTGCGCTGCGTCTTGACCGGCTCGCCCACGAGGTCACCCGACTCGCGCAGGGCCGCGACCACGTTCTCCCGGGCGGTGAACACGGTCTTGGTGGCGAGCGACTCGGCATACAGCTGCTCGCCCGGACCACCCGCGATCCAGGCGGGGGTCTCGCCCTGCATCCGACCATTGCGGGTGACCAGCGAGCGGATCGGCAGCTGCAGCTCGCGCCACCACTGGACGTCGGTCAGGTCGCCGAAGGTGCAGCACATCGCGATGCCGGCGCCCTTGTCCGGCTCGGCGAGGCGATGGGCCAGCACCGGGATCTCGACCCCGAACAGCGGTGAGGTGACAGTGGATCCGAACAGGCCGGCATACCGCTCGTCGTCCGGGTGGGCGATCAGCGCGACGCACGCCGGGATCAGCTCCGGGCGGGTGGTCTCGATCTCGACGGCGTCGGCACCGTCCCGGTGGAATCGGATCCGGTGGTAGGCGCCGGGGTAGTCACGTGCCTCCAGCTCGGCCTGGGCGACCGCGGTCTGGAAGGTCACGTCCCACAGGCCCGGAGCCTCCGCCTGGTAGGCCTCCCCGCGCCGGACGTTGCGCAGGAACGCCTGCTGGGCCACGGTGCGCGACCGGTCGTCGATGGTGCGGTAGCCGCGCGACCAGTCCACCGAGATGCCGAGCCGGCGGAAGAGCGACTCGTAGGCCTCCTCGTCCTGCACCGTGAGCGACTCGCACAGCTCGATGAAGTTGGCCCGGCTGATCGGCTGCTGGTCGGCGGCCTTGATGCTCTTGGAACCCCCGCTGTGCGGCGGCTCGTAGTCGGGCGCGTAGGGCAGCGAGGTGTCCCCGCGCACGCCGTGGTAGTTCTGCACCCGCTTCTCCGTGGGCAGGCCGTTGTCGTCCCACCCGATCGGGAAGAAGACCTCCCGACCACGCATCCGCTGGTAGCGGGCCATGCAGTCGGTGTGGGTGTAGCCGAACACGTGGCCCATGTGCAGCGAGCCGGACGCGGTCGGGGGAGGCGTGTCGATGGAGAAGACCTGCTCCCGCGGCAGCCCGAGGGCGCGCTCCCGGTCGAACGCGTAGAGGTCCCGCTCCTGCCATACCGCCATCCAGCGGTCCTCGAGCCCGTCGACGGACGGCTTGTCGGGCAGCGTGGGCGTGCGGCGGTCGGGAGTGCCTGGGGCGGGTGAACTCATGCGGGGATCTTCCCAGACCACGGGGCCGGGCCACCAATCGGTTGACGCCGTCGCAGCCGCGGGTCGCGCCGCAGATTCGGCAGGCCCGGCGACCTTCACTAGAGTGTCGCTGTCGTGGGCCGCCATGGACGGACCCTGGACCGACCTGGACCGACATGGAGTGCCACGGAACAGCCCACGCGCTCGGAGGTGGGCGCTGTGGCGAGAGGAAGAAATCACAGATGACGGTTGCGGGTGCAGCAGGGCCGCTCGAAGGCGCCCGGGTCTTTCTGACCGGGGTCACCGGATTCGTCGGCCAGGCCGTGCTGCAGCAGCTGCTGAGCACCTACCCGACCACCTCGGTCACCGTCCTGGTCCGGCCCCGTGGCGACATCTCGGCGCAGGACCGGCTCGAGGGGCTGCTGCGCAAGGCGGTGTTCACCCCGTGGCGCCGGGAGATCGGTCGGGAGGCCGTGCAGGCCGCGCTGCGCGAGCGCGTGCGGGTCGTCGAGGGCGACCTCGGCTCGCTCACGGCGCTGCCCGGCGACATCGACGTGGTGCTCCACGGCGCCTCCACCGTTTCCTTCGACCCGCCCATCGACGAGGCCTTCCGCGACAACGTGTCGGGGGCGCAGGCGCTGTATGACGCGGTGCTGGCCAGCGGCGCCGACCCGCACGTCGTGCACATCTCCACCGCCTACGTCGCCGGGCTGCGCAAGGGCATCGTGCCCGAGGAGCGGCACGAGCACCACGTGGACTGGCGCGCCGAGGCGCAGGCCGCGTTCACGGCCCGCGACAGCGTGGAGCGCGAGTCCCGCCACCCCGAGGTGCTGCAGGACCTGCTGAAGAAGGCCCGCGACCGGCACGGCAAGGCCGGCCCGCAGGCGGTCGCGCAGGCCGCCGAACAGGCGCGGGTCAAGTGGGTGCACCGCCGGCTCGTCGACTTCGGCCGCAGCCGGGCCCAGTCGCTCGGCTGGCCCGACGTCTACACCTTCACCAAGGCCCTCGGCGAGCGGGTGGCCGAGGAGCTGTGGGCCGATTCCGGACACCGCCTGTCGGTCGTGCGCCCGACCATCATCGAGAGCGCGCTGCACACGCCGGCCCCGGGCTGGATCGACGGTTTCAAGGTCGCCGACCCGCTGATCGTCGCCTACGGCCAGGGCTACCTGCCGGAGTTCCCCGGCCTGCCCGACAGCGTGCTCGACATCATCCCCGTCGACATGGTGGTCAACGCGGCGCTCGCGGCGGCCGCCTCACCCCCGCCTGCGGGGCAGAGCCAGTACTTCCACGTCGGCTCCGGCGCCCGCAACCCGCTGCCGTTCCGGCGCATGTTCGACAACGTGCTGACCTACTTCACCGCGCACCCCATGCCGGACGGCAAGGGTGGGCAGGTGCAGGTGCCGGCCTGGGAGTTCCCGGGGGGCCGCCAGGTCGAGCGCAGGCTGCGACGGGACGAACGGCTCATGGACCTCGCCGGGCGCGCCCTGCTGCGGTTGCCCGCGACCGAGCGCACCCGCAACTGGGCCGTCGAGGTGCAGCGCAAGCACGACGGGCTCGGGCAGCTGCGCGGCTACGCCGACCTCTACCAGAGCTACACCCAGACCGAGGTCATCTACGACGACAGCCGCACCCGCGCCCTCCACGAGGCCCTTCCCGAGGACCGGCGACGCGACCACGGCTTCGACGTCTCCGAGATCGACTGGGAGCGCTACCTGCAGGAGGTGCACATCCCGGGCATCACCAAGCTGGCCCGCGCCTTCTCCGGCCGCAACCGCGACGCGACCACCCGGCCGGCCAGCCTGCCGCGACGCACCGACGTGGCCGCCGTCTTCGACCTGCAGGGCACCGTGCTGGCCTCCAACGTCGTCGAGCAGTACCTCCTCATGCAAAAGGCGGTGCTGCCGCCCGCGCAGTGGCCGCACGAGGTCGCCGACCTGGCCCGGTCGCTGCCGGAGTACCTGCGGGCCGAGCGCCGTGACCGCGGTGAGTTCATCCGCACGTTCGTCCGGCGCTACGAGGGCGTCGACCAGGTGCAGCTGCAGGCCCTGGTCGACGGGGAGCTGGGCGAGGCGCTGCGGCGCGGCGTGATCCCGCAGGCCGTCGCCCAGATCAAGGCGCACCGCGAGGCCGGCCACCGGACGGTCCTGGTGACCGGTGCCATCGACGTGTTCGTGCGTCCGCTCGCCCCGCTCTTCGACGAGGTGGTCGCGGCGAAGATGCATTGCGACCAGGGCACCTGGACCGGCTACCTAGACGCCCCGCCGCTCGTGGACGAGGCCCGCGCCGCCTGGCTGCGCGAATACGCCCGGGCCCGTGGCCTCGACCTGTCCGGGTCCTACGCCTACGGCGACAGCCAGTCCGACCGTGTCTGGCTGGAGCTCGTGGGACACCCCCAGGCGGTCAACCCGGACGTGGCGCTCTACCAGTACGCCAAGCGCAAGCACTGGCAGGTGCACTCGTGGGACCGGCCGTCGCGCACCCGCCTCGAGGGGCTGGCCGGCAACCTGGCGTCGCGGACGCACAAGTGACGGCCGGCGGACCGCTCGCGCGCCGGGCGCTGGTGACCGGGGGGACCTCGGGCATCGGTGCGGCCTTCGCCCGCGCGCTGGCCGGGCAGGGCGCCGACCTGGTCCTCGTCGCCCGCGACGCGACCCGGATGGAGGACTTCGCCGCGGACCTGCGCAGTCGCCACGGCGTCGAGGTGGAGACGCTCGTGGCCGACCTCGCCGAGCGTGACCAGGTGCTGCGGGTGGCTGACCGGCTGACCGCCGCGGACCGCCCCGTGGACCTGCTGGTCAACAACGCCGGTTTCGCGGTCCGGGCCCCGCTCACCGCCGCCGACACCACGCCGCACGAGCACGCGATGGACGTCATGTGCCGCGCGGTGCTGATGCTCGGCGCGGCGGCGGGCCGCACCATGCGCGAGCGCGGCAGCGGCCGGATCGTCAACGTCTCCAGCACTTCCGGGTATGTGGTGCTGGGCAACTACTCCGCGATCAAGGCTTGGGTCACGGCATACGGCGAGGGCCTGGCGGTGGAGCTGGCGGGCTCCGGCGTGACCGTCACGACGGTGTGCCCGGGGTGGGTGCGCACCGCGTTCCACGACCGGGCCGGCATCGCGACCACCAGCATCCCGGGTCCGCTCTGGTTGGACGCCGACGACCTCGTCGCCGAGGCGCTGAGCGACGTGGCCAGGGGCCGGGTCATCTCGATCCCCAGCAAGCGCTACCGCATCCTGATCTGGGGAGCGAGGCATGCGCCGCGACCGGTGATCCGTCGGATCTCCGCGGCCATCTCGTCCTCCCGGCACCGGGACGGGGCAGCCCGGGCCGAGCGCGCCGCGCAGACGACACAGGCAGAGCAGGACGGCGGGGACCAGCCGGGTCCGCGTCCACCCTCCGGCACAGAAATGTCAGATGATGATCCTCATGCATGAGTCCCCCGGCGCCAGACCGGGATCCCGCTACACCTCGATCCGCCACGCCGCCGCCCGTCACGTGGCGCAGCGCGGGCTGCTCAAGCCGCTCGTCTGGTCGCTGGTCGACGTGACCGTCCGGGGCACCGAGAACCTCGAGGGCCTGCGGGCCCCGTTCGTCGTGGTCGGCAACCATTCCAGCCACCTGGACGCCCCTCTCGTGCTGGGGTCGCTGCCGCCGCGGCTGTCGCGCTACCTCGCCGCCGGCGCCGCCGCGGACTACTTCTTCGACGTCTGGTGGCGCAAGGGGCTGACCGCGCTCTTCTTCAATGCGTTCCCGGTCGAGCGCTACGGGCTCCGCAAGCGCTCGAAGGTCGCCACGACGCTGCTCGCGGAGGGCGTCCCGCTGCTGCTCTTCCCGGAGGGCACCCGCTCCCACGACGGCTCGATGGCACCGTTCAAGCGGGGGACCGCGGCGCTGTGCCTCACCGCCGGGGTGCCGTGCCTCCCCATGGCGATCGTCGGTGCGAGCAAGGCGATGCCGCGCGGGACGAGCTGGCCGGTGCGAGGACGGCCCCGGGTCACCGTCGTCTTCGGCGCGCCCATGACGCCGCACGAGGGGGAGCACTCCTCGGCGTTCTCGGCCCGGATCGAGGAGCGGGTGCGCGAGCTGCACCTGTCCGTCGCTCCGCTCCCGCCGTCGACCAGGCGCCGCCACACCGACGAAGCCAGCGACAACCACCGCGTGGAATCTTCGCGAGGTCTCGGCCCCGCAGAAGGCACCGAACCTCACGAAGACTCCACACAGGAGTCGCAGCGACCGAGCGCAGGAGGAGAGTCATGACGTCCGTGCAGCACATGAAGTGGTGGGGATGGGGCCTCGACGGCGTCAGCTTCCACCACGAGGACAAGCCCGCCCTGCGCCCCTTCGTCCTGGAGGCCGTCGGTCTCGACCTGGACGTGCCCGCCGAGCCGATGATCTCCTTCGACGACCTCGCCGTCCCGGACAGCCGGATCGGTGACGAGCTGCTCGGTGCGCTGACGGCCGCGGTGGGCGAGGCCCACACCACGACCGACGGCATGGAGCGGGTCGTCCACACCTACGGCAAGAGCCTTCGCGACCTGTTGCGGGTGCGCGCCGGCGACCTGCCCCGGGTGCCGGACGTCGTGGTCTACCCGGCCGACGAGGGCGAGGTCCGGCAGGTCGTCGACCTCGCCGTCGAGGCCGACGCGGTGATCATTCCGTTCGGCGGCGGCAGCAACATCTCCGGCAGCCTCGAGCCACCCGCGGACGAGGCCCGACCGGTCATCTCGCTCGACCTGGGCCGCCTCGACCGGCTGCTCGAGGTCGACGAGGGCTCCGGTCTCGCCCGCATCCAGGCCGGCACCCTCGGCCCCGACGTGGAGCGCCAGCTCGGCGACCGGGGCTGGACGCTCGGCCACTTCCCGGACTCCTTCACGCACAGCACGATCGGTGGCTGGGCGGCCACCCGCTCCTCCGGCATGCAGTCGGACAAGTACGGCGACATCGCCGACATCGTCCGCGGCGTGCGGGTGGTGCGGCCGGGCAAGATGCTCGTCGTCCGGCCCGTCCCGTCGGCCTCGACCGGCCCGAGTGTGCGCGAGATGGTCCTGGGCAGCGAGGGCCGGCTCGGGGTCATCACCGAGGTCACCGTGCAGGTGCACCGGATCCCCGAGCACCGGGTCGTCCTCGGTTACCTCTTCCCGTCCTGGAAGAGCGGCCTGTCGGCGATGCGCGAGATCTCGATCAGCGAGGCCACCCCGTCGATCACCCGCGTCTCCGACGCCCACGAGACCGGCTTCTCGTTCGCCACCCGCAAGAAGACCGAGGGCTTCTCGATCAGTGGCACCGCGAGCAAGGGCCTGATGGCGGTGCTGGAGAAGCGCGGCTGGGACCTCGACCAGGCCTGTCTGTCGTTCGTGGGTTTCGAGGGCAGCAAGGGCCACGTCTCCGACCAGAAGGCCATCGTCCGCAAGATCATCCGCAGCCACGGGGGCATCGTCCTCGGCAAGGGCCCGGGCGAGCTCTACGACCAGAAGAAGTTCGACACGCCATACATCCGCGACTACCTGCTCGACCGTGGTGCCGCCGCGGACGTGTCGGAGACCGCGGCACCGTGGTCACGGCTGCAGCAGGTGTATGACGACGTGACTGCGGCTGCCAATAGCGCCTACGACGAGCTCGGCGTCAAGGGATGGATCATGTGCCACCTGAGCCACTCCTACCACTCGGGCGCCTGCCTCTACTTCACCTTCGCCTTCCCGCACGGCGGGGACGTCGCGCTGAAGCAGTACCAGACGGTCAAGAACGCGATCCAGCAGTCGTTCATCGACGCGGGCGGCACCCTGTCGCACCACCACGCCGTCGGCACCGAGCACTCGGCCTGGCTCGAGCAGGACATCTCGCCGGCCGGCGTCGAGCTCGTCAGCGGCCTGATCGGGGCGGCCGACCCGAGGGCGAACTTCAACCCCGGCAAGATCCTGCCCTAGGGGGACTCGGCCACGATGCCGCCACCAGACGGTGCGCCGGCCGCTGCGGCGCGCCGCCGGGCGGCGCTGGCGGGCAACGCGATCGGCGCAGTGCTGCTCAGCCCTGCGGGGCGGCACGGGCTGTTGGGACTCCTCGGCGCCGCGTGCCTCACCCTCGGTGGGTTCGCAGCCGGCGCCAAGCCGCGGACCGGCTCCTACTTCGACTGGAACCACCTGTCAGGTGCGACGTCCGGGCTGACCCAGGGCATCTCGACCTGGCTGGTCTGGGTCGGCGTGCTGGTGATGGTGCTCGCCTGGGTGCGGCTGGGCCGGGCGGTGCTCGCGGGGGGCGTCTCCCTCGGATCGGCCCGCTGGACGGTCGCGTTGTGGGTGGCGCCGATGCTGCTCGCCCTGCCGATGTTCAGCCGGGACGCCTACGCCTACCTGGCCCAGGGTGCGCTGCTGCGCGACGGCTTCGATCCCTATGTCGTGGGGCCCGCGGCCGATCCCGGGCCGTTGACCCGGAGCGTCAGCCCGGTGTGGCGATCCACCACCGCTCCCTACGGGCCCGCCTTCCTGCTGCTCGCCCGCGGTATCACCACGGTCACTGGCGACCACGTCGCGCTCGGCACCTACGTCATGCGGCTGGCGTTGCTGCCCGGGCTGGTGCTCATGGTGTGGGCGCTGCCGCGGATCGCCCGGCGCCTCGGCGGCGACCCGGTGCTCGCGGTCTGGCTCGGCGTGCTCAACCCCCTCGTCCTGGTGCACCTGGTGGCCGGCACGCACAACGACCTGCCGATGCTCGGACTGCTGCTCGCCGGGCTGCTCCTCGTGCTCGAGCGGCGGCACCTGCCGGGCGTCGCTGTGATCACGCTGGCGCTCGCGGTCAAGGCCACCGCGGTCGTCGCGCTGCCCTTCGTGGTCTGGATCTGGATGGCGCACGAACGCGAGCGCGCGCGGTCCGACGGGCGTCCGGAGCCGCACCGGTGGCCGTTGTTCCTGCGCACCACCGGGGCCGGACTGGTCGTCGGCGCAGCGGTGTTCGCGGCGCTGTCCCTCGCGGCCGGCGTGGGCCTCGGCTGGATCACGGCGCTGTCCGGCTCGTCGCAGACCGTCAACTGGCTCAGCCTGCCGAGCGCCGTCGCGCAACTGGTCACCGGCGTCGCCTTGTGGTTCGCGCCGCTGTCGCTGACCAACGTGCTGCCGGTGAGCAGGACGGTCGGCGCGGTCCTCCTGGTGGCGCTGCTCCTGGCCATCTGGTTCCGCGCCCGCCCCCGCGGACGTCCTGCGGTGTGGTCGCCTCGGCCACCACACCGCAGGACGTCCGGGGATGTGCAGACCGCGGTCAGGGGCATCGTCGCGGCGTTGGTCGTGCTGGTCCTGCTCTCGCCGGTCGCGCTGCCGTGGTACTACTCCTGGTCGCTCGCGGTCGCGGCCGGTCTCGCCCTGTCGCGGCGCACCCTCGTGTTGGTCGTGGGCCTGTCGACCTGGCTGATGCTGGTCTACCAGCCGGCCGGTGACACCGCCCTCTACATCTGGCCGCAGGTGCTGGGCGCCGTGGCGGCCGGCCTGCTCGCCGCGTGGCTCCTGGTTCGCGACATGGCCCAAGACGTGGCACAAGGCGTGACCCACGACCGCCACCTGTGAGGAATCGTCGTGGGTCTGCGACAGCGGCCTGCCGCAAGCGCCACGATCACTGCCCAGGAGGGGTGGGTCGCGATCCTTCCGCTCATGGGCCCCGAGCGGCACACTGGGCGGATGAGCCACCACGACGCGGTCCCCGTCCCCGACCTCCGCCTGCGGCTGTCCACCAGCCGGTTGCTCGGAGACGCCTCCACGCGCGGCCTGCAGCGCTGGGCGGTCGAGGCAATGCCCGCAGATGGTGCCGAGCCGATCGGCACCATCTCGGTGCTCTCGGTCGATCTGCGCGAGTGCGAGGATCCCTGGGACGCCCTGGACTCCTCCAACGACGACATCGCCCACATCGGGGACGTCGTCTTCGACGTCAACACCGGCCAGTTGGCCGAGGGGCTCGCCAGCCGGCTGCACGACACCGGCGACCGCGTGCTCGTCCTCGACCGGGTCGAGCTGGTGCCGGCCTGGCAGGGCAAGGGGGTGGCCGCGCTGCTCATCGCCGAGACGCTGGAGCTGATGCGCACCGGCTGCCGCGCCGCGCTCTGCCTGCCGGGGCCGCTCGACCGGGGTGCCGAGGAGGACTACGAGGCCGGCTACGACGAAGCCGTGCGCCGGATGACCAAGGTCTGGTCTCGGGTCGGCTTCCGCCCGTTCGCCGAGGGCGTCTGGCTGCTCGAGCCGCGGCTCGGCACGCTGGACGAGACCCTCGCCTCACTGCGCGAGGCCCACGGGCTGCTCCCCGTCCGGCAGACCGCCTGACCGCCGACTCCCCGTGCGTCGCGGGCGGCGCCTGCGTCCCGTAGAATGCGGCACAGGCGATCGAGCCGTCATCAGCGGCGAGCCTCCGGAAGAACGGGACCACACGGCATACGGGCCGATCCTCAGTAGAACCGGACGGGTGGGCCCCGTCAGCGGCCTTCGACCAAGAGCGGCCGTATGCCGTGCGCTCGAGCGAGCGGGCGGGTGCGGCAAGCGAGGTGGTACCGCGGTGCCGCCGGGCCGGACTTCACCGGTCGGCGACGTCGTCCTCGTGACCCTGACGGCACGAGTGACGCGACGGAGATGCACGCATGACCTATCCGAAGGTCGACTTCCTCTCGGCGGACGAGCGGGGCGAGGGCACCGAGAGGGCCGGGGTCGTCCCCAGCCCCCGTTTCCCGGAGATCGAGGAGCGGGTCCTGCGCTACTGGGACGAGGACGGCACCTTCGTCGCCTCGGTCGAGCAGCGGGACGCGGGGCGCAACGGTGACAACGAGTTCGTCTTCTACGACGGACCGCCGTTCGCCAACGGCCTGCCGCACTACGGGCACCTGCTGACCGGCTACGTCAAGGACATCGTGCCGCGCTACCAGACGATGCGCGGCCGGCGCGTCGAGCGCCGGTTCGGCTGGGACACCCACGGGCTCCCGGCCGAGCTCGAGGCGATGCGGCAGCTCGGGCTCAAGACCACCGACGAGATCCACGAGCTGGGCATCGAGAAGTTCAACGCCGCCTGCCGCGAGTCGGTGCTGCGCTACACCGACGAGTGGCAGGACTACGTGCGCCGGCAGGGCCGGTGGGTGGACTTCGAGCACGACTACAAGACGATGAACCCCGACTACATGGAGTCGGTGATCTGGGCCTTCAAGTCGCTCTACGACAAGGGTCACGTCTACGAGGGCTTCCGTGTGCTGCCCTACTGCTGGAACGACGAGACGCCGCTGTCCAACCACGAGCTGCGGATGGACGAGGACGTCTACCGGATGCGGCAGGACCCCGCGGTCACGGTCGGCTACCTGCTCGACTCCACCGGCGCGGACGAGGTGCTCGACGGCGCCCGCGTCCTGATCTGGACCACCACCCCGTGGACCCTTCCCAGCAACCTCGCGGTCATGGTGGGCTCCGACATCGACTACGTCGTCGTCGAGGGGGCCGTGCCGGGGACCGACGGGACGGCGCGCTACCTCCTCGCGGAGGCGCGGCTCGCGGCATACTCGCGCGAGCTCGGCGACGCCCCGGTGGTGCTCGGCCGCTACAAGGGCACGGACCTGCTGGGACGCACCTACACACCGCCGTTCTCCTACTTCGCCGGCCACGCGGGCGCCTTCCGCATCGTGGCGGCCGACGACGCGGTCACCACCACGGACGGCACCGGCGTGGTGCACACGGCCGGCGCCTTCGGTGAGGTCGACAAGGAGGTCACCGACCGGGAGGGCATCGAGGCGGTGATGCCGGTCGGCAAGGACGGCCGCTTCACCGAGCCGGTCGACGAGTACGCCGGGATGCTGGTCTTCGACGCCAACCCGCACATCATCGATCACCTGCGTGCGGCCACCCGGGGCGTGGGGGAGACCGGGTCCGTCTCGCCCGGGACGGTGCTGCTGCGGCGCGAGACCTACGACCACTCCTATCCGCACTGCTGGCGGTGCCGCGAACCGTTGATCTACAAGGGTGTCTCGTCCTGGTTCGTGGAGGTGACCGCCTTCAAGGACCGGATGCTCGCGCTCAACGAGCAGATCACCTGGGTCCCCGAGCACATCAAGCACGGTCAGTTCGGCAAGTGGCTCGAGGGCGCCCGCGACTGGTCGATCACCCGCAACCGGTTCTGGGGCAGCCCGGTGCCGGTGTGGAAGAGCGACGACCCGGCGTATCCCCGGATCGACGTCTACGGTTCCTTCGCCGAGCTGGAGCGCGACTTCGGCGAGATCCCCACGCGCGTGGATGAGCGCGGCGAGCGGGTGCCGGACCTGCACCGACCCAACATCGACCAGCTCACCCGGCCCAATCCCGATGACCCGACGGGCAACTCGACCATGCGGCGGGTTGAGGACGTGCTCGACGTCTGGTTCGACTCGGGGTCGATGAGCTACGCGCAGGTGCACTACCCGTTCGAGCACGCCGACTGGTTCGAGCACCACTTCCCGGCCGACTTCATCGTCGAGTACACCCCGCAGACCCGGGGCTGGTTCTACACGCTGCACATCCTCGCCACGGCGCTGTTCGACCGCCCGGCGTTCTCGACCTGCATGTGCCACGGCAACGTGCTCGGCGAGGACGGGCGCAAGATGTCCAAGAGCCTGCGCAACTATCCCGACGTGCGCGAGGTCTTCGACCGCGACGGGGCCGACGCGATGCGCTGGTTCCTGATGAACAGTCCGGTGCTGCGGGGCGGCAACCTCAGTGTCACCGAGCAGGGGATCCGCGAGGGCGTGCGGCAGGTCATGCTGCCGCTGTGGAGTGCCTGGTCGTTCTTCGGGATGTATGCCAACGCCGCCGGGGGACCGGACGGCGAGGGTTACGAAGCACGCTGGTCCACCGAGTCGGACGACGTGCTCGACCGCTACCTGCTCGCCAAGCTGCATGACTTCGTCGAGGAGGCGCGGGACCGGCTCGACGTCTATGACGTGGCCTCGGCGTGCGAGGCCATCCGCGCCTTCCTCGACGTGCTGACCAACTGGTACATCCGACGCTCGCGCGACCGCTTCTGGAACGTGCGCCGCGATGGCCTCGGGGCATTCGACACGCTCTACACCACGCTCGAGGTCGTGACCCGTGTTGCTGCTCCGTTGCTGCCGTTCACCACGGAGGAGATCTGGCGCGGCCTGACCGGTGGCCGTTCGGTGCACCTGACCGACTGGCCGGAGGTGTCCGACCTTCCTGCCGACGACGGCCTGGTGGCTGCGATGGACCGGGCCCGCGAGGTGTGCTCGGTGGCCAGCAGCCTGCGCAAGGCCGCGAACCTGCGCGTCCGGCTGCCGTTGCAGGACCTCACCGTGGTCGTGCCGGAGGCACAGGCTCTGGAGGACTTCGGCGCGATCATCGCCGAGGAGGTCAACGTCCGCACCGTGACACTGGTCGACCTCGCCGCGGCTCGTGCGTCCGACTTCGGGATCAGCCAGCGACTGGTGGTCAACGCCCGCGCGGCCGGCCCGCGACTCGGCCGCGACGTCCAGCAGGCGATCAAGGGCGCCAAGTCCGGCGACTGGGCGGTCGCCGACGACGGCACGGTCACCGCGGGCGGACTGGCCCTCGTCGAGGGCGAATACACCCTCGACACCATCGTGGAGCAGGACACCGCGACCGCAGGCAGGGCGACCCACCTCCTCCCGGGTGGTGGCTTCGTCGTCCTCGACACCGAGGTCACGCCCGAGCTGGCGCAGGAAGGTCTGGCGCGTGACGTCATACGGGCCGTGCAGCAGGCGCGCCGCGACGCCGGCCTGGACATCAGTGACCGGATCAGCCTGACCGTCACCGGCGACGACGACGTCTGGCAGGCGACAGTCGCCCACCAGCAGCTGATCATGAGCGAGACGCTCGCGGTCCAGTTCGGGTCGGCGGGAGCCGATCACGCCCTGCCGCCGGCCGCGACCGACGGGGCGACGGTTGCCACCGTCGGGGAGGGACAGCAGGTGCAGATCCAGGTGAAGAAGCGGTGATCAGCGACGGCGACCGCCGAGGCTCGGGCCGCGGCGACGACAGCGGCGACGATGCGGAGCGGAGCGGAGAGCCTGCCGCGGAGGAGCCGAGGCAGGAAGACTCCGTGGTGATCCGCGGGGCGACCGGCGACGATCTGCAGGGGGTGCTGTCGGTGGGGCACCGCACCTGGCCGGCCACCTACTACAGCATCGCCGGCGAGGACTACGTCCAGGCCGGACTGGCCAAGTGGTGGTCGGCTGACGCGACGATCCCCGCGATCCGCGCGGGGCGCGTGACGGTGGCCGAGCTCGACGGCGAGATCGTCGGCATGGCGAGCGTCGGCCCGGGCAAGCACCACCTGGTCCTCTGGAAGCTCTACGTCCTGCCCGAGCACCAGGCCAAGGGCGTTGGCTCGCGGCTCATCGAGGCCGTGATGGCCAAGGCGGCCGAGGACCACGACGAGATCCAGCTCTCCTACATCGACGGCAACACCGACGCCGAACGCTTCTACCGAGCCAAGGGATTCGTCGAGTTCACTCGTGAGGCCGGTGGTGGCGGCGTCCCGGACGACATCTGGATGCGGAAGGTGCTGCGCGACGCCTCGGACGACGACGACCCGGGCCTCGAGGAGGCACGCGCATGAGCCCGAGCGGACGTCCGGACTCCGCCCAGCAGGCTGCCGCCGAGCAACTTGCGGTGCGGAAGCGGCTGCGGGAGGTGAGCGAGGCCCTGCTGGCCAGGGCTCCCGAGAACGACGTCGAGCCGTCACTGGACCAGATCCGGCAGGTCATGGAGCTGCTGGGCGACCCGCAGCGCGCCTTCCCGGTGATCCACCTCACCGGCACCAACGGCAAGACCTCGACGACCCGCATGATCGAGCGGCTGCTGCGTGAGCTGGGCCTGTCGACCGGACGCTTCACCTCGCCGCACCTGCACGACCTCAGGGAGCGGATCGCGTTGTCGGGCGAGCCGATCGGGCCCGAGGCCTTCATCGCTGCCTATGACGACGTGGCGCCCTTCCTCGAGATCGTCGATGCGCTGTCACGCGAGGCCGGACGGCCGCGGATGAACTACTTCCAGGCGATGGTCGCCCTGGCGTATGCCGCGTTCGCCGACGCCCCTGTCGACGTGGCCGTGGTGGAGGTCGGTCTGGGCGGTGCCTGGGACGCCACCAACGTCGCTGACGGCCAGGTCGCCGTGATGACGCCGGTCGCCCTCGACCACCAGCGCCTCCTCGGCTCGACGGTCGAGGAGATCGCCACCGAGAAGAGCGGCATCATCAAGCCCGGTGCCATCGGGGTGGTCGGAGTGCAGGAGCCCGAAGTGGTCCAGATCGTCCGGGACCGGGCCGAGGAGGTCGGGGCCGACCTGCGCTTCGAGGGCGAGCAGTTCGGGCTGCTTGGCCACGACGTCGCGGTAGGTGGGCAGCTGATCTCGGTGCGTGGTCTGGCGGGCGACTACCCCGACCTCCTCCTGCCGGTGCACGGGACGCACCAGGCGCACAACGCGGCCATCGCCCTCGCGGCGGTCGAGGCGTTCGTCGGTGGTGGCGAGCAGCCGCTCGACCTCGAGGTGGTCCGGGCCGGATTCGCCGGGGTCACCTCGCCCGGGAGGCTGGAGATCGTCCGCCGCTCGCCCACCGTCATGGTCGATGCCGCGCACAACCCGGCGGGCGCGGTCTCGCTGCGTGACGCCCTCAACGAGGCATTCACGTTCACCAAGGTCGTCGGGCTCGTCGCGATCCTCGCCGACAAGGAGGCGGGCGAGATCCTCGAGATCCTCGAACCGGTCCTGGACGAGGTCGTCGTCACCCGCACCTCCTCGCCTCGCGCCACCGACCCCGCGGTCCTCGGGCGGATCGCGGCCGAGATCTTCGGCGAGGACCGCGTCACCGTCGTGCCCGACCTCTCCGAGGCGCTCGACACCGCTGCCGGGATGGCCGACGCCGGCGGCGTGGCCGGGGGCGTGCTGGCGACGGGGTCGGTGGTCACCGCCGCAGAGGTCCGGATGTTGCTCGGGGTGACCACGACGTGAAGGGGCTCGTCTTCTACGGCGTGCCGGGCAAGATGGCTCGGCGGTTTGCCGCCATGGTCATCGCCAGCCAGGCCTTCGCGGTGTTCCTGTGCGCGGTGGTGGCCTACGGGCTGGCCTCCGTCCAGGGCGACGACCGGTCGGGCACGTGGCTCGCGGTCGGGTCGGTGGTGGCGGTGCTGTGCATCCTCGACGCCGGCCTGATGCGGCGGCCCTGGGGGGTCACGATCGGCTGGCTGCTCCAGGTCGTCACGTTCCTCGCGGCGCTGGTCGTGGGCGGCATGATCATCGTGGCCGTGATCTTCCTGGCGCTGTGGGTGACCGCCCTCGTCCAAGGACGCAAGATGGAGGACCTGACCCAGGCCCACCTGCGCGCCCACCCGGTCGACGAGGACCAGCAGGGCGGGGGCGCGGGCTCGGACACGGATGCTCCTGCCGACCGGGGTGACGCACCGGACCGGTGACGGCGGCGGCCGACCGCCCTCGGTGGGCGGGCGGCATACCCTTCGATGTCCCTCGATAGGGTCTGGCCTGTGACGACATCGACGACGCCCGAACGCTCCCTCGTCCTGGTCAAGCCGGACGGTTTCCAACGGGGCCTGTCCGGCGAGGTCCTGCGCCGGATCGAGGCGAAGGGCTACACGCTCGTGGACCTGGCGATCTTCACGCCCGACCGTGAGCGCCTCGCCCAGCACTACGCCGAGCACGAGGGCAAGCCGTTCTACGAGCCCTTGCTCGAGTTCATGAGCAGCGGCCCGGTGACCGCGGCGATCATCGAGGGGGAGCGGTGCATCGAGGGTTTCCGCGCCCTCGCGGGGGCCACCGATCCGACGGCTGCGCTGCCCGGAACCATCCGCGGCGACCTCGGCCGCGACTGGGGCCTCGCCGTGCAGCAGAACATCGTGCACGGCTCCGACTCGTCGGAGTCGGCCAAGCGCGAGATCGACATCTGGTTCGGCCACCAGGCCTGACGCTGTCGCGCTCCCGGACCTCCCCAGCGACTCCGGGGCCACAGGTCAGCTGGTCTCGTCCGCCTCGGCGTCGTCGAGACCGGCGATGACCAGCTCGAGCAGCGCGGCCAGCTCCTCACGCTGATCGCGTGACAAGGGGCCGAGCACGTCCGACTCGACCATGTTGGCCTCCTGGATGGCGGCCTTGAAGGTCTCCCAGCCACGATGGGTCAACGAGACCAGGACCCGGGTGCGGTTCTCGGGGTCGGCGGCGCGGTCGATCAGGCCCCGCTCGGTCATCCGGTCCAGTCGGTGCGTCATCGACGAGGGGGCCACGCTGGTGGCCTCGGCGAGCTGGGTGGGCGTGAGCGCGGCGCCCTCCTCCGCGGTCGCCAGGTTGGCGAGCACCGCCCACTCGCCGGCGGACAGGTCCAGGTCGACCAGCTGGCGCGCATACCACTGGCCCAGCTTGCGCTGCAGGCTCTGCACCGCGGTGATGACGCGCTGCACGGACTCGTCGCCACCCGCTGCCACGTAGGCGGCCACGTCGGCGCGGTAGCGCTGGTGCGCGGACCTGCCCGCGCGTCTGCCGGATCCCGGACGAGTGGTCATGGGCACCATGTTGCCATGCTAATATTTCGGAGTCGAAATATTCGATATCCAACACTCCCGTTTCGAACTCTGATGGAGGCGTGGTGAAGCGCGCACACCTGCTGGTCCTGGCGTCCACCGTGAGCATGATCGGTTGGGGCACGGTGCTGCCCTATCAGTACGCCTACGCCGCGAACACCCGCGGCTGGGGCGGTTTCGTCGCCGCAGCGGCCTCCAGCCTGTTCTCGATCGGCGCGCTGGTCGCGGCGCCGGTCGGCGGCCGCCTGGCCGACCGGATGTCCCCGGTGCGCGTCGCGGTCGTCGCACGGGTGCTGGCCTGCGTCGTCAGCCTGGCGCTCGTCGTGGCCGGCACTCCGCTGACCTTCCTGCTCGGCATGCTGGCCTTCGGGCTCGCGATCACGGCAGCGGCCCCGGCACAGCAGGTGCTCGTGCTGCGCTGGTCGTCCGGTGCCGACCGCCGTCGCGTCTTCGCGCTGGTCTTCAGCGGGCAGGCGCTCGGCATGGCGATCGGCGCGTTCGCGGCCGGCTACATGGTGGACCTGGACCAGGTGCACGGCATGTGGCCCGCGTTCGTGACCGCCTCCGCGGGGTTCGGGCTCTCTGGCCTGCTGCTCGCGGTGGCGGGTCGAGGTGTCGACGCATCCGTCCCGCCCGTGCCCGAGTCGCCGGCCCAGCAGGGCAGCACCGGACTGGCGCTGCGGGCCATCTGGGCCACGCCGGCGCTGCGCTGGACCGCGGTGGTGACGATCGCGCTCGCCCTGGCCTTCTACGCCCAGTTCGAGAGCGGGTTGCCGGCCTTCGCGCTGACCGTCCTGGACGCCTCGGAGCGCAGCATCGGCACAGCCGCCGCGGTCAACTGCCTGGTGATCATCGCCCTGCAGATGGCCGTGGTCCGGTGGACGGCCACCCGCTCCGCGCCGTCGCTGCTGGTCGCGGTCGGGCTGATCTGGGTGCTGTGCTGGGGGATGATGTCGCTCGCCACGCAGCTGGGGCCGCACGGTGCGACACTGTTCGTCATCACCTTCGGGGTCTTCGCCGTCGGCGAGACGATGTATGCCCCGGTGCTCAACCCGCTCACGGCAAGCCTTGCCCCCGAGGGCATGGTGGGCACGACGCTCGGCGTCTTCGCGGCGCTGCAGACGGGGGTCTCGGCGGCCGGGCCGATGCTGGCCGGGCTGTTGCTCGGGTCGGGGCTGCCCGGCACCTTCCTCCTGGTGCACGCCGGGTTCGCGGGCATCGCCGTCCTCGGCGCCTGGCGGCTGCGGGCGATGCTGCGCGGTGGACCCACGCTGGCCACGTTCGAGGACGCCGACCCGCTGCCGGCGGACGAGCCGGACGCCTACGCGCTGGCCCACTGACCACGCCGTCCCGGGCCGGGCGCCACCTTCGCGGCGGACGCCCTCGTGGGTGTCTTGTGGATGGCGTGTCGACGGGCGAAACGCCACCCTCGAGGGGCTCGCCGGCCCGGGTAGCATCGCGGGCGTGAGGAGACTGCGGGGCTGGCCGGTGCTGGGGCGTGACCTGGCCGTCGATCTCGGCACCGCCAACACCCTCGTCTACCAACAGGGACGGGGCGTGGTGCTCGACGAGCCGTCCGTGGTCGCGATCGAGGTCGGTTCGGGCCGGCTCATCGCCGCCGGGCACAAGGCCCGCGAGATGCTCGGCCGCACGCCCGCCCACGTCCACGCCATCCGGCCGCTGCAGGACGGCGTCATCTCGGACGCCGACGTCACCGAGCGGATGCTGCGCTACTTCGTCGACCAGGTGCGCCCCTCCCGGCTGGTGCGGCCGCGGATGGTGGTCTGCGTGCCGAGCGAGGTGACCGGGGTCGAGCGCCGCGCCCTCGAGGACGCCGCGACCCGTTCCGGCGCGCGCCGCGTCTACGTCATCGAGGAGCCGATGGCGGCCGCCATCGGTGCCGACCTGCCGGTCAACCAGACTGCCGCGAGCACGGTCGTCGACATCGGTGGCGGCACCACGGATGTCGCGATGATCAGTCTGGGCGGCATCGTCAACGCCCGCTCGATCCGGCTCGGCGGCGACGAGATCGACGAGGCGATCATCGCCCACGTCAAGAGCGAGTACTCGCTGCTGCTCGGCGAGCGCAGCGCCGAGGACATCAAGGTCTCCGTCGGGTCGGCGTTCCCGATGACGCAGGAGCTGAGCACCCGGGTGCGAGGCCGCGATCTGACCACCGGCCTGCCCAAGACGGTCACGGTCTCTTCGGTCGAGCTGCGTCGAGCCATCGAGGCGCCCGTGCTGCAGATCGTCGAGCTGGTCCGCGCCACGCTCGACGTCTGCCCGCCGGAGCTGTCGGGCGACGTCATCGACTCGGGCATCGTCCTGACTGGTGGGGGAGCCCTGCTGCGCGGCCTCGACGAACGGCTCCGCCACGAGCTCGGTGTGCCCGTCCGCGTGGCCGACGACCCTCTGCGGGCCGTGGTGCGTGGCTCCGGCCGTTGCGTGGAGGAGTTCGGCTCCCTCGAGCGCGTCCTCGTCGGCAACCGCCAGTTCTGAACGTGCCACCGATGCCCCAGCCCCATGCCGAACTCGTGCCTCGTGCCGCCGGAACCTCACGATGATTCCTCGCGGGAGGGTCGTGGTGGCGCTGGTCGCGCTGACCGTGGTCGTGCTGGGGGTCGACGTGTCCCGCCCGGCGGTCACGGCGCCGTTGCGCGAGGCCGCCGCCACGGTGGTCGGCCCGGTGCAGCGCGCGCTCAGCGCCGACCCCGCTCCCGAGGTCACGCGGCTCACCCAGGAGCGGGATGCGCTGCGACGAGAGCTGCAGGAGACCCGCGCTCAGGTCCACGACGGCCGGGGACTGACCGACCTCCTCCGGTCGCCGCCGGCACGCGGCCGGTCGCTCGTGCCGGCCCGCGTCGTCGCGTCCTCGGCAGTCGGCACGCCCGAGCGGATGCGCCGGGTCACGATCGACGTGGGCTCGCGGGACGGCGTCACCACGGACCTCACCGTCATCTGCGTCGACGGGCTGGTCGGTCGAGTGGTCTCGGTGGCGCCGTGGACCTCCGACGTGCTGGTACTCGGAGGTCGGGACGTGACCGTCGGGGTCCGGGTCGGCAAGCACCGCACGCTCGGGTGGGTCTCGTCGCACCCGGTGCCCGGGCTGCCCCCGCGCGGGCCCCGCGACCTCACCCTCACCCTCGTCCAGCCGGGGTCCACCCGCGTGGGCGACCGGGTCACCACGCTCGGCAGCGTCGGGGGGCGGCCGTTCGTCGCCGGCGTCCCCGTCGGCACGGTCACCTCGGTCGATCCTGCCCACGGCCAGCTCGGGCAGACCGCCGTGGTCCGTCCCGCGGTCGACCCCAGCACCCTCGATGTCGTCGGCGTCGTGGTGAGCTCGCCACGCGAGACCCCACGTCCGGCAGTGACGGGCGCGGCTTCGTGATGCCAGGTCCGGCAGTGCAGGGTGCCGCGTCGTGATGCCGCGCCCGAGCCTGCTCACGGTGTTGCGCGTGGTCGTGGTCATCGCCTGCGCCATCGGGGGCACGACCCTGCTCCCACGCCTGGACGACGGCGCCACCGCCGACCTCGTCCTGCTCGTGGTCGTCGCCGGCGCCGTGATGCGCGGAGCGCCGGCCGGGGCCCTGCTCGGCCTCGGCGCCGGGTGGGTCGTCGACCTCGTGCCGCCGGGCGGCGATCCCCTGGGTGCGGCGGCCCTGAGCTACGCGGCGGCGGGGGCGCTCGCCGGCGCTGCCCGCCGCTTCGGCACCTGGTCGCCGCTGCTACCGGTGCTGGCGACCGTGGCCGGCGCGGTCGTGGTGCAGGGCGCCGGGTTGCTGGTGGCGGCCGCGACCGCCGACCCGCTGCTGGTCGGGCGTGCTGCCTGGACCGTCGCCCTGACCACGGCGGTCGGGCTCTTCGTCGTCCCGCTGCTGCTCGCCGTCGAACGAGCCCTGGTCCGCAGGAGACTGGGATGAGGACCGGGCAGAGCGGCCACGCCCATCGCACGCGGACCCGGCTGTGGGCGTTCGTCGGTGTCGTGGTGCTGCTCATGACCACCCTCGTGGGCCGGCTCGCCATGGTGCAGCTGACCCAGCAGGGCGCCTACGCCCGCGACTCCTCCCTGGTCAACACCCGCCTCGTGCACGAGCCCGCGGTCCGCGGCCGGATCCTCACCGCGGACGGCTCGCCCCTGGTCGACAACGCCGCCAAGACGGTCGTCACGGTCGAACCCGCCGCGCTGCTGTCCCACCGGGACGGCGGCCGGGCGCTGATCGACAAGGTGGCTGCCGTCCTCGGTATGCCGTCCGCGCGCCTCTGGGACAAGACGCACCTGTGCGGAAGTCCCGGCGCACCACCGCCGCCGGCCTGCGCTCCCGGCTCCCCCTACCAGCCGATCGCCATCGCCACCGGGGTCGACACCCGCCGGGCGTTGAGCCTGCTGGAGCAGCCCGAGAACTTCCCCGGGATCGGGGTGGAGGCCGCGCCGGTGCGTCACTACCCCCACCCGGACGGCGTCAACGCGGCGCAGCTGGTCGGCTACCTGGGACGGACCACGCCCGAGGAGGTCTCGAAGGGACTGGGCGACCAGGACCTGGTCGGACGCGCCGGTCTGGAGCAGGAGTACGACAGCGTCCTGCGTGGCGAGCGCGGCACCACCACCGTCGCGATCGACCGCAGGGGAGTGGTCACCCGCCGGCTCTCGCACACCGACCCGGTGCCCGGCAACGACCTGGTCACCCATCTGGACGCCCGGCTCCAGGCGGCCACCGAGAAGGCGCTCGCCGGCGCCGTGGCGCAGGCCCGCCAGGCCACCACGGACGCGCGCGGCAAGAAGCAGCCGGGTGACGCCGCCGACACGGGCGCGGCCGTCGTGCTGGACACGCGCACCGGTGCGGTGCTCGCGGCAGCCAGCTACCCGACATACCGGCCCGAGGTCTGGACGGGAGGGATCAGCAGCAGGGAGCTTGCGCACCTGACCTCCGAGAAGGCCGGCGTGCCGCTCACCGACCGGGTGACCTCGGCGCTCTACCCGCCGGCCTCGACGTTCAAGGTGGTCTCGCTGCCCGCCGCGATCAAGAGCGGTGTCAAGCGCACCGGGAAGTACGACTGTTCCTCCAGCGTGCAGGTCGGCGGACGGAGGTTCCACAACTTCGAGTCGCACGCCTACGGGATGATCACGTTGCGGCAGGCGCTGGTGGTCTCCTGCGACACGGTGTTCTACCGGTTCGCCTACGACAACTGGCTGCGGCTGGGTGGGTTGGACGCCAGGAGCGACGTGCACGATCCGTTCGTGGCGACGGCGCGCCGGTTCGGGCTGGGCAGACCCACCGGGATCGACCTGCCGGGTGAGGCGGCGGGACGCATCCCTGACCGGGCCTGGAAGCGGCAGCAGTGGGAGAGCACCAAGGACCAGGTCTGCAAACGGGCCAAGCGCGGCTACCCCGAGGTCGAGGACCGCCGGCGCGCGGCCTACCTCAAGGAGCTCGCCGTCGAGAACTGCGCCGGCGGCTTCGAGTTCCGCGGCGGCGATGCGGTCAACTTCGCCATCGGGCAGGGCGACGTCGCCGTCACACCGCTGCAGATGGCCGTGGTCTACGCAGCCATCGCCAACGGCGGCACGCTGTGGACGCCGCAGGTGGCCGCGGGTGTGCGGACACCGACCGGCGAGCAGGTCAAGACGTTCCGCCGTGACGTGACCGGCTACGTCGACCTGGACCCGCAGACGTGGGCCCTGTTGCGGTCCGGCCTCGCCGGTGTGGTCCGGGACGGGACCGCGAGCGAGGCGTTCCGGGGCTTCCCGCTGGACGCCTACCCGGTCGCGGGCAAGACCGGGACCGGCGAGGTCTACGGCAAGGACGCCACCGCCTGGTTCGCGTCCTACGGGCCGCTTCCGAAGCCGCGCTACGCGGTCGTCGTGGTCGTCGGGCAGGGCGGCGAGGGCGGCAAGGTGGCCGCGCCCGCGGCCCGGCAGATCTGGGAGACCCTGCGCAGCCGGGGGCCTTGAGCAGCGACGGGCCGCGGCGACCGATCGCAGCGATCCTGCCGCCGAGGAGCTGCGACGGGAAGACGGCGCAGATTAGGGCTACGCCGCCACACGCTGGTAGCCTTGCCCGTGCCGTGATATCGGCCGCGGAACGAGAGAGCCCTGGTGGACCAGCCCAGGCGCGCCGCGCAATGACCAAGAAACGGAATGGTGTCGCATGCCCCTGACGACAGACGTCAAGAAGCAGATCATGACCGAGTACGCCACCAAGGACGGCGACACCGGTTCCCCCGAGGTCCAGATCGCGATGCTGACGCAGCGCATCAAGGACCTCACCGAGCACTCCCGCCAGCACAAGCACGACCACCACAGCCGCCGTGGGCTGCTGCTGCTGGTCGGCCGCCGCAAGCGGATGCTGCGCTACCTGCAGGCCACCGACATCGAGCGCTACCGCTCGTTGATCAAGCGCCTCGGGCTGCGCCGATAAACGTCTCTCATGTCAGGGGCGACTCTCGTCTGGATGACGCGGGTCGCCCCTTTCGCATGAGGGCGGTGCGTATGCCGGGTGCTCACCTTCCGCGCGGAGGTCACCACACGGCATACCCACCAGGAGCGGTCTTCCCGCTGCACCACCGCAAGGACAGCCCGCGCACAACGACGATGCACGGATGCTGAAGAGAGACAAAGAACAGGAGGGCCCAATGGAGGGTCCAGAAATCACCTTCGCCGAGGCGAAGATCGACAACGGCTCGTTCGGCACCCGCACGGTGCGCTTCGAGACCGGACGCCTGGCCAAGCAGGCCGGCGGCGCCGTCATGGCGTACCTCGACGACGACACCGCGCTGTTGTCCACCACAACCGCGGGCAGCAAGCCCAAGGAGCAGTTCGACTTCTTCCCCCTGACGGTCGACGTCGAGGAGCGGATGTATGCCGCGGGCAAGATCCCCGGCAGCTTCTTCCGTCGCGAGGGGCGTCCGTCCACCGACGCGATCCTCACCTGCCGCCTGATCGACCGGCCGCTGCGCCCCACCTTCAAGAAGGGGCTGCGCAACGAGGTCCAGGTCGTCATCACGGTCATGGGACTGAACCCGGACCACCAGTACGACGTGGTCGCCATCAACGCGGCGTCCGCCTCGACCCAGATCTCGGGCCTGCCGTTCAGCGGCCCGATCGGCGCCACCCGCGTCTCGCTCATCGACGGCCAGTGGGTCGCGTTCCCGAACTTCAGCGACAGTGAGCGTTCGGTCTTCGACATGGTCGTGGCCGGTCGCGTCGTCGGCAAGGACGACAACGGTGACGATGACGTCGCGATCATGATGGTCGAGGCCGAGTCCACCGACGCCACCTGGGACCTGGTCAAGAACCAGGGCAAGGGCGCCCCGACCGAGGAGGTCGTGGCCGAGGGCCTCGAGGCCTCCAAGAAGTTCATCGCGGCGCTGTGTGCCGCGCAGGCAGACCTCGCGTCCAAGGCTGCCAAGGAGGTGCAGGACTTCCCGGTCTTCCTGGACTACCAGGACGACGCCTACGACGCCGTCGAGGCCGCCGTCTCCGCCGACCTGGGCGCCGCGCTGCAGATCGCGGGCAAGCAGGAGCGCGAGAGCAGGCTCGACGAGATCAAGTCGGCCATGAAGGTCTCGCTCGCCGGCAACGGAGATGACGCGGACGCTTCCGCTGGTGCTTTCGCCGGCCGGGAGAAGGAGCTGTCGGCGGCGTTCCGCGCCGTGCAGAAGAAGCTGATCCGTCAGCGGATCCTCACCGACAAGGTGCGCATCGACGGCCGCGGGCTGGCCGACATCCGGGCGCTCTCGGCCGAGGTCGAGGTGCTGCCGCGGGTGCACGGTTCGGCGATCTTCGAGCGCGGCGAGACCCAGATCATGGGTGTCACCACGCTGAACATGCTGCGCATGGAGCAGATGCTCGACACCCTCTCGCCGGTGACGCGCAAGCGCTACATGCACAACTACAACTTCCCGCCCTACAGCACCGGTGAGACCGGTCGCGTCGGGAGCCCGAAGCGCCGCGAGATCGGTCACGGCGCCCTCGCCGAGCGGGCCCTGATGCCCGTGCTGCCGACGCGCGAGGAGTTCCCCTACGCGATCCGCCAGGTCTCCGAGGCGCTCGGCTCCAACGGCTCGACCTCGATGGGCTCGGTCTGCGCCTCGACGCTGTCGCTGCTCAACGCCGGTGTGCCGCTGCGCGCCCCGGTCGCGGGCATCGCCATGGGTCTCGTCTCCGCGGAGGTCGACGGTCAGACGCAGTATGCGGCACTGACCGACATCCTCGGCGCCGAGGACGCGTTCGGTGACATGGACTTCAAGGTCGCCGGCACGCGGGAGTTCGTCACCGCGATCCAGCTCGACACCAAGCTCGACGGCATCCCCGCCTCGGTGCTCGGTGGCGCGCTCACCCAGGCCCGCGACGCGCGCCTGCACATCCTGGACGTCATGAACGAGGCCATCGACGTGCCCGACGAGATGAGCCCCTACGCTCCTCGCGTCATCAGCGTCACGGTCCCGGTCGACAAGATCGGCGAGGTCATCGGCCCGAAGGGCAAGATGATCAACCAGATCCAGGACGAGACCGGCGCGCAGATCTCGATCGAGGACGACGGCACCATCTACATCGGTGCCACCGACGGCCCCTCGGCCGACGCCGCTCGGGCGCAGATCAACGCGATCGCCAACCCGCAGATGCCCGAGGTGGGCGAGCGCTTCCTGGGGACCGTGGTCAAGACCACGACCTTCGGCGCGTTCATCTCGCTGCTGCCGGGCAAGGACGGCCTGCTGCACATCTCCGAGGTGCGCAAGCTGGTCGGCGGCAAGCGGATCGACGCGGTCGAGGACGTGCTGTCCATCGGCCAGAAGATCCAGGTCGAGCTCAAGGAGATCGACCCGCGCGGCAAGCTGTCGCTCGCGGCGGTCCTCGCCGACGACGCAGGTGCCGAGGCCCCGGCCACGGCGTCCGCTCCGGCGCAGGAGGCCCCGGCGCAGGAGGCTCCGGCGGCCGACTCCGGTTCCGAGGACGGCGACGCTGCCGCCGACTCCGGTTCGGAGGGTGGCAACCGTCCCCGTCGCAACCGTCGCCGTCGCGGCGGCAAGGGTGGCGGCGACAACGCGGCTCCGGCGACGTCGGAGGACGCAGCCGGCTGACGACGATGGCGTGAGAATCGAGCGTAGCGAGGCTCGGAGCGTCGAGGAGTCGGCCGCGACAAGATGGCTGACGAAGAAGGCGTGAGAATCGAGCGTAGCGAGGCTCGGAGCGCCGAGGAGTCGGCCGCGACAAGATGGCTGACGGAGGCGTGAGAATCGAGCGTAGCGAGGCTCGGACGGCCCGGCACACCTGGTGGTGTGCCGGGCCGCTCTCGTTGGCACACACGAACCATGGCCAACCAGGGGGCTGGCGGAACCCCCGTCGGGAGATCGGCCGGCCGGCGGCGCCGCCCACGTTCGTCGGGCACGATAGAAGGCGACGACCGTGGTCGGACGAAGGAGGGACATGGGAGCCGCCGAACGTCTTGACGCCTACCAACGCAAGCACCCGTGGGCAGGCTTCCCACTGGCGGTCGTCTACAAGTTCTTCGACGACCAGGGCGCCTACCTGGCGGCGCTCATCACCTACTACGGCTTCCTCTCGCTCTTCCCGTTGTTGCTGCTCCTGTCCTCCATCCTCGGATTCGTCCTCCAGAACGACCCGGCGCTGCAGCACCAGATCCTCGACTCGGCCCTTCGACAGGTCCCCGTGATCGGCCGGCAGCTCGACCAGCCGGGCGGTCTCAGCGGCAGCGTCGCCGCCGTCGTGGTCGGCGTCGCCGTAGCGATCTACGGCGCGCTGGGAATCGCCCAGGCACTGCAGAACGCGATGAACGTGTGCTGGGCAGTGCCGAGGCACCGCCGGCCGAACCCCTTCCTGGCCCGACTGCGCAGCCTGATGCTGATCGGCACCGCCGGGTTGGCCCTGATCGGCACCACGGTGCTCTCGGCACTCGGAGCCGCGGCGGGCGCCTACGGCGTCGACCTGGGCTGGATCGGGCAGGTGCTGCTGCTGGCTGGATCGGTCCTGGTCAACGCCGCGGTCTTCGTCCTGGCCTTCCGCATCTCGACGGCGCATCGCCAGACCGTGCGCCAAGCGGCCCCGGGGGCGCTGACCGCGGCAGTCGTGTGGCAGGTGCTGCAGGCCTTCGGCACGACCTACGCCGGGCACGTCGTCAGGGACTCCAGCGACACCTACGGCGTCTTCGCGGTGGTCCTCGGACTGCTGGGCTGGATCTTCCTCGGCGCCGTCGGCGTGGTGCTGGCCGTGGAGCTCAACGTGGTGCGGGCCAAGCGGCTCTATCCGCGGGCGCTGCTCACGCCCTTCACCGACGACGTGCAGCTGACGGACGCGGACGAGCGTGCCTACCGTGGCTCGGCTCGCGCGCAGCAGCTCAAGGGCTTCCAGTCGGTGAAGGTCACGTTCAACAAGCAGATCAGCCGGCGCGAGGGCGAGCAGCCGAGGCCCGACCCGGATGACCGCGAGGGGTCCGGCCCGTGAACAAGGGCGTGCGGTGCACCCGGGTCGGTCTCGAGATCGCCGCGGACGCGGCGAACGGCATACCGGTGGGGGTTGGTCAGCGAGGCGCAGTCGGCGCCGCCCGACGCGCTCCTGCCTAGACTCCGGTCATGGCCGCCGCCGAGACCCGACTGCTGGTGCTCGGTGCCGTCATGCTGTTCGAGCCGGTCAACGGCTACCAGATCCGCAGGGAGCTGATGTCCTGGCGGATCGACGAATGGGCCCACATCAAGCCCGGGTCCATCTACTCCTCGCTCTCGACGCTGACCGGGCAAGGGCACCTGGCGCGGCACGATCTGGTCGACGGCGGGCGGGACGTCGCGGTCTACACGGTGACCGACGGCGGCAAGGCCGAGTTCGCACGCCTCTTCCGTGACGCGATGGAGCGGGTCGACCCGCTGGCGCCGCTCGCCTTCCACACCGCTGTGCTGCTGTTGCCGATGGTGAGCCGGGCGGACTTCATCGACCTGCTCGAACGTCGGTTGGAGGCGCTTCGCCGCGCGCACACCGAACGGCTCACCGCGCCGGCCGAGGGCGACCCGGACGCCAGCCCGCCACACCTGCCGGCGGTCGCTGACCTGTGGTCGCGGATGGACCGGACCGAGCGCGAGTGGCTCGAGCAGCTGCTCGACCAGGTCCGGGACGGATCCTTCGCCTTCGCGGGGGAGCCGACCCGCTGGGCCCCGCCGCCGGACGACCCCGGTTGGCAGATGGACGCCGACCGGCGGCGCTACCGGCAGCTTCTGCGCGGCTGACGGCGCTGTCCTCGCGTCCTGCACGCAGGGGCGTCAAGAAGATCGTGACAACACGCTATATCGCGATATATCGTATGTGCCGTGCCTGCGGTTGGCCCGATGAGTTACACGTTCTCTGCTGGCCCACCCATCGGCGCCGCCCGGTTCGGCCGGGTGACGAATTCGCTTGACAAGGACTGTGATCAAGTTTGAATATTTGAGGTTCAAGCTTGATCAGATGTGACGAGGGAGCACCCATGATCCATGCACGAGGTCTGGTCCAGACGTTCCAGGCCGGCAAGGGCAAGCGCAAGAGCGAGGTCCGCGCCGTCGACGGAGTCGACCTCGACGTCGCCGAGGGTGAGGTGGTCGGGTTCCTCGGTCCCAACGGTGCGGGCAAGACCACCACGCTGCGGATGCTCACCACGCTGCTGCGGCCGACGGCGGGCACGGCCACCGTGGCTGGGTATGACGTGGTGCGCCAGTCGCAGGACGTGCGGCGCAGCATCGGCTACGTCTCCCAGGCCGGAGGCGCGTTCAGCGGGGCCCGGGCCGGGGACGAGGTGATGGACCACGGGATGCTCTACGGGCGGTCCAGGGCTGAGGTGCAGCGCCGTGGCCACGAGCTGTTCGACCAGTTCCAGCTGGACGGACTGTGGGAGCGGATGCCCAAGAACATGTCCGGCGGTCAGAAGCGACGCCTCGACATCGTCATGGGCCTGATCCACGAGCCCACACTCGTCTTCCTCGACGAACCGACCACCGGCCTGGACCCGCAGGCACGCGCCAACCTGTGGCAGCACATCGCCGAGCTGCGGACGCGGCGGGGAGCCACCGTCTTCCTCACCACGCACTACCTCGACGAGGCGGACGTGCTCAGCGACCGGATCGTCATCATCGATCGCGGTCGCATCGTCGCCTCGGACACGGCGGACAATCTCAAGGCGCAGGTCTCCGGTGACCTGGTGGACCTCGAGATCCTTGACCCGCGGCAGCTGGGAGTGGCGGCCGAGCGCGTCGCCGCGGTCACCGACGGCAGGGCCAGGCCCGAGGTCGATGGCAGCCATGTCCGCGGGCGAGTGCCTCGGGCCGGCCGCGTGGTGCCCTCGCTGCTGCGCGACCTCACCACCGCGGGTGTGACCCTGGAGTCGATCGAGGTCATCCGTCCCACGCTGGACGACGTGTTCCTCTCCCTGACCGGACGCTCGCTGCGCGACGCCCAGGATGCGAGCGCCGACGACGGTCCCGAGCCCACCGACCACGAGCTCGAAGGAGCCCTGACATGACCTTCCTGAGGGAATCCTCGATCGTCTTCCGCCGCCAGCTGCGGATGAACCTGCGCAACCCGGCCTGGGTGATCATCGGCATGCTCCAACCGGTGCTCTACCTGCTGCTCTTCGGCCCGTTGCTCAAGGACGTGGTCAAGACCTTCGGCTACGACAACGCCTACACCTTCTTCGTGCCGGGGCTACTCGTGCAGCTGGGCATCTTCGGCGCGTTCTTCGCCGGCTTCAGCCTGATCGGGGAGTGGCGCGAGGGCGTCATCGAGGCCGAGCGGGTCACCCCGGCCAGCCGGACGGCCCTTCTGATGGGCCGCTTGTGGCGCGACCTGACCCAGCTGCTGGTGCAGGCGATCATCCTCGTGGCGCTCGGCTACCTCATGGGCATGCGCGCCTCGTGGCAGGGCGCGGTGCTCGGAGTCGTGCTCACGCTGCTGATCGGCGGGGCCTGCGCCGCGTCGTCGAACGCGCTCGCGCTCACCACCAAGAGCGAGGACGTCATGGCGCCGGTCATCAACATGGTGATGATGCCCGTCCTGCTGCTCTCCGGCATCCTGCTGCCGATGACGATCGGGCCGAAGTGGCTGTTGGACGTGAGCGACGTGATGCCGACCCGGCACGTGGTCGACGCCGTGCGAGGACTCTTCACCGGCGGCGCGGGCTCCGAGCTGGCCTGGGGGACCGGGTGGGCGATCGTGCTGTGTGCGCTGGGCGTCTGGTGGGGCACCGCTACCTTCCGCCGCGAGAACGCCTGAGCCACCTGTCGATCGGCTCCGTCTCGGCACGGCCCGCCGGAAATGGTGTGACCGGAAGGCCGGGTGGCGCATACCGTGCCCGCCATGACCTCACGCATCTCGCACACCACCGTCAACGCCCTCAACGCCTACGACCAGTCGGTCTGGTGGTCAAAGGTGCTCGGCTGGACCGAGATCCCCGACGACCCGAACGAGCCCAGCCACGAGGAGTGCATGATCATCGATCCGGACGGGCCGGGGCAGTTGCTCTTCATCGACGTGCCCGACGCCAAGCAGCTGCGCAACCGGATCCACCTCGACCTGCGGCCCACGGACCGCACCCGTGATGAGGAGGTGGAGCGGTTGCTCGGTCTCGGTGCCACGTTGGTGGACGACCAGCGGCAGCCGGACGGTGGCTGGGCCGTGCTCGCCGACCCCGAGGGCAACGAGTTCTGCATCCTGCGCAGCGACGTCGAACGTGCTGCCGCCCGCTGAGTCCGCGAAGCCTCGTCCGATCACCCCGACGGTCGTCCGGGCCGGCCGGGAGCCTGCCCGTGATGGGTGGACGAGAACCACGTCACCATCCCGAAGAACCAGACGGCTCCGAGAACCAGGGTGACGAGCAGGATCTGGGTCCAGGGCGGAGGAGCCAGCCACCCGATGCCGAGGACGACCGCGGCCGCCACCGCCAGGGCGACGGACACCGGCCGGTACACCGCAGCAAGGTCATGCCAGTCGGCCAGCGAGGTTGCCAGGACGACGAGGGCCAGGACGCCGACGGCGACCGACAGCGACAGCACCAGGGGAGCCGGGTCAGGCGCGTGACCGCTCGACGCGTGATCGACCATGCTGACCATCACCGCGCCGGTGGCTGCGATGGTCATCGTCACCGGCAGGTGCCCGACGACCCAACGGGACAAGGCCCCGCGCCGGGAGGCGACCCGCCGAGCCCCGACGAAATCGAAATAGCTCCACCAGTAGGCGAACCCGACGCCGAGGCCGAGGATGCCCGTGACCACCGCGACCGGCGTCCGGCCAGCATCGGCGATGCCGGCCACGACGCCGACCACCACCTCTCCGAGGACGATGATCGTGAACAGGTCGAACCTCTCGATCATCGACTCGCTGGCGCTGAGGCTCGTGTCTCGGGTGGCACCGTTGCGCCAGTCCAGGACCGTGATGCCGCCGAGCCACCCCACCACGACCACCGCCCAGACGGCCAACCGCATCCCATCCGGCAGCGCCGCGCTGAGCGCCATGACCGTCGCCGAGACGAGGACCCCGAGGATGTAGGGCGTCGTGATGCGACGAAAGGCCCGGTCGTCCTGGCGCCGCACCGAGTACCAGAGCCAGCCGAGCAGAAACAGGTAGATCGCGTAGACGACGGCGAAGGCCGGGCCGTCGCCTGCGGTGGCGCCGCCGGTGAACACCGCGAGCAGAGCGAGGACCCCCATCTGCAGGAAGACATACGAGCGGGTCCGGCCCTCCGCCCGGCCGTGCAGGTCGTGGTAGATCGCGCCGTTGACCCAGGCGAACCAGATCAGACCGAAGACGACGGTGAAGCGGCCCAGGCCCGCCCAGGTCACCTGCTCGGACAGGTGTCGAGCCGCCTGGCCCACGACCACGACGTAGACCAGGTCGTAGAAGAGCTCGAGGAAACTGACTTCGCGACCCACGATGACGTCGCCGTGGGCCCTCGGCGGCTGCCAGAAGGAGCGGCCGAACGCTCCCGCGGACGCCCAGGAGACGGCCCTGTGCCCTACTCGATCCGGCATGTGCGCCCCTCGGTGTCGGCGGCTCTGCCCTGAGCGATCTTCCCGCACCTCGGGGAACGGGGCGGGTCAATCCGCCAGCAGGACGATCATCGTCCGGAATCGATGCGAGGCTGCGCAGATGAGCACGTCGACGAAAGCCAGGATCACGTGGACGCAGGCGCTGGCCTGGCGGATGGGGCGACACCTGCTCGACCCGGTCGGGTCCGAGTCGGCGGCCGGCGTCGTCCGCCGGCTCGGTGCGGTCCTCTCGATGGACGAGGCCCTCGCCGAGCTTGCGGTCAGGACACGACGCAACGCCTCCAGGGCCGGCGAGCTCGCGCAGGCGCTGGCGGATGGGGCGGTGATCAAGGCGTTCGTCTTCCGCGGGTCGATGCACTACCTGTCGGCCGAGGACGGCGGCGTGTACCTCGCGCTCCGATCGGCCGGGCGGCAGTGGGAGCTGCCGAGCTGGGTGGAGCACTACCGGCTCAGGCCGTCGGACTGGCCCGACTTCCGGGCCGCGGTGCGGGAGGCTCTCAGCGACGGGCCGTTGACCGTCCACGAGCTCGGTGATGCGCTGACCCGACACCGCGCGTACCGCCACCTGAAGCCGGTCTTCGACGAGGGCGCGGGCACCTTGATCAAGCCGCTGACCTGGCAGGGGGACATGGCCTTCGGTCCAGCCCGCGACGGACAGCACACCTTCCAGCGCCTCGACGACAACCCGCTCTGGCGGGGCATCCCGGACCTCGAGGACGCGGGACCGCGGGCCGTCACCGCCTATTTCCGGACCTACGGCCCTGCCACTCTCGAGCACGTGCACTACTGGCTCGGCGATGGGCTGAGCGCGGGTCGCAAGCGACTTAACGGCTGGATCTCCGGGCTGGGTGACCGCCTGGTCACGGTCGATGTCGAGGGGACCACCGCGTACGTCATGCGGGAGGACGTCGACGAACTCGCCGCGGTGCAGCCGTCAGAGGCCGTGCGGTTCCTTCCCGGGCACGACCAGTGGGTGATCGGTCCCGGCACCAAGGACGTCAAGGTCACCCCGTCGTCGAGACGCGATGCCGTCACCCGCAAGGCCAACCCGCTGATCGTCGGTGGCGTCGTCTGTGGGACGTGGGCTCTCAAGCGCGACGAGCTCACGGTCTGCTGGCTCGACCAGCGACGCCGACCCGACGTGGCCATCGCGCAGGAGGCCGAGCGACTGTCCGGCATCATCGGCCGGGACCTGCGCTTGGCACTCAGCTCGTCGTGAGCAGCTTGTCGGTCGTGGTGAAGCCGACGAGGGGGGCGTAGAGCGCCATCGCGGCGAGCGCTTGCTGGTGCGCTTCGTCGGTCGAGCCGGCACAGGCGTCGGTGACCACGGTGACGCGGGCACCGGCGTCGGCAGCCGGCAGCACGGTCGACAGCACGCAGCAGTCGGTCGCCACGCCGCAGACCACGAGGTGTGGCTCGGGGCCGGTGATCGCGGCCAGGTCGGTGCCCCATTTTCCGAAGGTCGTGGCGGAGACGGTCCGACCCGCGTGGGTCGCGATCCGGTCGTCCAGCCGGTAGACGTTCGCGTCCGGCGGCTGGAGGGCGAAGGAGAACTCCTCGTAGTAGGGGACCCACGACCCGCTCGGTCGCTGTGGCGCGACGAACCGCGTGAAGACGCAGCGCTCGCCGAAGGCCTCGGCCAGGCGAAGCGTCGCGTCCACCGACTCCTCGAACCGCGGTGCCGCCCAAGGGCTCTGGGGATCACCGAAGATGTTCTGCAGGTCGATGGCGACGAGCCAGGCGTCGTCCGGGACGCCGGTGGGGGAGCTCACGCGTCCTCGGCGACCGGCACGGCATACCCGCTCTCCTGGCGACGCACCACCGGCCGTCGTGCCAGGTAGGTGACCACGAACGACAGCGCGAGCGCGAGGATGACGCCGAGGTTGGCATAGGCCCAGTTGCCGTCCCGGCCACCGAGGCCGAGCGGCCCGAGCAGGTAGCCCTGCCAGTTGTTCCAGGCGGCGTCCTGGGCGAAGTTGTTGATGACCAGGCCCCAGCCGATGACCGACGTCACGACCATGGTGCCGATCGCGACCCAGTCGAACGAGCCATACCGGCCGCGGGAGTCGAAGAGCGCGTCGTCCTCGTAGTCCCGCCTGCGCAACGCGATGTCGGCCATCATCACGCCGGCCCAGGCCGCGAGCGGCACGCCGAGGGTGATGAGGAACGACTGGAACGGCGCGAGGAAGGTCTCGGCGAAGAACACCACGTAGATCGTGCCGAGGGTCAGGATCACTCCGTCGATCAGGGCCGCCGACGGACGGGGGATGCGGACCCCGAGGGAGAGCAGGGTGAGGCCGGAGGAGTAGATGCCGAGGACCGCGCCACTGACCAGGGCCAGCACGCTCGCGATGAGGAACGGCACGAGGAACCACGTCGGCAGGATGGTCGCGAGGGTGCCGATCGGGTCGGCGGCGATGCCGTCGGACAGCTTCTTCGACGAGCCGGCCAGCGCGATGCCGAAGATGACCAGCAGCACGGGGGCGAGGGCCCCGCCGAAGGTGTTCCAGAAGACGACCGCCGGTCCGGAGGCGTCACGGCGCTGGTAGCGGGACCAGTCGGCGGAGATGTTGATCCAGCCCAGCCCGAACCCGGTCATCACCATGACCAGGGCGCCGATCACGGCCTGGCTGGAGCCGCTCGGCAGCGAGGTCACGGTGGAGACGTCGACGTCCTTGAGGGTCAGGACGATGTAGACGATGGTCACGATCCCCGTGATCCAGGTCAGCACCGACTGCAGCTTCATGATGAAGTGGTAGCCGGCGACGGAGGCGAGGACGATCAGCGCCGCGACCACGACGCACGCACCGATCTTGGTGGCCGTGCCGCCGCCCCAGCCGAGCTCGCGGAACACGGTGGCGGTCGCCAGGGTTGCGAGGATGGCGAGGAAGGTCTCCCACCCGATGGACACGAGCCACGAGACGACGCCGGGCAGTTTCTGCCCTTGCACGCCGAACGCCGCGCGCGACAGGATCATGGTCGGTGCCGAGCCGCGCTTGCCCGCGATGGCGATGACACCGCAGGCGAGGAAGCTGAGGATGATGCCGACGACGGCGACGAAGATGGCCTGGCCGAAGGAGATGCCGAAACCCAGGATGAACGAGCCGTAGCTGATGCCGAAGACGGAGACATTGGCCGCAAACCACGGCCAGAACAGGTCGAACGGACGCGCTGTCCGCTCGGCCTCGTCGATGATCTCGATGCCGGTGGTCTCCACGCCCATCCGGCGGGTGTCGCGCGCGGTCCGCGCCGTGGTGCTCATGGTCCGAGCCTGCCAGATTCCGGGGCGTCGCGCGTCGCGCCCCACCCCGAAGGTCCTGTGACGTGACCATCGCCACGCCCGCGGGCCTGTCCTTCCGTTCCGCCAGCGGTCGGTGGGTGGTCGTCGCGACCGCTCTCGGCTCGGGGATGGCCATGCTCGACGGGTCGGTCGTCAACGTCGCGCTGCGCCAGATCGGCGAGCACCTGGATGCGAGCCTGGCCCAGCTGCAGTGGATCACCAACGGCTACCTGCTCGCCCTGGCCTCGCTCATCCTGGTCGGGGGGTCGCTGGGGGACCGCTACGGCAGACGGCGCGTCTTCCTGATCGGCGTCGGGTGGTTCGCGCTGGCGTCCGCGCTGTGCGCCGCGGCGCAGGACCCGAGTCAGCTGATCGCCGCGCGGGTCCTGCAGGGCATCGGCGGCGCACTCCTCACACCCGGCAGCCTGGCCATGATCCAGTCCGCCTTCCGCACCGAGGACCGTGGCCGGGCCATCGGAGCGTGGGCGGGCTTCGGCGGGATCGCCACCGCGGTCGGACCGTTCGTGGGCGGCTGGTTGGTCGAATACGCCAGCTGGCGCTGGGTTTTCCTGATCAACCTCCCGCTCGCCGCGGTCACCGTGCTCATCACGCTGCGCCACGCCCCGGAGAGCCGGGACACCGAGTCCGCGCAGCACTTCGACGTCGCCGGGGCGGGCCTGGCGACCCTCTCGCTGGTGGGCGTCACCTTCGCGCTCATCGAGGCGACCACCCTGCCGGTGGCGGCCGTGGCGACCAGCGCGGCCGTGGGACTGCTTGCCGGGCTCGCGTTCGTCCCGGTCGAGCAGAGGCGGCTGCACCCCATGATGCCGACGCACCTGTTCGCCAGCCGCCAGTTCAGCGCCGCCAATGGGATGACCCTGCTGGTGTATGCCGCGCTGGGCGCCTTGATGTTCTTCCTCGTCCTCCAACTTCAGACGGTGAGCGGCTACGGCCCGCTACGAGCCGGGATGGCCACCGTGCCGGTCACCGTGATGATGCTGCTGTTTGCCTCGCGCGGCGGCGAGCTGGCGACCCGCATCGGCCCGCGGCTGCCGATGACCTTGGGCCCGTTCGCGTGCGCCGCCGGTGCCGCCCTGCTCGTGGGCGTGGGCGAGCACGTGAGCTACTGGACCGAGGTGCTGCCCGGGCTCCTCGCCTTCTCGGTGGGGCTGTGCCTGCTCGTCGCGCCCCTGACGTCGACCGTCCTGGCGGCCGCCCCCGACCGCAACGCCGGCATCGCGAGCGGCATCAACAACGCCGTCGCACGCGCCGGCTCGCTGCTCGCGGTCGCGGCTCTGCCGGCGGCCGTCGGCCTCCGCGGAGACGACTACGCGCGGCCGGTGGTGTTTGCCGCCGGCTACGCGCGGGCCTTGTGGGTCTGCGTGGTGCTCCTGGCCCTGGGCGGAGTCGTCTCGTGGCTGCTGGTTCGCGACCCCGAGCGCGATGTGGGCGTGGCGGCCACGCCTGCCGACCCGGTCAGCTGCCGCACCACCCCGATGGGCGACGCCGAGCACCAGCAGCGCGACCGGGCCAACTAGTCTGACCGACGTGAGCGAACGGATCGGCGTCGCCGTCATCGGGGCGGCCGGGCGGATGGGCACGCAGGCGTGCGGCGCCATCGAGGATGCCACCGATCTCGACCTGGTCGGCCGGTTCGGCCACGCAGACGACCTCGGCGACCTGGCGGGTGCGCAGGTGGCCGTGGAGCTGACGGTTCCCGACGCCTCCCCGGCCAACGTCGCACACTGCGTCGACCGGGGCGTGCACGTGGTGGTGGGCACCACCGGATGGACCGACGACCGGCTCGAGACCCTCCGCACCCAGTTGGCCGACCACCCCGGGGTCGGCGTGCTCGTCGCGCCGAACTTCGCGATCGGCGCCCTGCTGATGATGTCCTTCGCCAGACAGGCCGCGCGCTTCTACGAGTCCGTGGAGGTCGTCGAGTTGCACCACCCGGACAAGGTCGACGCGCCCTCCGGAACGGCGTCCCGCACCGCCGCACTCATCGCCGCGGCCCGCCGTGAGGCCGACCTGCCCGCGCCGCCGGACGCCACCACCTCCGATCCGGACGGTGCGCGCGGCGCGCGGGTGGACGGCATACCGGTGCACGCGCTGCGGCTGCGTGGACGGGTCGCCCACCAGGAGGTGCTCTTCGGGGCGGCCGGCGAGGCGCTGTCGCTGCGGCACGACTCCTTCGACCGCGTCAGCTTCATGCCGGGGGTCCTCACCGGTGTCCGCGAGGTCGCCTCGCGCCCGGGCCTGACCATCGGGCTCGAGCACTACCTCGGGCTGGCCTGAGCGTGGCAGGGAGTATGCCGTGAGCGTCGCCCGCGAGCGCATCACCGCGCTGGTCACCTTCGCGATCCTGGTCTTCTACGCGGGCACCATCGGATGGCGCGGCGTGCTGCTCGTGCTCGACGGCCGGTGGCAGTCGGTGCTGCTCGGCCTCGGCGTCATCATCATCCCGCTCGTCGCGCTCTACGCGATCTGGCGGTTGGTCCTGTTCGCCCGCGACGGCGAGCGGATGATGCAGCACCTGCGATCGGGGGCCGAGCCGCTGGCGCGCGACGAGCAGTGGCGGGCACACCTGGCCAGGGCGGAGGAGTGCCGGGTCGCGCGCGATCGCCAGGGTGAGCAGTCGGCATACCGGCAGGCGGTGCGGGCCTGGCGCCTCTCCCGGTCCTGACCATCCGCCGCCGCGGTGGCCCGGGGGCTGACCTCGCTCAGGACGTCCTGCGTTCGGGCGGTCGGGGCACCCACACCGCAGGACGTCCTGAGGCTCGACCCGCAGGTCGGCCAGGGATGTCCTGCGTTCGGGCGGTCGGGGCGCCCACACCGCAGGACGTCCTGAGGCTCGACCCGCAGGTCAGCCCCAGCCGAAGGCACGCAGTGCCGCCGCTGTCGCCGCGGCCAGGATGATGACCACGAGGAAGGGCGCGCGCAGCAGCAGCGCCACGACCGCCACGCCGACCGCGGCCGCGCGCGCATCGAGGATCGGCGCGCCGCCGCTCGTCGTGAAGGCCTGGGTCATGACCAGGGCCGACAGCAGCGCCACCGGGAGCAGCCCGGTCACACGGGAGATCCGGGGCCCGTCGAGCCAGTGGTGGGGGACGACGTAACCGCCCAGCTTCAGCAGGAACGACAGGGCGCTCGCGACCAGGACGGTCGCCCACAGGCTCATCGCGTCGTCCTCATCGCGTCGCCGGAGCGGGTCGACCGGGCCGCAGGCCGACCACCACGGCAGCGACCGCCGCCACCAGGACCGGTATGCCGGCCGGTGCCGCGGGAGCGACGAGCAGGGCGAGCACGGCGGCCAGGGCCGCGGCGGCGCGCCCGTCCCTGGAGCGCAACCTCGGCCACAACAGCGCACAGAAGGCTGCCGCGGCGGCCGCGTCCAGACCGTACTGCCGCGGGTCACCGAGCAGGTCGCCGATGAGGGCGCCGACGAAGGTCATCAGGTTCCAGAGCACGAAGACGGCGCCGCCGGTCACCCAGAAGCCGAGCCGGCCAGCGGCCGGCTCGGGTTGGCCGACCGCGACTGCGGTCGACTCGTCGATGGTCAGCTGGGCGGCCGCGAGGCGGCGCAGTCCGTGTGCCCCGAGGATCCGGGAGACCTGCAGCCCGTAGAGGCCGTTGCGGATGCCGAGCAGCGTCGAGGTCGTGATCGCCGCGGCGCCGGAGCCGCCCGCCGCGATGACGCCCACCAGGGCGAACTGCGAACCGCCGCTGAACAGCAGCAGCGACAGGGCCATCGCCTGCCACAGGGACAGGCCCGCGGCGACGGCGAGCGCGCCGATGCTGATGCCGTATGCCCCGGTGGCGACCCCGACGGAGAGCCCCTGTCGCAGCACGGCGCGTCGACGCTCGGCGGGCAGGCTCGGCGACGGTGCCCCGCCGTCGGTCACGGCGTCGACAGGTCTACTGCGAGGCGGACCTCGCGGACCACCGACCCGTCGGGGTCGATGACGCGGTCACGGAAGGCGCCGTCCGGCGCGAGGCCCGCCACCTCGAGGAAGGCCCGAGTGGTCTCGTCGGTGGCGAGCAGCCAGGCCACACACTGCTCGAACCCGACCACGCGCATGGTGTCCACGGCCGCGTTCAGCAGCCGCGAGCCATGGCCGACACGTCGGGCCTGCGGGTGGACCCCGAGCGTGAGCAGCTCGCCGTGGTCCGCGCCGGCGTCGGGGTCGCCGCTCGGGCCGAGGGCCACGAAGCCGACCACCTGCGGACCGGCACAGGCCACGAGCAACCGGTGCCGTGAGCTGGGCGGCTCCTCGAGGGTGGCGCGCCAGGCCTTGGCGAACGACTGCTCCTCGAACTGCACCAGCAGCTCGGGGGAGAGGATCTCGGCGTAGGCGTCCTCCCACACCGCCGCCTGCACGCGCCCCACCGCCGGCGCGTCGCTGGTCCTGGCCGTGCGCACACTCGCATCGGCGATCGGGCCGTCCGACGACCCGTGCTGGTGCTCGTGGTCGTGCTCGTGCGGCTCCGTCGTGGTCATCGAGCCATCCTCTCAGGTGGAGCGCTTGTGACACTTTTGGACCCATATTGCAAGCAGATGTAACAACCCGGCATACTGGAGGCATGTACGGCAACGACTTCATCGACCCCGACGAGCCCCTCAACGCCGCCGAGTCGGGGGAGTACGACCAGACCGTCGCCGATGGCGCCGAAAGCGCACAGCGCGGCGACGGGATGTCGTTCGACGAGCTGATCGCCGCCGACAAGCGGATCGAGCCGCGCGACGACATGCCGGACGCCTACCGGCAGACGTTGATCCGGCAGATCGCGCAGCACGCGCACTCCGAGATCATCGGCATGCAGCCCGAGGGCAACTGGATCACCCGCGCTCCGTCGTTGCGGCGCAAGGCGATCCTGATGGCCAAGGTGCAGGACGAGGCCGGCCACGGGCTCTACCTCTACAGCGCCGCCGAGACGCTGGGCGTCGACCGGGCCGAGCTGCTCGACAAGCTGATGAGCGGCAGGCAGAAGTACTCCTCGATCTTCAACTACCCCACGCTCACCTGGGCAGACTGCGGTGCCATCGGGTGGCTGGTCGACGGGGCGGCCATCATGAACCAGGTGCCGCTGTGCCGGTGCTCCTACGGCCCGTACGCCCGGGCCATGATCCGGGTCTGCAAGGAGGAGTCCTTCCACCAGCGGCAGGGCTTCGAGATCCTGTGGAACCTCGCGCGCGGCACCGACGAGCAGAAGGCGATGGCCCAGGACGCGGCCGACCGCTGGTGGTGGCCGTCGCTGATGATGTTCGGCCCGCCCGACACCGGTGACGCCGCCGCCCAAGGAGGCCACACCGAGCAGAACATGGCCTGGGGCATCAAGCGATTCAGCAACGACGACCTCCGGCAGAAGTTCATCGACATGATGGTGCCCCAGGCCCAGAAGCTCGGTCTCAAGCTGCCCGACCCTGACCTCGCCTGGAACGAGGAGCGTGGTCACTGGGACTTCGGGCCGATCGACTGGGACGAGTTCTGGCGGGTCATCAAGGGCGACGGCGCCTGCAACCGCGAACGGCTCGCGTGGCGCAACGCTGCGCACGACGAGGGTGCCTGGGCGCGAGACGCCGCGAACGCCTACGCCGACAAACGCGCCGGGAAGGAACAAGCGGCATGAGCGGCGACGGACGCGGCGACGACGGAGCGGAGCGACCCCGCAGCCGAGGAGCGCGAACAGACGGCATGACCGACACCCCGACGGGCGACCAGCCCACCCCGCAGGCCGGCCGCAGCTGGCCGCTCTGGGAGGTCTTCGTCAGGGGCAAGCGGGGACTGTCGCACGTACATGTCGGCTCGCTGCACGCCCCCGACGCCCAGATGGCCCTGCGCAACGGCCGTGACCTCTACACCCGCCGGCAGGAGGGCGTCTCGCTGTGGGTCGTGCGGTCGAGCGACATCGAGGCGAGCAGCCCCGACGAGCGCGACTCGTTCTTCGACCCGGCCGCCGACAAGGTCTACCGCCATCCCACCTTCTACGACGTGCCCGACGACGTCGAATACCTGTAACACCCGCGAAGTTCTCCGCTTCGCTCCGATGCTTCGCGTGGACTTCCGAGGAAGGGCCGAAAGCGTATGAGTGACAAGGTAATCGACACGACCTCACCGGGTCGTGCCCTACCCGTGCCGAGCGCGGACGAGTTGCTGCCGCGCTACGTCCTCGGTGTGGCCGACGACGCGCTCGTCTACGCCCAGCGGCTCGGCGAGTGGATCAGCCGCGCGCCGCAGATCGAGGAGGACATGGCCCTCGGCAACATCGCGCTCGACCTGCTCGGTCAGGCCCGGGCGCTGTTGACCCGCGTCGGCGAGCTGGACGGCACCGGCCGCAGCGAGGACGACCTCGCTTACCTGCGCGACGAGCGCGATTTCCGCAACGTGCACCTCGTCGAGCAGGAGCGCAGCGACTTCGGCTTCGAGTTGGCCCGGATGCTGTGGTTCTCCTCCTACCAGTGCGAGCTGTATGCCGCGCTCACCTCCTCCACGGACGAGACGGTCGCCGGGGTGGCGCAGAAGGCGGTCAAGGAGGTCGACTACCACCGCGACCACGCCACCCAGTGGGTGCTGCGCCTCGGCGACGGGACCGTCGAGTCGCACGAGCGGATGCAGGACGCGCTGGGGCGGGTCGCGCCATACGTCTCGGAGCTGTTCGCCGACGACCCGGCCAGCCAGGCCGCGGCGGCGACCGGCCTGGGAGTGCTGCCCTCGAGCCTCGAGGCGGCGGCGACGGCATACGTCGAGCGGGTCGTGGCGGAGGCGACGCTCGAACTGCCGGAGGATGGGCGCTGGCACGCCCGCGGCGGACGCGACGGGGTGCACTCGAGGGCGATGGGCTACCTGCTGGCGCAGCTGCAGCACATCGCGCGTTCACACCCTGGGGCGCAGTGGTGAGCGACGTCAGCGTGCGGATCGCGGCGAAGCGAGGACCCGAGCGCCGAGGAGCGCGTCGATGAGCGCAGCGAGAACGGTGGAGCGCCCCGTGCTGTCGGTCCGTGACGCCATTGCGGCAATCCCCGACCCGGAGGTGCCGGTCATCACGATCGAGGACCTCGGCATCCTGCGCAGCTGTGTGGCCGACGAGGCGGATCGGACGGTGCGTGTGGTGATCACGCCGACCTACTCCGGTTGCCCCGCGATGGAGGCCATCCGCGGCCGGATCGAGCACGAGGCCCGGCGGGCCGGCTACGCGGCGCAGGTCGAGATGCAGTTCTCGCCTGCGTGGACGACCGACTGGATGAGCCAGGCCGGCAAGGACAAGCTGCGCGAGTTCGGCATCGCGCCCCCGGGGCCCCGCGACGCGGGCGGACCGGTGACCCTGGGGCTCAGCGTCCGGCAGGTCACCTGTCCACTGTGCGGCTCACGTGACACCACCGAGGTCTCCCGCTTCGGATCCACCGCGTGCAAGGCGTTGCGCCGCTGCAACTCCTGTCGCGAACCCTTCGACGAGTTCAAGGCGCTCTAGATGACCGTCACCCTGATCAAGAAGCCGAAGCGCGGACGAGCGCGGTTCCACCCGCTGCGGGTGGCCCGCCTCCAGCGGCTCACCGACGGCGCCGTGGCGGTGTCCTTCGCCGTGCCCGACGACCTGAGGGACGAGTTCGCCTACGAGCCGGGCCAACACCTCACGCTGCGCGCCACGATCGACGGCGAGGACGTCCGCAGGTCCTACTCGATCTGCCTGCCCCGCTCGCGGGCCCTGGCCAGCGGAGAGCTGCGGGTGGCCAGCTCCAGCGTCGCGGGTGGACGGATGTCCAACTGGCTGAACGAGAGCGTCGCCGTCGGCGACGAGATCGAGGTGATGACCCCGCTCGGCGGGTTCACCTGCCCCACCCGCCCCGGCGCTGCGCGCCACCACGTGGCGATCGCGGCCGGCTCTGGCATCACCCCGGTCATGGCGCTGATCGCGAGCGCGCTGGAGGACGAACCGGATTCGCGCGTCACGCTCGTCTTCGGCAACCGGCGCACCGACTCGATCATGTTCCTCGAGGAGCTCGAGGACCTGAAGAACCAGTATCCCGGGCGGTTCCACCTGATCCACGTTCTCTCCCGCGAGGTCCAGGACGTCGAGCTGTTCTCCGGGCGGATCGACCGCGACCGGCTCGAGCGGCTCTTCGGCTCGCTGATCCCGGTCGACCAGGTCGACGAGTGGTACCTGTGCGGGCCGTTCGGCATGGTGGAGACGGCGCGCGAGCTGCTCGGCGAGCGCGGTGTCGACGAGAAGCATGTGCACCACGAGGTCTTCCACGTCGACGAGGTCGGCGCCCCGCCGCTGGCACAGGTGGAGGCCGTGCCCGGTGCTCCGCCCGAGGCCGTCGTGACGGTCAACCTCGACGGCCGGACCACCGTCATCGACATGCCCTCGAAGGCCGAGACCATCCTGGCGGCCACGTTGCGCGAGCGTCCGGACGCGCCGTTCAGCTGCACGGGCGGGGTCTGCGGCACCTGCCGCGCCCGACTCGTGGAGGGCGAGGTCACCATGGACCGCAACTACGCGCTGGAGCCCGAGGAGGTCGCGGCCGGGATCGTGTTGGCGTGCCAGTCGCACCCGGTCACCGACACGGTGCACCTCGACTACGACGCCTGAGCCGACGGCAGCCCCCGCCGCACGTCTTCCGCTCCGAGCCGCGCGGCGTCGGCGGTGCGGTCGTCCGGCATCGACTGTGACTCCCGTTCGGCCAGCACCCGGGCGCGGTAGTGCTGCACCTCCCGGTCGATCGTGGCGGCGTCCCAGCCCAGCACCGGAGCGACCAGCTCAGCCACCTCGGCCGCCGCGGCCTCCCCGCGGTCAGGCACCTCGATGGAGATCCGGGTCCGGCGGGTGAGGATGTCGTCCAGGTGCAGTGCTCCCTCGTGGCTGGCCGCGTAGACGGCCTCGACTGCCAGGTATTCCGGTGCGCTGGCAAGGGGTTCGGCCAAGCCCGGGTCGGACTTCATGAGCGCGAACAGCTCCTCGCAGAGCGTGCCGTAGCGACCGAGCAGGTGCTCGACCACCGAGACGCGCAACCCGGTCCGCTCGGCGATCAGCGCACGGGAGTTGTGCGCGGCGAAGTAGCCGTCCGCTCCCAGCAGCGGTGTGCGTTCGGTCACCGACGCGGGCACGTTGCGCTCCATGCCGTGCACGGCCGAGTCGACGGCGTCCTTGGCCATGACCCGGTATGTCGTGTACTTGCCACCCGCGATGACGGTCAGCCCGCGCACGGGGCTGGAAACGGCGTGCTCGCGGGAAAGGGTGCTGGTCGACTCCGACTCGCCCTTCAGGAGCGGCCGGAGCCCGGCGTAGACCCCCACGACGTCTTCGCGGGTCAGGGGATCCTGCAGCAGCGAGTTCGCATGGTCGAGAAGGTAATCCACGTCCGTCCGGCTCGCGGCGGGATGGGCCAGGTCGAGGGCCCAGTCGGTGTCGGTGGTCCCGATGATCCAGTGGCTGCCCCACGGGATGATGAACAGCAGGCTCTTCTCGGTGCGGGTGATGATGCCGGTGCCCGAGTTGATCCGGTTTCGCGGCACGACGAGGTGGACGCCCTTGGAGGCGCGCACCTGGAACTGCCCGCGGCCCCCGACCATCTGCTGGATCTCGTCGGTCCACACGCCCGCCGCGTTGATCACCTGGCTCGCGCGGATCTCGAGCTCTCGGCCGGTCTCGAGGTCGGTCGCGCGAACCCCGACCACCCGGTCGTCCTCACGGATGAACGCGCTGACCCGCGTGCTGCTGGCACACAGTGCGCCGAACTGTGCCGCGGTGCGGGCCAGCATCATGGTGTGCCGGGCGTCGTCGACCTGACCCTCGTAGAAGCGGACCGCGCCGCGGATCGCCGACCGCTTGCCGGAGGGGAAGGACTCCATGGTCTTGCGCCGACCGAGGTGCTTGAGGTGGGTGGGCACGCCCCGTCCGGCGCCCATCGCGTCATACACGCCGACACCGAGACCCACGTAGCCCCGGTCGATCGGCCGCTCCAGGGGGTAGATGAACGGCACCGGCCGGGCCAGGTGCGGGCTCAGCCGGTTCAGGACCAGCTTGCGTTCCTTGAGGGCCTCGAAGACGAGGTGGAAGTTGAACTGCTCGAGGTAGCGCAGGCCCCCGTGGAACAGCTTGCTCGATCGGCTCGAGGTCCCGGCGGCGTAGTCGCGGGCCTCCACCAGCCCGACCCGCAGCCCGCGGGTGACGGCGTCGAGCGCCGACCCGGCGCCCACCACGCCGCCGCCGATGACCAGCACGTCCAGCTCCTCGGTGGCCAACCGCTCCAGCGCGGACTCCCGGCCCGCCGGGCTCAGCGGCTGGGGCTTGTCGCTCATCTGCGTCCTTCCTCTCGGCGACGGGATGTCACCCGGCGGTCCTGCTCGAAACCGTACGCTGCCGGGCGAACCCGGCCCGGGATCAGTCGACCTCGACCCAGTCCAGGGTCCGTTTCACGGCCTTCTTCCACCCGGCATAGCCGTCCTCGCGCTGCCGTGGCGACCACGTCGGCTCCCACCGCCGGGATTCCTTCCAGTTGGCCCTGAGCTCGTCGAGATCCTGCCAGAAGCCGACGGCGAGTCCTGCAGCATAGGCCGCGCCGAGGGCGGTCGTCTCGGCGACCACTGGCCGGCTGACCGGGACGCCGAGGATGTCGGCCTGCAGCTGCATGCACAGGTCGTTGGCGGTGACACCGCCGTCGACCTTGAGCACCTCGAGGTGCACACCGGAGTCGGTCTCCATCGCCTCGGCCACATCGCGGCTCTGGTAGCAGATGGATTCCAGGGTGGCGCGGGCCAGGTGCGCGTTGGTGTTGAACCGGGACAATCCGACGATCGCGCCCCGTGCGTCGCTGCGCCAGTAGGGGGCGAAGAGGCCGGAGAACGCGGGGACGAAGTAGACGCCGCCGTTGTCGTCCACGCTGCGGGCGAGCGGCTCGATGGCCGCCGCGCCGGAGATGATGCCGAGCTGGTCGCGCAGCCACTGCACGGCCGATCCGGTCACGGCGATCGAGCCCTCCAGCGCGTAGACGGGGCGGTCGTCCCCGAGCTGGTAGGCCACCGTCGTGAGCAGCCCGTTGCCGCTGCGGACCGGCTCGGGCCCCGTGTTGAGCAGCAGGAAGTTGCCGGTGCCGTAGGTGTTCTTGGCTGTGCCAGGGTCGAAACACGCCTGGCCGAACACGGCGGCCTGCTGGTCGCCGAGAATGCCGGTCAGCGGGATGCCGGCGAAGCCCGCGGGGGCGGCCAGCACGCCATACCCCTGCGGGTCGGAGGAGGGGCGGATCTCGGGCAACATCGAGCGGGGGACGCCGAAGAAGCCGAGCAGCTCCTCGTCCCAGTCGAGTGTCTCCAGGTCCATCAACATGGTGCGGCTGGCGTTGGTGACGTCGGTGACGTGCACGCCGCCGTGCACGCCGCCGGTGAGGTTCCACATCAACCAGGTGTCGATCGTGCCGAACAGCGCGTCGCCCGCTTCGGCGGCCTCGCGGGCCCCCGGCACGTTCTCCAGGATCCACTGGAGCTTGCCGCCGGCGAAGTAGGTGGCCGGAGGCAGCCCCGCCTTCTGGCGTATGACGTCGCCGCGGCCGTCGTGCTCGAGGGCGCTCGCGATCCGGTCGGTGCGGGTGTCCTGCCACACGATCGCGTTGTGGAACGGCCGCCCCGTGCGCCGGTGCCACACCACGGTCGTCTCGCGCTGGTTGGTGATGCCGAGCGCGGCCAGGTCCGAGGCGGCCAGGCCGAGGCCGTTGAGTGTCTCCTGGATCACCGAGCTGGTGCGCTCCCAGATCTCCACCGGGCTGTGCTCCACCCAACCGGCCCGGGGCAGGATCTGCTCGTGCTCGAGCTGGTGCCTGCCCACCTCATTGCCGTCGTGGTCGAAGACCACGAAGCGCGTGCTGGTCGTGCCCTGGTCGACGGATCCGACGAAATCAGCCATGTGGCCCGCTCCTCGTAGCAAATGATCGTGCGGAAGGCGACAGCCCGGCTGTCGTTTCCCGCACGATCATTCCGCACGAGCGGCGGTGGGCGGGGCGGGCTGTGCCACGAGATGTCTCGCAACGATGTGGACACGGATCGCCTCACGGCGGCCTCCGGCTGGGATGATGGACACCCCGCCCGAGGAGGCAGCCGTGAGCCAGCCCGCCGACCACCCCGAGCCCGACGCGCCCACCATCGTCGTGGGCTTCGACCGTTGTGACCACGCCGAGATCGCCCTGGACTGGGCCGCGCTCGAGGCGACCCGCCGGGGCGCAACCCTCGAGATCCTCACCACCAGCCTGCCCACCGGAGCGACCACCTGGCCGGAGGGCGCCTTCGACGTGATGTCGGAGTCGGCTCTGGGAGCCGCGCAGGTCACCGCCGACGAGGGCCTGGCGCACGTCCGGGCGGTCGCGCCGGGCCTCACCGCAAGGGCGAGCGCGGTCGTGGGCAGCCCGGCAGGAGCCCTCGTCGAGGAGTCGGAGCACGCCAAGCTGGTCGTCGTCGGCACCCGCGGCCACGGCGACCTCGCGGGCACGCTGCTGGGCTCGGTCGCCTTCGCGGTGACCGCTCACGCCGCGTGCCCGGCGATCGTCGTGCGGGGCAACCCGGCGCCGGCGGGTCCGGACCGCCCGGTCGTCGTCGGCGTCGACGGTTCGGACCGGTGCGCGCAGGCCGTGCGGTATGCCGCCCGCGCGGCTGTGGCGAACGACGCCGAGCTGGTGCTGCTGTCGGCCTGGGAGCCCCAGTCGGCCCAGGCCATGGGCTACCGCACCGCGGACTACCCGACCGATCTCGCCGAGCGGCACGCCGCTGAGCTGGTCGAGTCGGCCCGGCTGGTGGCGCAGGAGGAACGGCCCGGTGTGCGGACGAGCTCACGGACTCCGGAGGGCCTGCCGGGGGAGGCGCTGACCGCGGCGTCGGAGACCGCCGGGCTGGTTGTGGTGGGGGCCCGGGGTCACGGCGGCTTCGCCGGCCTGAACCTCGGGTCGGTCTGCCACGCGCTGATCCACAAGTCCGGCGCTCCCGTGGTCGTGGTGCGTCGCTGAGGGCCTCGACGGCCGTGCCGGCGGAAGGACAGGATTTACCGGTCGGTGCGGGTGCGCAGCACGAGCTTGCGCAGCAGGTTGACGACCACGATGACGAGAAAGGCGATCAGCACCGCGAGCATGAAGCCGGACAGCGCGCCGGCGATGACGTCGCCGTGCTCGGTGCCGCTGGACAGCACCTTGCCGGTGTCACGTTCGTATGCCGCGTCGCTGCGGTGGGCCAGCAGGCCACCGATCAACGCGCCGAGCAGCGGCACCACGATGCCGAGGACCTGGTAGACGCGCAGCAGTCCCGGGCTCGTGCGGGCCCGCGACGGCTCGGTCACGCTGCTGCTCCGCTCATGCTCGATGGTCGCGCTCCTCGGCGCTCCGGGCCTCGCTCGTCCCTCGCTCGTTTCCTCACGCCGTCGTCGCCGCTCCTGCTCGCGCGTAGCTGACCCATGCGAAACCCTCGCGCTCCTCGCGGCCGACCTCACGCCATACGCGCGGGTCGAGCTCGGGAAACCAGGTGTCACCCTCGACCTCGCGGTCGAGCTCGGTGAGCAGGACCCGGTCGGCCAGCGGCAGGGCCAGGGCGTAGACCTCGCCGCCGCCGACCACGAAGACCTCCCCTTCGCCCGCCAGCCGGAGCGCCTCCTCGAGGGAGGCCGCCGTCTCCACACCGTCGGCCGACCAGTCGGGCCGGCGGGTGATCACGATCGACCGGCGGCCGGGGAGCGCCCCCATCGAGTCGAAGGTCTTGCGGCCCATGACCATCGGGTGACCCATGGTGGTGCGCTTGAAGTACTTCAGGTCCTCCGGCAGGTGCCAGGCCATCGTCCCGCCGGCCCCGATGACCCCGCCGCGAGCCACGGCGGCGATGAGCGTGATCGTCATACGGCGATCGGTGCCTTGATCCACGCCTGCGGCTGGTAGCCCTCGAGGGACACGTCCTCGGGGACGAACTCGTCGATGCTGCGCCGCTCGGGGTTGAGCCGCAGCCGGGGGAGCGGTCCGGGCTCGCGGGAGAGCTGCTCGTCGGCCTGTTCGAGGTGGTTGAGGTAGAGGTGCGCGTCGCCCATCGTGTGCACGAAGTCGCCGGGCTCGAGGTCGCAGACCTGGGCGACCATGTGGGTCAGCAGTGCGTAGGAGGCGATGTTGAACGGCACGCCGAGGAAGATGTCGGCGCTGCGCTGGTAGAGCTGGCAGGACAGTCTCGCCCGGTGGTCGCCGGTCGGCGGGGCGACGTAGAACTGGAACATCGTGTGGCACGGGGGCAGCGCCATCTCGTCGACCTCGGCGACGTTCCAGGCGCTGACGATGTGGCGCCGCGAGTCGGGGTTGGTCCTGATCGACTCGATGACCCGGCCGATCTGGTCGACCGTGCGACCGTCCGGCGTGGGCCAGGAGCGCCACTGGTGGCCGTAGACCGGCCCGAGCTCGCCCTGCGTGTCGGCCCACTCGTCCCAGATGTGCACGCCGCGCTCCTGCAGCCAGCCGACGTTGGTCGAGCCGGTGAGAAACCAGATCAGCTCGGTGACGACCGACTTCATCTGCAGCTTCTTCGTGGTGACGGCCGGGAAACCGTCGGACAGGTCGAAGCGCATCTGGTGGCCGAACACGCTGCGGGTGCCGGTGCCGGTGCGATCGGTCTTGGTGGCGCCGTGGTCGCGGACGAGGCGGAGGAGATCGAGGTACTGGCGCACGCCTGAAAGGTAGCAAACGTGGCCGACGGGCAAACCAGTGTGATGCAGGTCACATTAACGGGCCGTAACGTCGTCAACGATTCAACCGATGTAGACCCTGATCGCGTCGCTACCCGGACCCCCGAGCGGGTAGCGACGCGATTCTCATCTCCGGCTCCCGGGCTGGTCCGGTCGGCGGTGCCGCTCGATCTGCGGCGCCGCATCCCGGACGGGCGACGGCGGACCCTCCTCGGGGCGATACCGTGACCCCATGACCAGCACGACCCCCACAGCCACCTTCGGTCGTGTCCTGACCGCGATGGTCACGCCCATGCACGCCGACGGCTCCGTCGACCTCGACAGCTGCCAGCGGCTGGCCACACACCTGGCCGACCACGGCCACGACGGGCTCGTGGTCAACGGCACCACCGGCGAGTCGGCCACCACCACCGACGAGGAGAACGTCGACCTCGTGCGGGCCGTGGTCGAGGCGGTCGGCGACCGCGTCACCGTCGTGGCGGGCGTCGGCACCAACGACACGGCCCACTCCGTCGCGGCCGCGCAGGCCCTGGTCAAGGCCGGGGCGCAGGGCGCCCTGGTCGTCACCCCCTACTACAACAAACCCCCGCAGGCCGGTGTGCTCGCGCACATGACGACCGTCGCGGACGCGATCGACGTGCCGGTCATGGTCTATGACATCCCGGGCCGCACGGGCACCGCGATCGAGAGTGACACGCTGCTGCGGCTGGCCGAGCACGAGCGGATCGTCGCGGTCAAGGACGCCAAGGGCGACCTCTTCGGGGCCAGCCGCATCATGGCCCAGACCGACCTGCAGTGGTATTCCGGCGACGACCCGCTGAACCTCGCGCACCTCGCGCAAGGGGCCGTGGGCGTCGTCAGCGTCGTCGGCCACGTCGCCGGACCGCAGTATGCCGAGATGGTCACCGCCGTGGCCGAGGGCAACCTCGACCGGGCGCGCGAGATCCACCGGCAGCTGATCCCGGCGGTCGACGCACTCATGCACATCACCCAGGGCGCGATCATGGCCAAGGCCGCGATGCGGGAACTCGGCATCATCGAGTCCGCCTTCATCCGCCTGCCCCTGCTCGAAGCCACCACCGAACAGGTCGAGCGCCTTCGCGCCGGCCTGAGACAGTCAGGACTTATGTGAGTCATCCCCACCCCGAACTGAATGCACCACCCGTTCTCCAGCCGGGCGCCGTCCGCGTGATCGCGCTCGGTGGCCTCGGCGAGGTGGGCCGCAACATGACGGTCATCGAGCACGCGGGTCGCCTGCTCATCGTCGACTGTGGCGTCCTCTTCCCGGAGGACCACCACCCGGGCATCGACCTGATCCTGCCCGACTTCGAATACCTCAAGGACCGGCTCCAGGACATCGACGCGATCGTCCTGACCCACGGTCACGAGGACCACATCGGCGCGGTGCCCTACCTGCTGAGGCTCAAGTCCGACATACCGGTCATCGGCTCGCAGCTGACGCTGGCGCTGGTCGAGGCCAAGCTCAAGGAGCACCGGATCAAGCCCTACACGCTCACCGTCGCCGAGGGGCAGCGGGAGCGGCTGGGGGTCTTCGACGCCGAGTTCATCGCGGTGAACCACTCGATCCCCGATGCGCTCGCGGTCTTCCTGCGCACTCCCGGCGGCACCCTCCTGTGCACCGGCGACTTCAAGATGGACCAGCTTCCGCTGGACGGGCGGATCACCGACCTGCGGGCCTTCGCCCGGCTCGGCGAGGAGGGGGTCGACCTCTTCCTCACCGACTCGACCAACGCCGAGGTCCCGGGGTTCACGACCTCGGAACGCGAGATCGCTCCGGCGATCCAGAACGTCTTCCAGACCGCGCAGCGGCGGATCATCGTGGCGTCCTTCTCCTCGCACGTGCACCGGATCCAGCAGGTGCTCGACGCGGCGCAGGCCAACGGGCGCAAGGTCGCGATGGTGGGCCGGTCGATGGTGCGCAACATGGGCATCGCCGCGGAGCTCGGCTACCTCAAGGTGCCCGAGGGCGTGCTGGTCGACCTGAAGAAGCTCGGCCAGCTGCCGGACGACAAGGTCGTGCTGGTCTGCACCGGCTCGCAGGGAGAGCCGATGGCCGCGCTGTCGCGGATGGCCAACCGCGACCACAAGATCGAGGTGGGGGAGGGCGACACGGTGCTGCTCGCCTCCTCCCTCATCCCGGGCAACGAGAACGCCGTCTACCGGGTGATCAACGGTCTGATGCGGCTCGGCGCCACGGTGGTGCACAAGGGCAACGCCAAGGTCCACGTCTCCGGCCACGCCAGCGCCGGCGAGCTGCTCTACTGCTACAACATCGTCCGGCCCCGCAACGTCATGCCGATCCACGGCGAGTGGCGGATGCTCGTGGCCAACGCCGAGCTGGCGAAGAAGACGGGGGTGCCGCACTCGCGGGTCGTGCTCGCGGAGAACGGCATCGTCGTCGACCTGGTCGACGGGCGCGCGCAGATCACCGGCGCCGTGCCGGCGGGCTTCGTGTATGTCGACGGGTCGTCCGTGGGAGGCACGACCGAGACGCTGCTCAAGGACCGCCGCATCCTGCGCGACGAGGGCTTCATCACGATCATCGTGGTGCGCGACGCCGACACCGGCAAGATCGCGGCCGGTCCCGAGATCACGGCACGCGGCTTCGCGGAGGGGCAGGACGTGTTCGACCAGGTGCTGCCCAAGCTCGAGACCGCGCTGGCCGAGGCCGCGGACCGCGGGGTGACCGACTCCTACCAGCTGCAGCAGGTGATCCGCCGGGTCGCCGGCAGCTGGGTGGGCGGCAAGCTGCGGCGTCGGCCGATGATCATCCCGATCGTCATCGACGCCTGAATCGCGACTCACGCTGGCACGGGTGCGCGACACGCGGGACGACACGCCGGTATGGCGTCCGCCCACCGCAGTAGGGCCAGCGCGGCTTGCGAACAGTGCGGCAAGAGGCCACGGTTTGCCGGGCGTCGTCGCATCGGACGAGCTGCGGAAGCACCTCGTCCGCGATCGGCTCTAGCCTCGGGGCATGACGTCCCCGACCAGCCGCCGTGCTCCCGAGACCTTCGGCGAGGACGCCGTCGTGCTGCTCGACTTCAGCGGTGAGGTCTTCCACTGGCGCGGGCCCGCGCCATACCACTTCGTCGCCCTGCCCGAGGAGGACGCGGCCGCCGTGCAGGACGTCGCCCGTGAGGTGACCTATGGCTGGGGCGTGATCCCGGTGCGGGCCCTGCTCGGAGGCACCGAGTGGCCGACCTCGCTGTTCCCCAAGGACGGCGGCTTCCTGCTGCCCTTGCGCGTCTCGGTGCGCAAGGCCGAGGGCGTCGCACTCGGCGACCTCGTCGACGTCCGGCTCGCCGTGGTCCGTCCCTGACCCGGCCGGCAGCGCGACGTCCGTCGCCGTGCGTCGGTGACCGGTGGAGAAGGCCGGGGTCTCCAACGTGACGCTCGACCAGGTGCGGCAGGCGCGGTCGGTCACCGAGGTCGTCTGTGTCCAGAACCGGTATGCCGTGGGCTACCGCACCGACGACGCGCGCAAGGTCGTCGGCTACTGCGCCGCGGCGGCAGATCGTGACCCCGCCGGCCGATGATCATCCAGGTCAGCCGCAGGGGTCACGCCAGCAGGCTGAGGGCCAGCCCGGCCATCGCCACGAGCCAGCTGACGAAGCTGCCGACCAGGAAGTACTCGGTCACCTCGTTGATCCCCACCCCGCTGACCTCGGCCTGGAGCGCCCCTTCGCCGCGCGCTGTCCGGGCGGCCAGGCCGGAGCGGGCGGTGAGCTCGGGAAAGCGGATCACACCCTTGGCTGCGATCACCAGGCTCGCAGCTGTGAGCTGGCCGGAGAGACCCAGCCCGAGGATGAACAGCCGCTCCAGGGGGCCGAGCAGGCGACCGCCGCGCAGGCTGTCCGAGGGCTGCGCCTGCTCGCCCGGTTTCATCGCGCCGACCGAGACGAGGATCAGGCGCACCAGCTCGTTGCCGGTGCTCAACTGCACCAGCACCAGCCCGAGCAGCAACAGGAACCGGTCGGCCGACAGGTCCTGCAGGTGCGGGATGTCGGTCCAGCGGAGCCACCGCACGACCTCGCCGCCCGCAGGTGAGGCTGCTCCCGCCAGGGCGAACACTGCTGCCAGCCCGAGACCGAACACGAGCAATGGTGCGGCTTCTCCACGCTCGCGTCGGCGAGCGCGCTCGGCCAGGGCGCTCCAGACTGTCGTGAGGGCCGCCACCAGGACCAGCAGCAGGAGGTCGGCGACGGTGTGCAGGTCGGCCAGGATGCCGGCCAGGACGACGGCGACCAGACCGGTCAGCGGAGGGATCCACGCCTGGGCCGTGCGCACCGAGCGGGCGAGGTCGGCTACCCCGACGGCGAGCAGCAGCACGGCGACGATGCTCACTGGACCTCCCTCAGTCGATCGGACGCCGCAAGGACGACGTCGATGCCGTCGCGCCCCGAGCGCTGGGACACCGCTGACCGGCTGATGCCCTCTTCCGCGGCCAGCTCGGCCTTGGTGCGTCCGGCGACGAGCCCTCCCAAGATCCTCAGGGATCGCGGGTCCATGCATCCCATCAGATGGTCCCGACACAGCAGGGCCGCGTTGACTGCTTCGCTGTGCGCCCCGGTGGACTCGTGGGGCAGGTAGGTCGTGTGCAGGTGTCGCGTGGCCACCGACGACTGTGCCCGCTTGGTCGAGTCGATCGCATCACGCGCGCTCCACCAGCCGGGACCGTCCTGGGTGCCACGGTCCCGGTCAAGCACGGTGATCTCGCCCCAGCCGATGCCGAAGCGCATGTCGATCTCGGGGAGCAGGTCGAGACGCAGGGTGAAAGCGGCGTGCAGCGCCGCGCCGACAGTCGCGTAGACGGCCTGGAACTCGTCGCCGGACACGATCACGGGGTCGTCGTCGGCGGGCAGCGCCTCCTGCAGTCTGCGCAGTGCCAGGGCGAACTGCCGGTGAAGCTCCCGGCGATCGGTTGCCGTGCGCGAGGCCATGACATCACCCAGCAGCGTCGCTCGGTAAGCATTATGCTTCATTTGTGTCATATGAAGATTATAGATTTATCTCTGGCGAGAGTCGATCATGCCTGAAGCGCAATCCTTCACTCCCGTCGGGTGAAGCTTAATGCTTCACCCGTCGGGGAGCGATCGGCTGACCCTCACCCCGGGGAGGCGTTGTAGCGCCGCAGGTCCTCGGCGAATCCGGCCAGCTGCTCGGGCGCCCAGCTCGCCAGGCGCCCGCGGAACTCCGAGTGCCACCGGCGACGGACCGCGGCCATCCGCTCCTCGCCGGCCGGCGAGAGCGACAGGGTCTGCACCCGACCGTCGCTCGGGTCCGGTAGCCGTTCGACCAGTCCGAGCTGCTCCAGCTGGCTGACCTGCCGGCTCACGGCGCCCTTGTCGAGCTCGAGCAGCCGCACGAGCTCGCAGGCCCGGGTGGGTTGGTGCTTCGCGACGGTGACCAGCACGCCATACCCCGCCGCCTGCAGCTCCGGGTGCACCAGCCGAGCGTGCTCCCGGGAGTCGCGTCGAGCTCGACGCACGAGGGCGATGAGCTCACGCTCGATCTCCCGCTCGACGTCGGGGATGGCAGCCTTCGTGGCCCCGGTCATCGGTCGCCTCAGCTCGCGACCGGCTCAGCGAGCTGCTCGAGCTCGTCCTCGCGCTCGATGGTCTTGCGCAGCGGGACCTCGCGGATCAACAGGATGGCGATCAGGGCCAGCACCGCGAACGGCACGGCCAGCCGGAACAGGTAGCCGGTCGCGTCGGCGAACGCTCCCTCGAAGACCGGCCGGATCTTGTCCGGCAGGGTGGTCATGTCCGGGATCTCGCTGCCGGTCGAGCCCTCCGGCGGGGTGACCCCGATCCGCGCCAGACCCTCGGTGATCCCCGAGCTGACCCGGTGGCCGAGCGCGGTGCCGAGCGCGGACACGCCGATCGAGCCGCCCAGCGTGCGGAAGAACGCGACCAGCGAGCTCGCCGCGCCGATGTCGGCCTGGGCGGCGTTGTTCTGGACCGCGAGGACGAGGTTCTGGTTGACCGCGCCCATGCCCAGGCCCAGCACGGTCATCGACGCGCCGACCCGCAGCAGGCTGGTGTCAGGTCCGATCATGCCGAGCAACCCGATCCCCGCGACCATGACCACGCCGCCGCCCACGAGGTAGCGCTTCCAGATGCCGGTGGCGGCGATGAGCCGGCCGGTGGCGATGCTGGAGACCAGCACCCCGCCGACGAGGGCGAGGGTCATCAGCCCCGCGCGGGTGGGCGTCATGCCCCGAGAGATCTGGAAGTACTGCACGAGGAAGACCGTCGACCCGAACATCGCCACACCGACCATGACGGAGGCGAACACCGCAAGGCTCGTGGTGCGGTCGCGGAACAGCCGCAGCGGGATGATCGGCTCGGCGACCTTGGTCTCGGCGTAGACGAACGCCGCCAGGAGGAGCAGGCCGAGCGTGAGCAGCACCGCAGTGGTGGCCGAGACCCAGGCGAACTGGGTGCCGGCGAGTGAGACCCAGATCAGGAGGGCGGAGACCCCGGCGGTGATCAGGGTGGCGCCGAGGTAGTCGATGGAGGCCTCGCGCTTGATCGTCGGCAGGTGCAGCGTCTTCTGCAGGACCACGAAGGCCACGACGGCGATCGGGATGCCCACGTAGAAGCACCAGCGCCAGGCCTGCCCCTCCATGTAGCCGGGCAGGAAGCTCCCGAGCCACTTCGCGTCCACCAGGAGGCCGCCGATCAGCGGGCCGCTGACGGTGGCCATCGCGAAGACGGCACCGAGGTAGCCGAAGTACTTGCCCCGGTCGCGTGGCGTCACCATGCTCGCGATGACGATCTGCACCAGCGCGGTGAGGCCGCCCATGCCGACGCCCTGCAGCAGCCGAGCGCCGATCAGCGCGCCCATGTCGGGGGCGATCCCGGCGATGACCGAACCGGCCATGAAGATGACCAGGGTCAGCTGGGTCAGCAGCTTCTTGCTGAACAGGTCGGCGAGCTTGCCCCAGATCGGCGTGGTCGCGGTCATCGCGAGCAGCGAGGCAACCACCACCCAGGTGTAGCCCGCCTCGCTGCCGTGCAGGTCGGCCACGATCCGGGGGAGCGCGGTCGACACCACGGTCGAGGACAACATGGCGACGAACATGGCCAGCAGTAGGCCGGAGAGGGCGTAGAGGACCTCCCGGTGGCTCATCGGCACGGAGGCGCCGGGCGGCCGGGTGGGTGGGGCTTGGGTGGTGGTACTCATGCAGCGGTTCCTCGAGGAGTGGTCAAGCACGTTGGTTGCCGTCGGCAACAATATACAAGTTGCTTGCTGCATGCAAATAAAAAGCCGTTTCCCTCGTTGCTGGCGATCGGCGTCACATATGACGCCGATCGCCAGCAACAGTGGGTGGTCTAGGGGGTCACCAGGGGCGAGGCAGGGTGAGGTCGCGTGGGTCCGCGACCGGCGTCCACCCCTCGGCGGTCAGCTCGTAGTCGAACTCCGGGCCGTCCGCGGCGATCGAGGCGACCGCTGCCACCAGCCGCTGCACGTGTTCCCGCGTCGTCGCCAGGCCGAGACTGGCGCGCACAGCGGTCGGCGGAGCGTCAGGGCCGGCGTCCCCGAGCAGCTCGTCGACGAGCGGGTGTGCGCAGAACCGGCCGTCCCGCACGCCGATGCCGTGCTCCGCCGACAGGGCCGCCGAGACCAGGGCGCTGTCCACGCCGTCGATGGTGAACGCCACGACGCCGACGCGGGGGTGATCGTCGCCGAAGACGGAGTAGGTCCGTACCCCGGCGATGCCGCCCAGCCCGGCCTGCAGCGCGGCGGCCAGCTCGGCCTCATGCGCCTCGACCACGTCCCGCTCGCGGCGCAGCGTGGCGCATGCGGCCGCCAGCGCGACCGCGCCGAGCACGTTGGGAGTGCCGCCCTCGTGCCGTGCGGGCCCCTCGTGCCAGACCACCCCGCCCGGGGTGACGGCCGCGGTGGCGCCGCCACCACGCAGGTAGGGGGCGGCCGAGTCCAGCCAGTCGGCGCGCCCCACCAGGGCGCCCGAGCCGTAGGGCGCGTAGAGCTTGTGGCCGGACAGTGCCAGGTAGTCGACGTCGAGGGCTGTGAGGTCGACCCGGCGGTGGGGCGCCAGCTGCGCGGCGTCGAGGGCCACGCGCGCGTCATACCTGCGGGCGACCGTGACCAGCTCCTCGACGGGCCACAGCTCGCCGGTGACGTTGGAGGCGCCGGTGACGACGACGAGTCGCGGCCTGCCGTCGTCGGACTCGGCCAGCGCCCCGTCGAGCAGGGCGACGGCGTCCGCGGCGCTCGCGGGCACCGGCAGCCGCACGGTCCGCGAGGAGGGCCAGGGCAGCAACGCGGCGTGGTGCTCCGACTCGAAGACGAAGGTCGTCGTGCGCGAGGGCAGGCACCGCGCCAGCAGGTTGAGGGCGTCCGTGGTGTTGCGGGTGAACACCACCTCGTCGCCGGGCCGCGCGCCCACGAACTCGGCCACCTCCTCGCGCGCCGCCTCGAACCACCCGGTCGTGATCCGCGAGGTGTAGCCGGTGCCGCGGTGCACCGAGGAGTAGGTGCGCAGGGCGGTGTCCACGGCGTGCTTGACCGACTCGAGCGCGGGTGTCGACGCGGCGTGGTCGAAGTTGGCGTAGTCGACGACCGTGCGGTGCAGCGTGGGCACGCCGAGGTTCTCTGCGACGGTGCGGGGTGGGGCCAGGACCGCCGGTGCCTGGGGACGGGCGCTCTCACGACCCTGCGGAGTCGAGGGTGAGGACCGCTCCGCGGGCGCAGGTCCGGTGGGTGGGATCGGCACGGAGCGCAGCCGATGGGGTGGCTCAGGCGCCGGTCGGCTGCCCGCTCCGGGCATAGCGGGCACCGGAGGCACCGCCCAGCCGTAGGTGGGCGGCGTATCGGCGGTGCGGCGGGTCAGGCTCGCGATCGACATACGGGCTGCTCCTGTCGGTCCAGTGTTTGGGTCGGACCTGCGACGGGCGCCGGTCCGCGCTTGCCGCCTGCTGGTGCAGGACGGCCGGGTCGTCACCCGGAGCACCCCACCGCGGAGGAGGGTTGCCGACCAGCGAGCCGGGGCTTGACGCTGGCACTCATGACCTGTGCAGGAAACTACCGCTTCGGGGGCCGCGGTGCCCACCACCTGAGCGGTCATCTCAGATGTCGAGACGTTCAGGCACGGGAAGGGCCCATCCGACGCTTGCCGGGTCCGACCGGTGACCTGTGGTGCGCGTGTGACACGTGATCCGAGGGTGACTATCGCGTAGCCTGCGACAGTGGCGACACGTCAGTCCTCCTCCACGGCCCGCTCGAAGTCCTCGAGTCGCCGCACCTCGTCGCGCCCGGCCGCCGGGCGCCCGAGCACGCGCAAGACCCCGGCCCGGGCCTCGGCCAAGGGCCGGTCGAGAGCCAGGGGTGGCGGCCTGCCGCTGCCGTTGCGTGCCGTCCGAGGCACCTGGATGGGCATGGCGCACGTCGCGGGCGGCGCGGTCCGCCGGGTCGGCACGAGCGCGCGCGACCTCGAGCCGGAGCACCGTCGCGACGGGATCGGCTTCGCCCTCATCGGGCTGGCGGTCGTGGTCGCGGCCCGCGAGTGGTGGGGTCTGACAGGAGTCGTCGGCGACATCATCCACGCGATCGTCGCGGGCACCTTCGGACGCGTCGCGTTTGCCCTGCCGATCGCCCTGCTGCTGCTCGGCCTTCGCCTGCTGCGCGCGCCCGGCGACGCCACGTCCAACAACCGCGTGACCATCGGCACGACCGCCCTGGCCTTCGCCACCTGCGGGCTGGTGCACATCGCCCAGGGCCTGCCCAGTCCGCCCGACGGGGCTGCCGCCATGCGCGACGCGGGCGGCATCATCGGCTGGCTGGCCTCGAGCCCCGTGGCCGCCGCCGTGCACACGTGGGGCGCCGTCGTGCTGCTCTGCCTGCTCGGTCTTTTCGGCATCCTCGTCATCACCGCCACCCCCGTGCACCAGATCCCGGCTCGGCTGCGTGAGGCCCGCGACCGGCTCTTCCACCACCCGGGGACCCAGGCATCCGACGAGACGGCACACCCCGAGGGCGAGGAGCAGCCCGCGCCCAAGCGTCGCTCGCGCCGCCGGGCCGACCCCGACCTGGTGGGCGGCCCCGAGGGATTCGTCGGCGACGAGGCGTTCGAGCAGGCCGCGGTGGTCGACGCCGACGGCAACGCCGTGGGCGACTCGCGGGGCAAGGGCCCCCGCCCCGGGGAGAAGCGACCCACCGCGCCCGGCGTGCTGGCGCCGAGTGCTGCCGATCCCCCGCCCTCGACCGATGCCACCGACCCTCCCGGCCCGGGCCAGGTCCACGACAAGGGCGGCCTCGAGGCGCCCCCGACGACCCCGCTGCCGCAGCGGGTGGAGCAGCTGGCGCTGGCCGGGGACGTCACCTACACGCTGCCCGACAACACCTTGCTGACCGCCGGCCCGCCGCACAAGAAGCGGTCGGCCGTCAACGACCACGTGGTGGAGGCACTCACCGGGGTCCTCGACCAGTTCGACATCGACGCCCAGGTGACCGGCTTCATGCGCGGCCCGACCGTGACTCGCTACGAGGTCGAGCTCGGTCGCGGCACCAAGGTCGAGCGGGTCACGGCGCTGTCCAGGAACATCGCGTATGCCGTGGCGTCGGCCGACGTGCGCATCCTCAGCCCGATCCCGGGCAAGTCCGCGATCGGCGTCGAGATCCCCAACACCGACCGCGAGACGGTCAGTCTCGGTGACGTGCTGCGCAGCCAGGTCGCCCGGGCCAACGAGCACCCCATGGTCATGGGGGTCGGCAAGGACGTCGAGGGCGGCTACGTCATCGCCAACCTGGCGAAGATGCCGCACCTGCTGGTGGCCGGAGCCACCGGCGCGGGCAAGTCGAGCTTCGTCAACTCGATGATCACCTCGATCCTGATGCGGGCCACGCCCGACGAGGTCCGGATGGTCCTGGTCGACCCCAAGCGCGTGGAACTGACCGGCTACGAGGGCATCCCGCACCTGATCACGCCGATCATCACCAACCCCAAGAAGGCCGCCGAGGCCCTGCAGTGGGTCGTCCGGGAGATGGACACGCGGTATGACGACCTGTCCGCCTTCGGCTACAAGCACATCGACGACTTCAACAAGGCGGTCCGCACCGGCAAGCTGAAGACCCCGCCCGGTTCCGAGCGGGTGCTGCAGGCCTACCCCTACCTGCTGGTCATCGTCGACGAGCTGGCCGACCTGATGATGGTCGCGCCGCGTGACGTCGAGGAGTCGATCGTCCGGATCACCCAGCTGGCGCGCGCGGCCGGCATCCACCTCGTGCTGGCGACGCAGCGGCCCTCGGTCGACGTGGTCACCGGCCTGATCAAGGCCAACGTGCCGTCGCGGATGGCGTTCGCCACCTCGTCGCTGGCCGACTCCCGGGTCGTGCTGGACCAACCGGGAGCCGAGAAGCTCATCGGCCAGGGCGACGCCCTCTTCCTGCCGATGGGTGCCTCCAAGCCGATGCGGGTCCAGGGTGCATGGGTCACCGAGTCCGAGATCCAGCGAGTCGTCGGGCACGTCACCGGCCAGCTCAAGCCGAACTACCGCGACGACGTCACGGTCGTGGCGCCCAAGAAGCAGATCGACGAGGACATCGGCGACGACCTCGACCTGCTGCTGCAGGCCACGGAGCTGGTGGTCACCACGCAGTTCGGCTCCACCTCGATGCTGCAGCGCAAGCTGCGGGTCGGGTTCGCCAAGGCCGGCCGGCTGATGGACCTGCTCGAGTCACGTGGCGTCGTCGGACCGTCGGAGGGGTCCAAGGCGCGTGACGTCCTGGTCAAGCCGGACGACCTGGCGACCACGCTGGCGCTGATGCGGGGCGAGGACGTGCCCGACGACGACCCGGTCTACGACGACCGGGCAGACGCTGCGGCTGCCCCCGCCCCGGCGCCCCCCGCCCCGGTGCGCCCCGAAGCGGGGGCCGCGCCGCCGGAGGGCCTGGAAGAGGTCGAGGCGGAGAGCGACGAGGACGCGTGGTCGCTGACCGAGAGGCGCTGACACCGGGCAGGGGGCTCTTTCCCTAAGGTGTCCCGCATGACGCGAGTGCGGGATGCCTGGGAGACCGTCAAGGACCATCCCTCAGCGGTGCTGCTCGCCGTCCAGCTGGGCAGCGTGATCATCTACCCGTTCACGGACGCCACCTCTGCCGGCCGGACCGTCGTCTCGGTGATCGGCGTCCTCGTGCTCGGGCTGGCCGTGCTGGCCGTGCGTCGCACACCGGCGATGAACATCGTCAGCGTCGTGATCGGCATACCGGCGGTGGCGCTCACGGTGTTCGAAGCCGTCGATCCCGGCGTGTCCGCGGTGGAGCTCATGTCGGGGTTCACGCACGCGATCTTCTACTTCTACACGGCGTGGGCGCTGCTGCGGTACATGTTCGCGGACAACTGGGTCACCCGGGACGAGCTGTTCGCGACCGGTGCCTGCTTCACCGTCGTGGCCTGGGGGTTCGCCTACCTCTACAGCGCGATCCAGGTCATCTGGCCCAACGCGTTCCTCGGGGCGGCCCCCGACCCCAACACGCCGCTGTCCTGGATGGAGCTGCTCTTCCTGTCCTTCACCACGATGACCAACACCGGGCTGTCCGACATCGTGCCCGGCACGGCGCACGCCCGTTCCTTCATCATGCTCGAGCAGCTGGCCGGGCTGAACTACGTGGCTCTGGTGGTGGCGCGGCTGCTCGGGCTCACCCTGGCTCGCTTCCGCCGCTGAGGGACGGCAGGCCTCGTAGGCTGTCCGTGTGCCAGCCGACGGGAGTGGGACCGGGCCGCGGTACCCGACGGCCGGAACGGTGCAGGAGCTCGCCGACCACCTCGACCACGTGCGCGCCCTCATCGACGCCGCTGCGCGCCGGTCGGGTCGCCGACCCGGCGAGGTGGCGCTGCTCCCGGTCAGCAAGCCCGTGACCGAGGACCGGATCCGGCTCGCGGTGCAGGCCGGCTGCCACCGGCTGGGTGAGAACAAGGTCCAGGAGGCGGCGCGCAAGCACGACGCGCTGGCCGACCTCGCCGTCGAGTGGTCGATCATCGGGCACCTGCAGACCAACAAGACCAAGGACGTGGTGGCCTTCGCCACCGAGTTCCACGCGCTCGACCGGCTCAAGGTGGCCGAGGCACTGGACCGGAGACTGCAGGCAGCGGGCCGCAGCCTGGACGTCTACGTGCAGGTCAACACGTCCGGCGAGGACTCGAAGTACGGTCTGCCGCCGGGGGAGGCCCTGGGCTTCTTGCGGCAGCTGCCCCGGTTCACCTCGCTGCGGATCCAGGGGCTGATGACGCTGGCCGTGTTCAGCGACGACACCGAGCGGGTCCGACCCTGCTTCGTGCGGCTGCGCGAGGTGAGGGACCGGGCCCGTGAGATCGATCCCGACCTGATCGGTCCCGGCGGCCTGTCGATGGGCATGTCCGGGGACTTCGAGGTGGCGGTCGAGGAGGGGGCCACCGTGGTCCGGGTCGGGCAGGCCATCTTCGGGGCGCGGCCGCTGCCGGACAGCTACTACTGGCCCACCGACTCCGCGGGCGGGCCGCCGTCGCCGTCGCGGTCCGGCTCCTCTTGCGTGAACCGGTCGGACAGGCCGTAGCGCAGCAGCACCACGTCACCCAGCTGTCGCACCTGGGCCAGCCGGGCCCGGCGCCCCGCGTGGAAGGGGAAGGCGCCGTCGGCGACGAACCGCACCGCCTGCGAGTCGCCGACGAAGAAGGGCGCGACGACCAGGTGCAGCTCGTCGGCCAGGTCGTCGGTCAGGAACTGGGTGTGGACGTGTCCGCCGCCTTCCACCATGAGCCGGCGGACACCGCGGGCGTGCAGGTCCTCACTGAGCCAGCGCATGGTCACCGTCGCCCCGGCGTCGACCACGGTCGCCACCGAGTGCAGGTTGCCGCACGCGGTCGCGGCGGCGCTCGCGGCGTAGACCAGCTTGGTGCCACCGCCGTGGGTGAAGAACCGGGTCCGTGGGTCGAGGTCGCCTGAGCCGGTCACGGTGACCTTGATCGGCGAGGGTGTCCGGCCCCGGGCGACGCGTGCTGTGCGGCGGCGCGCGGCCCGCACCGTCAGCCGGGGGTCGTCGTTGCGGACGGTGGCGGCCCCCACGAGGATCGCGTCGCAGGTCGCACGCACCGCATCCACGCGGTCGAGGTCGGCGCGGTTGGACAGCACGAGCCGCTCGCCGGAGGCCGAGTCGAGATAGCCGTCCAGGGACATGCCGCAGCTGAGCACGGTGTAGGGACGGTCAGCCATCGGCCGCGGCACGTCGTGTCGGCAGGGCCGGTCGTGGCCGCTGCGTCGTTGTCTGACCTTGACCGTTCGAGGACGCCGTCGCGGCCGTGTCCTGCGTGTCCTTCCCGTCCTCCGGGTCCTTCGCGCCGCGCGCGGAGCCACGGCGACGGGACACGGCCTCCACAGCCAGGACCACACCGCCTGGCAGCGCGCCCGCCAGGGCCAGCACGCCATACACCACGGCCGCGCCGACGCCGGCGGTCGCGCCGAGGCCGGCCGCGGCGAACGTCCAGGACGCGACGCCCTCGCGCGGCCCCCAGCCGGCGACGTTGGCGGGCACGGCCATGGCCAGCAGCACCAGGAACGCGAGGGGCACCAGCCGGGCGAGGGAGGCGGCGCTTCCCGCCGTGCGGGCCGCGACGACGAACGTCGCCACGTGGCCGCTCACCGCCACCGCGGACGCAGCGGCCACCCGGGGGCCGGACCGGAGCCACCAGGTCCCCGCGGGCCACGGACCGACCACTCGGCGCACGCCACGGGCCACGCGGCCCCGGGCAGCCGCAGGGTGCCCCGCGAGTGCCCAGACCGCGACGGCGGCACCGGTGAGCAGGACGAGGCCGATGAGGACCGTCGGGAGCATGTCGCGGACGGGTGAGGGCAGCACCAGCAGGACCACGACGGTCATCACCAGCTGCACGAGCTGGCCGGCGCACCGCTCACCGACCACCGCCCGCGCGGCGTGTGGCAGGTCGCCGACATCGTGCCCGCGCCGCACCGCGCGGTGCACGTCACCGAGCACCCCGCCGGGGAGGACGAGGTTGAGGAACTGCGAGCGGTAGTAGGCCGCGACAGCGGTGCGCAGCGGCAGCTCCGAACCCAGTCCGGCCGAGACCCACCGCCAGCGCCAGGCGGCGCAGACGGTGCTCAGGGCCGCGAGGAGCATGGCGGCTGCCATGGGCGGGCCGTCGAGACGCTGCAACGGTGCGAGAAGGGCCTCGGTGCCGAGCCGCCAGGCGACGGCGCCCAAGATGGCCAGGCCGACGACCGGTCGCGCCCAGGACCACAGACTCCGTCGCGCCATGGCTGCTCCTCGTCGACCCGTGGCGGGCCTCACTCCACCCTAACGAGACCGAGCGCCGGCCGGTTCAACGTCGGGTCGGGCGAGCAGGTCCCGATGGTCCACCGTCGCCGTCAGCCGCCCCGCCGCGGCCTGCCCCCGGCGTCGGCGGACGTAGTCGAGGGTCGGTCCGGCGAGCTCGGGGCGCTGCTCGAGGGCGGCCGCCAGCCAGCCGTCGAACCAGGCGGCCGTGAGGGCGGCGTTTTCGTGGCCGAGCCGCCACGGGCTGGCTGCGGCGGTGACCTCGGCGCCCCTGGCCGTGAACGCCTCGATCGTCCTCCGGACCGCCCCTGGGCCGAGCAACCGGTGGCCGCCGACTGGCCGTTGCTGGTGTGCGTTGAAGGCCTCGGAGATCGGCTGGTCCCACCGGTCGGGCGGGTCGAGCCGGACCCGGCCGGTGACGGTGAGGTTCAGCAGCACCGGACACCCGGCGTGCACGCAGGAATCCACCAGGCGTTCGAGCTCGGTCGTGGTCAGCACGTCCAGCAGGGCCGAGGCGGTGACCAGCCCGCCGGTGGCAAGCTGCCGCGCCGACATCCGGGTGACGTCGACCCGCCGGGTCTCCATGGTGACCGCGGAACCGTCGGCGGCGCGGGGCAGCGGGCGAGTCGCCGCCACCCCGAGCAGGTCCGCGTCACGGTCGCACAGCACCCAGTGCTGCGGTCCGGGCAGCCGGGGAGCGAGCCAGCGCAGCATCGCCCCGGTGCCGCAGCCGAGGTCGTGGACGGTCAGCGTCCCGGAGGGCGACAGACCCCGGGCGAGCTGGTGGACCAGGCCGGTCGAGCGGGCGGCCGCGTCGGCGGGTTCGCGGAGCGCCAACCAGTCCGGCGTCGCCCGCGCCCGGCCGACGCTTGTGCTCATGGCCGCAGCTCCTCCGCGGCAGAGCCGCTCCGCTCAGTCGTCTGCCCCGGCTCCTCCGCGGCAGAGTCGCTCCGCTCCATTCTCGCCGCTGTCGTCGCTGGGGCGAGAGCCGTCGGTGCTGCTGGGGGCGCGCCCTGGAGCGCTAGGGCGATCTTCCCGGCGGTGGCCGGCCAGGTGGACAGGTGGCGCCCGCGATGGTGGGCCGCGTCGCGCAGCCGCTCGCGCAGTGCGGGTTCGGTGAGCCACTCGTGCAGGGCCGAGGCGAGAGCCCGCGCGTCGCCAGGTGGGACCACCATCCCGGCCGGGCCGGCGGGGTTTCCGCGCCCGATGGTCGCCGGCAGTCCACCGACGTCGCTCACCAGGGCGGGTATGCCGTGTGCCATGGCCTCGGCGGCGACCATGCCGTAGGACTCGGCGCGCGAGGGGACCACGAGCAGGTCGGTCCGGGCGTAGTGCTCGGCCAGGGCGGGGCCGGTCAGGGCACCCGTGAACCGCACCCGCGGACCGAGCCCGGCGGCCGCCACCCGCCGCTCCAGCCGGCCGACGAAGGGCCGGTCGTGGTCCAGGTTGCCCACGAACGTGCAGCCCCAGGCGCTCGAGTCGGTCCGCTCGAGCGCGGCGAGCAGCACGTCCTGACCCTTGTGCGGGGCGACCACTCCGACGCACAGCAACCGGCCGCCCGAGGCCGTGCCGGCTGCCAGCGGGGACGGGTCGCACCCGGGCTCTGCGAGGTGCAGCCGAGCCGGGTCGAGCCCGTGACGGTGCAGGGCACGGTCCCGGGTCCAGCCACTGGTGACCACGACCGCTTCCGCCGCCCGGAGCACGGCGCCCTCCTTCTCGCCGACCGCGGTGGCCGCGGCAGAACGAGCCGGCAGGGCGTCGACCAGCAGCTGGTGCACCAGCACCACCAGCCGCAACCGTTCCGCGTGCGGGAGCAGCACCTCGGGGGTGCAGCAGGCGACCAGACCGTCCACCAGGACGATGGCCCCGGCGGGCAGACCCGCGACGACCGCACGCAGCGCGGCCAGGTCACCGGGGCGGGGCCGCGGCCAGCGGCCCGGCACTGCGTGCTCGTGCACCGTCCACCCGGTTGCCCCCAGCTCCCGGCACAGTCGCCGGTCGTAGACGTTGCCGCCGCTGGGGCGCCGAGGGTCGTCGACGTCGCCGGGGACCACCACCTCGACCCGGTTCACGCCGGCCCCTGGGCGACGCTGGAGATCACAACGTCCGTTGGTAGCTCGCCCGGGCGAGGTCCGACTCGTGCAGGGTCACCTCGAGACCCTCGAGGTCCTGACCGGCCGGCCCCAGCTCGCCCGCCGCGATGCGGTCGGCCAGGCGGTCCGCGACCTCCCGGGCGAGCACTTCGGTGGTGGTGTTGTGACCGGCGAACCGGGGCAGCTCGTCCAGGTTGCGGTAGTCGAGCTCGTCCAGCACAGCGCGGAGCTGCTGTGCGGCCGCGGCGATGTCCACGACCAGGCCGGCGCCGTCGAGCTCGGTGCGCCGGAAGCTGGCGTCGACCACGAAGGTGGCGCCGTGCAGTCGCTGCGCGGGACCGAACTGCGCTCCGGTGAAGCTGTGGGCGACCATCATCCGGTCGCGCACCGTGACGTTGAACATTTCCTCACTCCCGTCCGTAGTCAACAAGGTGACACACAGCGCGCTCGCGGCCGTCGACCAGCCGCGGCATCACCTCGGGCAGGTCCTCGAACCTGACCGGTCCGGTCAACAGGGCGTCGAAGGCAGCGTCGCGCAGGAGGTCGAGCGCCAGGGTCAGCCGATCGCGGGTGCTGCGGGTGCCGCGCCGGGCCGGCGCCACCATCCCCACCTGGCTCGCCCGCACGCTCAGCCGGCCGGAGTGGAAGGTGCCTCCGAGGGACAGCTCGACGGGAGCGTCGCCATACCAGGACATCTCGCAGACCAGGCCCTCCCGTGTGAGCAGGTCCAGCGAGAGCTGCAGGCCGGCCGCGCTGGCGCTGGTGTGCACCACCAGGTCCTGGCCACCCGGGGCCTCGCCGGGCGCGGCGAACCGGGCGCCGAGCCCGGTGACCAGCGCCTTCCGGGACGGGTCGACGTCGACGACGGTGAGCTGCACCCCCGGGAAGCGGGAGAGCAGGCGCGCGACGCAGCACCCCACCATGCCCGCGCCGACGACGGTCACCCGGTCACCGACGAGCGGGGGAGCGTCCCACAGGGCGTTGACCGCGGTCTCCACGGCCCCGGCCAGCACCGCACGGCGCGGCGGGACCCCGTCGGGCACCGGGACCACGGCCTCGGCGGGCACCACGAACCGGGTCTGGTGGGGATGCAGGCAGAACACGGTGCGCCCCGTCAGCTCCGGCGGGCCCTTCCGCACGACCCCGACGTTGAGGTAGCCGTATTTGACCGGACCGGGCAGCGACCCCTCCTGGAAGGGTGCTCGCATCACCTCTCGCTGGTCGGCCGGCACGCCGCCGCGGAAGACCAGCGCCTCGGTGCCGCGGCTGATGCCGGACCACAGGGTGTCGACGAGCACCTGTCCGTCGCCGGGTTCGGGCACCGTCGACGTGCGGATCTCCCCGACCCCTGGCGCGCGGACCCAGAACGCGCGGGCGCTGCGTTCCTCGCTCGAGGTTCCCGGCATGTCCACAACCTAGTGGGGCCCGCGGTGTCGGGCGGCCTCCTTGCCGCCACGACCGGCAGAGCAAGATGGAAGCAGGGGCGAGCGCAGGAGGTGACGTGCACAGGCTGGCGGTGGTGGCAGGTGGGCTGACCGGTCTGGCGGCCCTGCTCGCGGCCCTCGCCGCCGGCCCGGGCCTCACGCCGGCGGCGTGGGTCGTCGGTGCCGCCTGCGGCCTCGTGCCGAACCTCGCCATCGCCCGCGGCGGCGGCCGCGCGGACCGTCGGCGCTCGGGCGAGGCGGCAGGCGAGGCGCCCACGCCCGCGGACCTGGTGACCCTGACGCGGGCCGTCCTCGCCTCCGGGGTGGCCGCACTGGTCGCCGACTCGAACGCGAGCGGGTCCACCGGTGCCCCTTCCGTGGCGCTGGTCGGGCTCACGGTCGTGGCGCTGCTGCTCGACGCGGTCGACGGACGAGTCGCCCGCCGCACCGGGACGGTGTCGGCCTTCGGGGCGAGGTTCGACGGCGAGACCGACGCCTTCCTCATCCTGGTGCTCAGCGTGTATGCCGTGCCCCGCTACGGCGCCTGGGTGCTCGCCATCGGGCTGGTTCGCTACGTGTTCTGGCTGGCCGGGCGAGTCCTGCCGTGGCTACGGGCGCCGCTGCCGGCGCGTGACTGGCGCAAGGTGGTGGCGGCCTTCGCCGGGGTGGCGCTCACGGTGGCCGCCGCCGGGATCCTGCCCCGTGCGGTCACCCTCGGTGCGCTGGTGGTGGCCGCGCTGTTCCTGGCGGAGTCCTTCGGCCGGGACGTGCTGTGGCTGTGGCGTCGACGTCACGAGGTGCCGACCGCGGCACCGCAACGGGTCGTGCGACCTGCCGGGCCGGGGCGGCGCGTGGCACGTGTGCTCCTGGACGTGATCGCCCTGCTGGTCGTCTGGGCCGTCCTGCTGGCGCCGACCGAGCTCCCCGCCCTGACACCGAGCGTCCTGCTGCGGATTCCCTTGGAGCTGTTGGTCGTCGGGGCCCTGGCCCTCGCCCTGCCCACGCGGCCGCGGCGGGCGGTGGCCGGGGTCCTCGGGGTGCTGTTCGCGCTGGTCATGATCGTCAAGCTGCTCGACATGGGCTTCTTCGCGGCCCTCGACCGACCGTTCAACCCGGTCACCGACCTCGGCCTTTTCGGCCCGGTCTTCGCCCTGGTGCGGGACACGGTCGGCCGGGTCGCGGGCGAGGTCGTCGGCGTCGCGGCCCTCCTCGTGGTCGTCGGGCTGCTCGTGGGCGTGCCGCTCTCGGTGGGGCGGATCTCCTCGGTGGTCTCGCGGCACCGCCGCCAGGCCACGCCGGTCGTGGCCGGGCTGACGGCGCTCTGGGTGGTGGCGGCGGCGGTCGGGTGGCAGGTCGACACCGGTGAGCCGGTCGCGGCCGCGAGCTCCGCGCGGGTTGCGGCCGGACAGGTGCAGCTGGCCGTGACGACCCTCCGCGGCGAGCGGCGCTTCGTCGCGGCGCTCACCCGCGACCCGCTCCGTGACCTCCCCGCCGACCGGCTGCTGACCGGGCTGAGCGGTAAGGACGTGGTCGTCGCGGTCGTGGAGAGCTACGGACGAGTCGCCGTAGACGGGACCAAGGGTGCCGACGCCGGGGTGCGCGACCTCCTTCGAGCGGGCACCCGCCAGCTGCGGTCGGCCGGATACCAGTCGCGCAGCGCGTTCCTGACGTCACCGACCTTCGGCGGGCACAGCTGGCTCGCCCACTCCACCCTGCAGTCCGGGCTCTGGGTGACTGACGAGGGCCGATACGGGCAGCTGCTCGGCAGCGACCGGATGACCCTGTCCCGGTTCTTCCACCGTGCCGGCTGGCGCACCGTCGCGCTGCAACCCTCGGACGGCGAGCCCTGGCCGCAGGGCCGCGCCTTCTACCACTACGACCGGATCTATGACGGGCCGCAGCTGGGTTACCGCGGGCCACGGTTCGGCTTCTCGCTGATGCCGGACCAGTTCGCCCTGGAGGCCCTGCACCGGGAGGTGCTGGGCCCGGCCCGGCAGCCGGTCTTCGCGCAGATCGAGCTGGCCAGCAGCCACACCCCGTGGGCACCGTTGCCCCGCCTGGTGCCGTGGGACCGGCTGGGCGACGGCGCGGTCTTCGGGCCGATCCACCACCGCGCCCAAGGAATCGGGCAGCTGTGGGACCACAAGGAACTGGTGCCCCGCGCCTACGCCCGGTCGATCCACTACACCCTGACCTCGCTCATCCAGTACGTCGAGCGCTACGGGGACGACGACCTGGTGCTCGTCCTACTGGGCGACCACCAGCCCGCCAGCATCGTGTCCGGCTACCACGCGAGTCACCAGGTGCCGATCACCGTCATCGCCTCCGACCCGACGGTGCTTCGTCGGATCGACGGATGGCACTGGCAACGCGGCCTGCTCCCAGGATCGGGCGCGCCGGTGTGGCCGATGGACGCCTTCCGCGACCGGTTCGTCCGGGCCTACAGCCCCACCGCCCCGGGCGCGCCGTGAACGACGCACAAGCGCTCGGCGTGCAGCGCGACCTCGCGTCCGGTGACGGCTCCGGCCGGGGTCGGTATGACGCGGCGCTGCGATCCACCCGCGAACGCGCTTTCGAGCCGGGCCAGTTCGCCGGGCAGGAGAGCTTCATGACGGCCCGGGAGATCCTGGCTCTCGCCCGACGAGCCGGCGTGCGGCGGAGCTCACGCGTCCTCGACCTGTGTTGTGGCGTGGCCGGCCCGGGTCGCCTGGTCACCAGGGCCCTGGGCTGCGACTACCTGGGCGTGGACGCCGACGCCGAGGCGGTCGCCCTCGCGCGGGAACGGGCCGACGGGTTGTCGTGCCGCTTCGAGGTCGGATCGGTGCCACCCGTCCCCGAGGGTGGCTACGACGTGGTGCTGCTGCTGGAGACGTTGCTCGCCTTCCCCGACCAGCCCGCCCTGCTCCGGCAGGTCGCCGGTGCCATGCGGCCAGGTGGCCGGTTCGCCTTCACTGTCGAGCAGGGGCACCAGCTGACCGGCGCCGAGAGTCGCCTGATGCCCGCAGCGGACACCGTGCACCTCACGCCCGAGGGCGCCATCGTGGACAGGCTGGAGCGGGTCGGACTTCGAGTCGTGTGGCAGCACGACGTCAGCGACGCCCACCGGCGCACCGCAGCCGCGCTCGCGGACGCGCTGGTCGCGGAACAGGGCCGGATCGTGCCGCGGCTCGGCCGGCGCAGGTGGACCGACCTGCTGGCTGCACACCGGCTCTGGGCGGACTGGTTGGCGTCGGGCCGGGTCCGCAAGCTGGCGGTGGTGGCCTTGCGCAGCCGCAGTCAGCCGTCGAGCTGCTCGTAGGTCGCGAGGCTCGGCCCGCGGGTCTCCTGCAGCCGTCGGGCACCCGCCTCGGCGTCCCGCAGGACCCGCAGGACGTTGCCGCCGGCCAGCTTGACGAGGTCCTCGTCGGACCAGCCGCGGTCGGCGAGCGCGGCCAGCAGCCGGGGGTAGCCGGTGACGTCCTCGAGCCGGTCCGGCAGCGCGTCGACGCCGTCGTAGTCGCCGCCAAGCCCGACGTGGTCGACGCCCGCCACCTCACGGACGTGCTCCACGTGCTTGACCACCTGGTCGAGGTCGGTCGTCGGCTTGGGGTGCTTGGTGACCCACTCCTTCTGGAAGGCACCGAACGCCGCGATATCGGTCGGGGCGACCCCCTTGGCCTTGGCCGCCTCCGCGGCGTCGGTCCGCCACTGCGCACACGTCGGGTCGACGAAGCCCGGGACGAAGGTCACCATGCACACGCCGTTGTTGTCGCCCAGCGTCTCGAGGACGTCGTCGGGGACGTTGCGCGGCACATCGCAGACCGCGCGCGCACTGGAGTGCGAGAACATCACCGGCACCTCGGTGACCCGCAACGCCGCTCGCATCGTGTCAGCGGAGACGTGCGACAGGTCCACGAGCATGCCGATCCGGTTCATCTCGCGCACGACCTCCTCGCCGAAGGCGGACAGCCCGCCGACCTTCGGCTCGTCGGTCGCCGAGTCGGCCCACGGGGTGTTGTCGTTGTGGGTCAACGTCATGTAGCGCACGCCCAGGACGTGCAACATCCGCAGGACGGCGAGCGAGCAGCCGATCGAGTGCCCGCCCTCTGCGCCGAGCAGGGACGCGACCCGGCCGGAGGCGAAGACCGACTCCACCTCGTCCGCGGTCCGCGCGAGGCCCAGCCGGCCGGCATACCGGCCGATCATCTGGTGCGCCGCGTCCACCTGCTCCAGCGTCTGGGCCACCGCTGCGTGGGCCGGCGGCGTGGACGGCACCCACACCGACCAGAACTGTCCGCCCATGCCGCCCGCCCGCATCCGGGGCAGGTCGGTGTGCGTCGTCGTGGTCCCGGCCTCGAGGTCGAGCCGGTCGAAGTCGTAGCCGGTCTGCTTGCGGGCCTCCCACAGCAGGTCGTTGTGGCCGTCGATGAGCGGGTGGTCGCGCAGCAGCGCGGTGACCCGCTCGAGGGACGGGGAAGCGGTCGCGGTCGTCTCCGTGTTGGCCATGCGCCCATTCAATCGCAGCCCAACTACGCTGTGTCTGTGACGTCACCCCCCACCTCCCCGGCGGCCCCCGCACGACCCTCGGGACAGCGCAGCGTCGCGCTGGTGACGCTGGGTTGCGCCCGCAACGAGGTCGACTCCGAGGAGCTCGCCGGGAGGCTGGCCTCCGAGGGCTGGCTCCTCGTCGACGACGCGGCGCAGGCGGACGTCGCGGTGGTCAACACCTGCGGCTTCGTCGAGCAGGCCAAGAAGGACTCCATCGACGCGCTGCTCGAGGCCTCCGACCTCAAGGAGGACGGACGCACGCAGGCGGTCGTCGCCGTCGGTTGCCTCGCCGAGAGGTATGGCGAGCAGCTCGCCTCCCAGCTGCCCGAGGCCGATGCGGTCCTCGGCTTCGACTCCTACGCCGACATGTCATCGCACCTGTCCGCGATCCTCGACGGCGAGCGACCCGCCTCCCACGTGCCGTCCGACCGGCGCCGGCTGCTGCCGCTCTCACCGGCCCGCCGGCAGGAGGGTGCGAGCGCGGTGGCGGTGCCCGGTCACGGGACGCCGGAGGCGCTCGAGGTGCGTGAGCCCGAGTCGGTCGCGATCGACGGCCCGGTCCCCGAGCACCTGAGCGGGCTGCGGCAGGCTGGCCCGGGACGGTCGGTGGTGCGCGCGCGCCTGGACGACCGGCCCTGGGCGCCGCTGAAGATCGCCAGCGGCTGCGACCGGCGCTGCGCCTTTTGCGCGATCCCGATGTTCCGTGGCGCGTTCGTCTCCCGCCGCCCCTCCGACGTGCTTGCGGAGGCGCGCTGGCTCGGCGAGCGGGGCGTGGAGGAGATCTTCCTCGTCAGTGAGAACTCCACGTCATACGGCAAGGACCTCGGCGACCTGCGACTGCTGGAGACCATGCTGCCCGAGCTGGCGGGCGTCGACGGCATCGAGCGGGTGCGGGTCTCCTACCTGCAGCCGGCCGAGATCCGCCCGGACCTCCTGGACGTCATGGCCGGCACGCCGGGTGTGGTGCCCTACTTCGACATCTCCTTCCAGCACGCCAGCGCCCCGCTGCTGCGCCGGATGCGCCGCTTCGGCGGGAAGGATGCCTTCCTCGACCTCGTCGAGCAGGTCCGCAGGCGTGCGCCGCTGGCCGGTATCCGCTCCAACGTCATCGTCGGTTTCCCGGGCGAGACCGAACAGGACGTGGTGGAGCTGGAGGAGTTCCTCACGGCCGCGCGGCTCGATGTCGTCGGCGTCTTCGGCTACTCCGACGAGGACGGCACCGAGGCCGAGACCCACGACGGCAAGCTGCCCGAGCAGGTCGTGGCGGAGCGGCTCGCGCGAGTCGGCTCCCTGGTGGAGCAGCTCGACGACCAGCGCGCCGAGGAGCGGGTGGGGGAGACCGTCGAGGTGTTGGTCGAGGAGGTCGACGATGACGAGGGCGTGACCGGTCGCGCAGCCCACCAGGGGCCCGACGTGGACGGGGTGACCCTCCTGCGGCAGGCCCCTGGGGAGCGGGTCCCGGCCGTGGGCGACCTGGTCACGGCCCGCGTCGTCGGCACCGAGGGCATCGACCTGGTGGCGGAGCACGCGTGAGTCAGCCCACAAGGCCATCCCGCGAGGTTCTGCGCCGGCACGCTCGCTGCGATGCCTCGCGTGGGCCCGGGCCTGCCGTACGTCGCGGCGACCGGTCACGTCGGGGCCTCCGGTACGTCGCGGGGACCCCGACGTGACCGGTCCCCAGCCCACTGGGCCGATGGCGCCCCAGGCCAGTGCCTGGAACATCGCCAACGCGCTGACGGTGCTGCGCATCGCGCTCGTGCCCGTCTTCGGCTGGCTGCTGCTGTTCGGCGGAGGCGAGGACGAGACCTACCGGATCCTGGCGGCGGCGGTCTTCGCCGTCGCCGCGATCACCGACCGCATCGACGGCGACCTCGCCCGGGCCCGCGGCCTGGTCACCGACTTCGGCAAGGTCGCCGACCCCATCGCCGACAAGACGCTGGTCGGTATGGCGCTCGTCGGGCTCTCGCTGCTCGGTGAGCTCCCGTGGTGGGTCACCGTCCTCGTCCTGGCCCGCGAGATCGGTGTCACCGCGATGCGGTTCTTCGTCATCCGGCATGGTGTGATGGCGGCCAGCCGGGGCGGCAAGGTCAAGACCGCGCTGCAGGGGCTGGCCATCTTCCTCTACGTCCTGCCGCTGCCCGGCAACTGGCACATCGTGGCGGTCGCGGTCATGGCGGCTGCCGTCATCGTCACCGTGGTCACCGGCCTCGACTACGTCTTCCGCGCACACACGCTGCGCACCACCAGCCCGAGGGCGATCGCCAAGCGCGAGCGGCGGGCAGCGATGCTGCGCGAGCAGGCCGCCAAGCTGCGGGCCACGACGGAGACGGCCCGCCGAGCCGCCAAGAAGGCACAGCCGGAGAGCTCGGCGGGCAAGAACAAGCGCTCGTCCCAAGGCAAGTCGTGACTCCCGGCGGGACGCACTCGGCCCGGTCGGTGAGCGCGGCGTCTGCCACGGGATCGGGCACCGCGCTGTCGCGCGAGCTGATCGGCCGCTTGGCTGCCGCCGGCCTGACCGTCGCGACGGCCGAGTCACTCACCGGTGGCCTGGTCGCCGCGCGGCTCACCGACGTGCCCGGCGCCTCGGAGGTGGTGCGCGGGGGAGTCGTGGCCTATGCGCTGGAGGTCAAGGCGGAGGTCCTGGGCGTCGACGCGGCGTTGCTCGACCAACGGGGTGCCGTCGACGCGGAGGTGGCGCAACAGATGGCGACCGGCGTGCGGCAGCGGCTGCGGTCGACATACGGGCTGGCGACGACCGGCGTGGCCGGGCCCGGGCCGGCCGACGGCAAGCCGGCCGGCACCGTCTTCGTCGCGGTCGCGGCGGAGCAGGGTGTCCGGGTGCGCCAGCTGGCGCTGACCGGCGACCGTGAGCAGATCCGCGCCCTGACCGTCGACGCCGTGCTCGAGCTGCTGGCGCAGTCACTCTGACCACCCGCCCGATCGTCGCGGTGCCGACCGAACCCCCTCGGAACACGCCGCCGCAGTCGGTTGTTGGCACCGATGTGGCCTCGAGGATGAGCAGCTCGTCTTGCGCGCAACCGTCGGCGCGGCTCGCCCTCGGGGACGAAACATGATCGCCTGGTGGATCCGGGAGGCGGGGGACCCGCCGGTCGGGGTACCGTGGAGGCCACAGACAGGACCGCGAGAGGAGGCGTCATGATCCTGCTTCGCCGTGAACTCGGTGACGTGCTGCGAGAGCAGCGTCAGTCACAGGGCCGCACCCTGCGCGAGGTGTCGGCGTCCGCGTCGGTCTCGCTCGGTTATCTCAGCGAGGTCGAGCGTGGCGAGAAGGAAGCCTCCTCCGAGTTGCTCGCGTCGATCTGCGGAGCACTCGAGCTGCCCCTGTCCGAGATGCTCAGCAACGTGTCCATGCGCGTCGCCGTCACCGAGGCCGCCGAGGCGCTGACCGCACCGGTGAACCTGCCGGTCCAGACCAGCGCACGAGAACTGGTCTCCTCCGCCGCCTGATCCCTGCCGTGCACCACGGGCCCGCGCCGATCAGCGCGGGCCCTGGCACATCGGGCAGTAGAACATCATCCGGTCCTTCGGCGGCTCCCCGATCATCTCGACCAGAACCGTTCCCCCGCAGCGGCGACAGAGCCGCCCCGCCCGGCCGTACACGTAGAGCCCCTGACCACGACGGCGCACCCTGGTCGTGGTCGGTATGCCGTGTGCGCGCCCCGCGTCCAGCAGCCGCCGGGCCCGCTCGACCACTGCCCGGAGCCGGCTCGGCGGGACCTCGGCCACGGGCTGCCAGGGCTGCTGCGTCTCACAGAAGAGGGTTTCCGCGGTGTAGATCGTGCCGAGGCCGGCGAGGTTGCGTTGGTCGAGGAGGGCGGCACCGAGAGGGGTGTCGGGGTGTGCGCGCAGTCTGGCGAGCGCCGCCTCCAGGTCCCAGTCGGCGCCGAGCAGGTCGGGCCCGAGGTGGCCGACCAGCGAGCTCTCCTCCGCGGTGGGAACCAGGTCGAGCATGCCGAGCTGCCACCCGACGGCGGTCCACCGCTCGGTGGCGAGGACTGCACGGATGGCGTGGTGGCGCAACGGCTTGGCCGCCTGCTGCGCCGTCGCGTCCAGCCGCCACCTGCCGTCCATGCGCAGGTGGCTGTGCAGGGTCCGGCCGTCGTCGAAGCGTTGCAGCAGGTGCTTGCCGCGGCTCACCACCTCGAGGGTGGTCGCCCCGCGCAGGTCGGCGGTGGCCAGCGAGGGCCAGCGCAGGTCGCCGTGGACGAGCGGAGCCCCCGTCAGGGCCCGGTCGAGCCGCCGTGCGGTGCGCCAGACGGCGTCACCCTCGGGCACGCCGCACCACCGTCACCACGTCGGGCGAACCCGTCGGGGACACGGTCAGCGTCCCTGCGGAGTGATGCGGTGCACCTGGTCGACCACTTCGGAGACGAGGTCGAAGGTCTCCGTCTCGTGGACGTCGGAGAGGCTGACGATGGCCTCGTCGATGCCGAGCTCGGCGAGCCGGCCAAGACGGTCGACGGCCTGGTCGACCGTCTGGGTCTTGCCGTGCCCGTCGCTGGAGATCGCCAGGCGTCCGAGCGTGGTGCGCGTGATCTCGCCGTAGTCACGTCCGGCGTCCGCGCAGTGTCCGCGCAGCACGCCCAGCTTGTGCGCGATCTTGTCGTGGCCCATCTCGTAGAGGTTGCACGCGTCGGCGTACTGCGCCACCAGCCTCAGCGTCTTCTTCTCCCCGCCGCCGCCGATGAGGATCGGTGGGTGCGGGGTGGACCTGGCCTGCGGGAAGTTGAGGGGACGTTCGAGCCGGTAGTGGCGGCCGGCATACGGGCTCTCGTCGCCGGACCACATCTGCAGGGCGATCTGCAGCGTCTCCTCGAGCATCTCGAAGCGCTCCGCGAGAGGCGGGAAGGGCACGCCGAGGCCGAGGTGCTCCTCCTCGTTCCAGGCGGCGCCGATGCCGAGCCAGGCCCGGCCACCGGAGAGCACGTCGAGGGTGGTGACGGTCTTGACGAGCAGGCCGGGGTGCCGGTAGGTCACCCCGGTCACCATGGCGCCCAGTCGGATTCGTTCGGTCACGGCAGCGAGGTGGGAGAGCGTCGTGTAGGCCTCGAGCATCTCGTGCTCGGGTGGGCCGACCATCCGGATCTGGAAGAAGTGGTCCATGACCCAGACGCTCGAGATGCCGCTGGCCTCGGCGTTGCGGGCGATCCGCGCCAGGTCGGGACCCAGGCTTCGCGGTGAGCCGGGCCAGGTGAAGTCGGGGATCTGCAGGCCGATGCGCATGTCCCCATCATGCAACCCGGTATGCCGTGTGGTCGCGCTGTGACGAGCCCCGGGATGGGGTCAGGGACCTGGCGTCGCCACGGCGAGCGTCAGGCTGTTGCCGCCCTGGCGGCCGCGAATCCTGTCGCTGGGGCCATGAGCTCGCGCCAGGCGCCGGACGGGATGGGCCCGGTCGAAACCTCCGGGGCGAGGGACCTGTGCAGCCGCGATGCCAGCGCACCGACGTCCTCGCGCAGTGCCGCCACGGCGAGTGAGACGTGGTCCTGGTCGAACCCGCGGCGGCCCATGGTGTGGACTGTGGTGAGGGTGAACACCCGGGTGGCGATCGCGCCGATCTCGACCAGGCGGCGCTGGGCGGGCCGCTCGTCGATGTTGATCTCCAGCTGCGCCCCCGCCAGGTCTGCGCCGGCCGCGGTCGTCTCATCCCGGGCCAGCTGCTCGCGCAGGTTCGAGGTGCCGGCCCGGCGCATCTGATCGGCCAGCTTGGCGCCGACCTGGGCATAGAGCACGTCATTCGAGCCCTCGAAGATCTGGAAGGGCCGGGAGTCCACCACGGCGCGACCGGCGATGTGGTTGAGCGCGTATCCCTTGGCGCCGACCAGCTGCAGGAGGGACTGCGCCGACTCCTGGAGGTAGTCCGACGCCACCGCCTTCACCGAGCTGGCCGACTGTGCCTCGCGGGACAGGTCGACCGACAGCCCGGCGTGTTCGGAGCTCCACAGGCTGAGGGCGCTGGCACAGGCCCACTGCCCCTGGAGCCGGGCGATGCGCGCGCGCACCTGGTCGTAGTCCAACAGCTGCCGGCCGGAGACGACCCGCTCGGTGCAGTGTGCGACGGCCTCGTCGACCATACGGTGGATGAAGCCGACGGCGTTGCCGGCAAAGCTCGAGCGCGACCGGTGCAGCAGGTCCATCATCATCCGGAGGCCGCCCCGGTCTCCCTCGAGCCGATGCGTGAGGGGAACGCGGACGTCAACTCGATTACGGCCGTAGGGGATCCCATAGAGACCAAGGGACGGATAGCGTTCGACCAGCTCGATCTGCTGCTCTGGGTCGCTCTGGTCGCAGACGAACATGTCGATGCCGTTGCCGAGGTCACCACCGTCCTTGCCGGGGCGGGCCATGACCAGCCAGTAGTCGGCCCAGCCGGACAGGCCCGCCCAGTGCTTGGTGCCGCGCACGCGGTAGTGCTCGCCCTCACGGCGCCAAGCGGTCTGCATGGACAGCGCGTCCGTGCCGTAGCCGGGCTCGGTGATCATCAGCCCACCGAGGCTGCCGCGACCGGCCAGTTGCGGAAGGATGCGCTCGGCGACCGCCCGGTCGGCATACTTCGCGACCGGTTGCACGAACAGGCCGCCGCTGATGCCCATGGTCAGGCCGAGCGCGAGGGAGTGGTAGGCCGCCTCCTCCATCACCGCCTGGCCCGGCGCGAGGCTGTCACCGAATCCGCCGAAGCGCTCCGGCAGGAACGCCCGCATCGGCTCCGCCGCCAGCACGTCGCGCATGACGAAGGGCGGCAACCCGCGCTGCTGGCCGATCACGTCGACGTCGGCTCGCCCGAAGGTCCGCGCCACCGCGCCCCGGAACCTCTCGATCAACGAGGCGGCCCTGTCCGGATCGACGCTCCCGGTGCCGTGGGTGTCCGTGTCGAGGTCGAGGTCCCTGGTCGTGTCGGGACGAGTCAGCTGCAACACCATCGGGGGATTCTCCTGCTCAGATCGGTTCGTTAGGTTTACCTTACCTACGGTTACGTTACCGTAGGTTAGAGGCGCCGGTCACCCTGTACCGAGTGTGAGGCTGGACATAGACGAGGAGGGGCGGCAAGGAGGCGAGCCTTCGACGGGCAGCCGACGGCTGGGCTCGGAGGGCAGGCCTTCAGCGGCGCAGCCGAAGGCCTCGTGGCGTGGCGTGGAACCCGGCTTCGGCCAGGGCCGCCACGAGCGGGTGGCCCGAACCGAGCACCGCTCCGCCGTCCGCCTTCTCGACGGTGAGCTTGCCGAGGGCACCCTCGCGGACCGAGAGGGCCAGCGCGTCGGCCGCCGCCTGCAGGCTGGCCGGGTCGTCGGTCCACGACAGGAGCGTCTTGCCGCCGCGCTCGACATAGAGGGTCAGCGCGCCGTCGACGAGGACCGCCAGGGCGCCCGCTTTGCGCCCCGGTCGGTGCGCCGTCGCCGACCGCTCGCCCTGCACCGGGTCGACCTCCCGCTCGGGCCAGGGCAGCGCCGCACCGTAGGGATTGGCGGGGTCTGCTGCCGCGAGGACCACCGCCGGTGGAGTGACCCGGCGCCCGCCCGCGGCCGGCCGCCCCGACCCCCGGGTGTCCCACGGATCCGGGGGGAGGCTGGGTTGCGCCGAAGGACCGTCACCGAGGCCGCGGCTGTGGCTGCGTAGCCGGTCGACCGCACCCGTGGTCGCGAACTGCGCCGCCCCGAGCCCCTCGACGAAGTAGCCGCGCCGCACCCGGCCGGACTCCTCGGCCGCCGCGAGGACGCGGTAGACCGCGGCGAACCCGCCGGCGCGACCCTCGGCGGCGACGCTGCCGCGGGTCACCACGCCGTAGCGGTCGAGCAGGACCTCGGCCGCGGCGTAGGCCCGCACCGTCGCATCCGGCTCGACAGGGGGGAGCAACGACCAGCGGCCCGCGGCGGTCGGGGGACCACCCCGCGACGGCATCGAGGGCCGGCCGGTGCCGCGTCGCCCGGACAGCGCGCCCAGGCTCCCGGCCCGGCCGGAATAGCGGGTCGAGCGCGGGGCGGTGCGCCGCGCCCTGTGGGCGGTCCGACCGCCGGAGAGCAGGGCGCGCAGCGGCGCGAGCGTGTCGCCGCTCAGGTATCCCGCCCAGACGAGGTCCCACAGAATCGTGGTCAGCTCGTGGTCGTCGGTGCTGCCGACCGAGTCGGAGAGGGTGCGGAAGAAGTAGGCGCCGCCACCCCCCAGCGCGTCGAGGACCCGGCGGTGCGCCTCGGTCAGCTCGAGGTCGGGCGACGGCGCGTCGAGGGTGAGCGGGGCCGTCTCCGCCAGGTGCAGCGAGACCCAGCCGTCGTCACCCGGCAACGCGCCGTGCCCGCGCCAGAGCACCTCGCCGGCCGCGGTCAGCTCGTCGAGCAGGGCCGGGCGGTATGACGCGACGCGGCCGGGCAGCACGAGGGTCTCCACCGCACTGGCCGGCAGTCGGGCGCCCGCGAGCTGCTCGACCGCCCGCAGGACGCCTTCGGTGCCGTGCAGGCCGGAGCCGACTCCCTGCCAGGCCGGCAGGAACCGGGCCAGGTCCACGGGCGGCACCGGCTCCACCTCGGCCCGCAGCGCGGCGAGGGAGCGGCGCCGCAGCACCCGGAGGACCTCGGCGTCGCAGTAGTCGGGGCCGTGCTCGCCGCCACCGGACTCGATCGGGCGCAGCTCGCCCTCGACCACGCGACCGGCCTCGACCAGCCGGCGCAGCGCCGTGCTCGCCACCGCGGGGCCGAGGCCGAACCACCCCGCGACGTCGTGCGCGGTGAACGGACCGTGGGTCCGGGCGTAGCGCATCACCAGGTCACCGACCGGGTCGCGCGCCGGCTCGAGGAAGACCTCGGGCAGCCCGACGGGCAGGGCCACGCCGAGGGCGTCCCGCAGCCGGGAGGAGTCCTCGACCGCGGCCCAGGACTCCTGACCGCCGACGCGGACCCGGATGACCTGCCGGTCGCCCTCCAGCTCGACGAGCCAAGCGGACAGGCTGGCCGGCGACGTGCCCTCGGTGCACCTCTCGAGGATCGCCGCGTGCGGCAGCGGGCCGAGCACGCGGACGAGGTCGACGACGTCCTCGGCATCCCGGCAGCGCCGCTCCGACGCGAGGTGCTGCAGCTCGTTCTCGGTGCGGTGCAGCGCCTCCGGGTCGAGCAGGTCTCGCAGCGCGGCGCCCTCACCCCGGCCGAGCAGCTCCGACAGCAGCGTCGGGTCGAGGGCCAGGGCCGCGGCTCGGCGCTCGGCCAGGGGTGAGTCACCCTCGTAGAGGAACTGGGCGACGTAGCCGAACAACAGGCTCTTGGCAAAGGGCGAGGGCGAGGCTGTCTCGACGTGGACCAGGCGCACGCGTCGCGCGGCGATGTCACGCATCAGGTCGGTCAGGCCGGGGACGTCGAAGACGTCCTGCACGCACTCCCGCACCGTCTCGAGGATGATCGGGAAGGAGGGGAACTGGCTGGCCACCTGCAGCAGCTGGGCCGACCGCTGACGCTGTTGCCAGAGCGCCTGGCGTTTGCCCGGGTTGCGTCGCGGCAGCAGCAGCGCGCGCGAGGCGCACTCGCGGAACCGGGCTGCGAACAGGGCTGATCCGCCGATCTCGGTGGTCACGAGATCATGCACGTCGTCGGCGTCGAGGGTGATCAGTGACAGCAGCTCGGACGAGAGATCGGCCACCGGGACGGTGGGACCGTCGTCGCCCTCGCCGAGGTCGAGCTCGAGGTCGGGAAGCCGCAATACAATGCCGTCGTCACCGTGCATCGCCTGGACGTCGACGCCGAAACGTTCGCGCAGGCGGGCGGCGACGCACAGCGCCCACGGAGCGTGCACCTGGGCGCCGAAGGGGGAGTGGAGGGCGATCCGCCAGTCGCCGAGCTCGTCGCGGAACCGCTCGACGACGATGGTGCGGTCGTCCGGCACGTGGCCGGTCGCCTCCCGCTGCTCCTCGAGGTAGGTGAGCAGGTTGTCTGTGGCCCACTCGTCGAGACCTGCCTGAGCGACCCGCGCGCGGGCGGATCGGCCCGGCAGCGCGACGATCTCGCGGACGAACGCGCCCACGGCGCGCCCCAGCTCGGCGGGCCGGCCCAAGGTGTCACCCTTCCAGAACGGCAGCCGGCCGGGCACCCCGGGCGCCGGGGTCACGAGCACCCGGTCGTGGGTGATGTCCTCGATCAGCCAGGACGAGGTGCCGAGCATGAAGACGTCGCCCACGCGCGACTCGTAGACCATCTCCTCGTCGAGCTCGCCGACGCGGCGGCCCGATCCCTCGGACGAGGCGAGGAACACGCCATACAGCCCACGGTCGGGGATGGTGCCGCCGCTGGTGACTGCGAGCCGCTGGGCTCCGCGACGGCCGGTGAGCACCCCGGTGACGCGGTCCCAGACGAGTCGCGGTCTCAGCTCTGCGAACTCGTCGCTCGGGTAGCGCCCGGACAACATGTCGAGCACCGCCTCGAGGATGGACCGCGGCAGGGCCCCGAACGGCGCGGCGCGGCGCACGAGCGACTCGAGGTCGTCGACCGGCCAGTCGTCCATGGCGCACATCGCGACGACCTGCTGGGCGAGCACGTCGACCGGGTTGGCGGGCACCCGCAGGGCCTCGATCTGACCGGCCCGCATCCGCTCGACCACGACGGCCGTCTGCACCAGGTCACCGCGGAACTTCGGGAAGAGCACGCCGCGCGAGACGGCGCCCACCTGGTGGCCGGCGCGGCCGACCCGCTGCAGCCCACTCGCCACGCTGGGCGGGGACTCGACCTGGATGACGAGGTCGATCGCCCCCATGTCGATGCCGAGCTCGAGCGAGCTGGTGGCCACCACGGCGGGCAACCGGCCGGCCTTGAGGTCGTCCTCGATGAGCCCGCGCTGCTCCTTGCTCACCGAGCCGTGGTGGGCACGCGCCAGGACCGCGGGAGCGCCGCTGCCCTGGCCCGACTGGGCCATGATCTGCGCGGGCGTCGAGCGTGTATGCCGGTCGGACGGGTCGACGCCCGTGGCGTCCTCGCCGTTGCGGTCGTCGTCGGCTGGCCCGCTGGCCGCCTCGACAGCTGCCTGCTCGAGCCGGTCGGCCCAGATCTCGTTGAGCCGAGCGGTGAGCCGCTCGGCCAGCCGCCGGGAGTTGGCGAAGACCAGGGTGGACCGGTGTGCCGCGACCAGGTCGACGATGCGCTCCTCGACGTGCGGCCAGATCGACGCACGTTGCGGCTCACCGGAGGCAGGGCCGGACAGGTCGTCGTCCACCTGGCCGATGGCGTCCATGTCGGCGATCGGCACCACGACGTCGAGGTCCCACTCCTTGGTGGACTCCGGTTGCACGGTGGTCACCGGCCGCCCGCCCGCGAGGAACCGGGCGACCTCGTCGACCGGACGCACCGTGGCCGACAGGCCGACCCGCTGGGCGGGTTTGTCCAGCAGCGCGTCCAGCCGTTCGAGGCTCAACGCGAGGTGGGCCCCGCGCTTGGTGCCCGCCACCGCGTGGATCTCGTCGACGATGACCGTCTCGACGCCGGCCAGCGCCTCGCGTGCCTGGGAGGTCAGCAGCAGGAAGAGCGACTCGGGCGTGGTGATCAGGACGTCGGAGGGGCGGCGGGCGAACGCGCGACGCTCGCCCGCCGGGGTGTCGCCGCTGCGGACCGCGACGCTGACGTCGGGCTGGGGCTGGCCCGACCGGGCCGCGGCGTGACCGATGCCGACCAGCGGCGAGCGCAGGTTGCGCTCGACGTCGACGGCGAGCGCCTTCATCGGCGAGATGTAGAGCACCCGGCACCGGCGCAGCGGTTCCTCCGGCGGCGGTTCGGCCGCCAGTCGGTCGAGCGCCCACAGGAAGGCCGACAGGGTCTTGCCCGATCCGGTCGGCGCCACGACGAGGGTGTGGTCGCCGCTGCTGATCGCGTCCCAGGCGCCCGCCTGCGCGGCGGTCGGCGCGACGAAGGACGCGCGGAACCAGTCCTGGGTCGCGGGGGAGAAGCGTTCGAGCACGTCGGTGACCATGACCGTCCCAGCCTGCCACGCCGCACCGACACCCCGCGGCCGAGCACCCGCCGCTGCCGCTGAGGCCGCCACCGGGGTCGATGCCGGTGTCGCCACCGCGTCCCGGCCGCGGCAGTCGCCACGTGTTGCGGGTGAGGACCAGGCCGGTCTCGTAGGCGAAGACGACCAGCTGGGCCCGGTCCCGGGCGTGCACCTTGGTCATCGCCCGGCTGACGTGGGTCTTGACCGTGGTCGGGCTGATCACCATGTGCGCGGCGATCTCGTCCGGTGGGGGTCGTGCAGGCGGTAGGCGACCGGATCCCCCAGACTGGGGGCCGTGAGCACCCCCAGTGACGCCGTCCCGCACCGGCCGCGGCGGGGGCGCGAGGTCCTCACCGTGCTCGGCGTCTCCCTGGGGATGTCGGGGATCTTCGCCCTGCTGACCTTCCTGCGCGCCGAGGTGACGGTGCCCGGCGGGATCTCCGCCACCACGGCGACCGTGGTGGCGGGCCGGCAGACCACGGCGATGTGGCTCGACATCCTCGACGACCTGGCGCGGCTCGCCGCAGGGGTGATGCCGGCACTGCTGGCCCTGGCGTTGCTGAGCCGCGACCCGGCCGGGCGTGGGCTGGGGATCGGCACCCATCGCTGGCACCGGGGGAGCGACCTGGCGACCGGCGTCGGCTTCGCCGCGCTGATCGGCATACCCGGCCTCGCCCTGGTGTGGGCCGCGCACGAGGTCGGGGTCAGCGCGAGCCTGGCCGTGGTGAACTTCCCCGATGTCTGGTACCGCGTGCCGATGCTGCTGCTGTCGGCGTTCCAGAACGGCTTCCTCGAGGAGGTCGTCGTCGTCGGCTACCTGCTGACCCGGCTGCAGCAGCTGGGCTGGTCGTCGCGCAAGGCGCTCGTGGCCAGCGCGGTGCTGCGGGGCAGCTACCACCTCTACCAAGGACTGGGCGGGTTCGTCGGCAACCTGGTCATGGGGCTGATCTTCGGGTGGTGGTTTCAGCGGACCAAGCGGGTGGTGCCGTTGGTTGTCGCGCACACCCTGCTCGACGCGTTCGCGTTCGTCGGCTACCTCTTCCTGCGCGACCACATCTCCTGGCTCTGAGCCCAGCCCCTTCGCGCTGTTGCTGGGAGGCGGCGTCGTCCGTGACGCCCCTTCCCAGCAACAACTCCCAGCAACAACCCGGGGGGCGGGGGCGTGCGAGACTCGGAGGGTGCGCATCAGTGACTTCTGGCGGTTGATGGAGGACGAGTTCGGGTCGTCCTATGCCCGCTCGCTCGCGAACAGCCACGCCCTGCACGAGCTGGGGGACCGGACGGCCGCCGAGGCGCTCGGGGCCGGCGTGAGGCCGCGGACCGTGTGGGCCGCGCTCTGCGACGACATGGACGTGCCGCCCGAGCGACGGTTCGGCCGCGAGCGTCGCGCCGCGGAAAAGTGAGGGGACCGGCCTCGGGCCGGCGACGTATCCTCGCGCCGTGACCTCCGACGAGCCGCTGATCCACGCCTCCGGGCTGACCAAGAGGTTCGGTGATTTCGAGGCGGTCAAGGCGATCGACTTCGCGGTGCAGCGTGGTGAGGCGTTCGGGTTCCTCGGGCCCAACGGCGCGGGCAAGACCTCGACCATGCGGATGGTCGGCTGCGTGTCGCCGGCGACCGGCGGTGAGCTGCGGCTCTTCGGCCTCGACCCGGCCACCGAGGGTCCGCGCATCCGCGCCCGGCTCGGCGTGGTCCCGCAGAAGGACACCCTCGACGAGGAGCTGACGGTCGAGGAGAACATCTGGGTCTACGGCCGCTACTTCGGCCTGTCCAAGCCGCAGGTCCGGGCGCGCGCGACCGAGCTGCTGGAGTTCGCCCAGCTCACCGAGCGGGCCAGGTCGAAGGTGGAGCCGCTCTCGGGCGGGATGAAGCGGCGGCTCACCATCGCCCGCTCGCTGGTCAACGACCCCGAGGTGCTGATGCTCGACGAGCCGACCACGGGGCTCGACCCGCAGGCGCGGCACGTGCTGTGGGACCGGTTGTTCCGGCTGAAGCGGCAGGGCGTCACCCTCGTGCTGACCACGCACTACATGGACGAGGCCGAGCAGCTGTGCGACCGCCTGGTGGTCATGGACCACGGCGAGATCGTGGCCGAGGGGTCACCACGCGACCTGATCCGCGAACACTCGACGCGCGAGGTGCTCGAGCTGCGCTTCGACGTCGACGACCACGCCGAGCTGGCCGGCCGGGTCGACGGCCTCGGCGACCGGGTCGAGGTGCTGCCCGACCGGCTGCTCATCTACACCGCCGACGGCGACGCGGCCGGTGAGAAGGTGCATGCCGCAGGGCTCGAGCCGCTGTCGGCCCTCGTGCGCCGCTCCACGCTGGAGGACGTCTTCCTCAACCTCACCGGCCGCACCCTGGTGGACTGACGTGGCTGCCGACCCGACGCTGCCCACCACGGCGAGCACCCGGAATACCCCCGAGCCGTTCCCGCGCAGCCGGCGCTGGCAGCCGGTGTTCGCGTTCTGGGCCACGCAGTACAAGCGGACGTGGCAGGGCAACGTGGTCAGCCGGTTCCTGATGCCGGTGATGTTCCTGCTCGCGATGGGGCTCGGGCTCGGCAGCCTGGTCGACTCGTCCTCCGGCGGGGTCGACGGGATGCCCTACCTGCAGTACGTCGTGCCGGGAATCCTTGCGGCACAGGCGATGTGGGTCGCGATGGGAGAGTCGTCCTACACCGTGCTCGGCGCGATCCGCTGGCAGATGCAGTACCACGCGATGCTCGCCACCCCGATCGGCGTCGCCGACATCCTGATCGGCCACATCGGCTGGGTCGCCTCGCAGATCGCGCTCGCGACCGGCATCTTCCTCGCGGTCGGGGCGGGGTTCGGCGCGTGGGCGTCCTGGTGGGTGCTGCTGGCGCTGCCGCTCACCGTGCTGACCGGGCTGGCCTTCACCGTGCCGGTCTTCGCGTTCGCCGCGACCCAGGAGAACGACGCCGGCTTCTCGATCATGTTCCGGTTCGTCATGACGCCGCTGTTCCTCTTCTCGGGCACCTTCTTCCCGCTCGACCAGCTGCCCGCGTTCCTGCGCCCGATCGCCTGGGTGACGCCGCTGTGGCACGGGGTCGACGGCAACCGCGACCTGGCCAAGGGCTCCCCGGACTGGCTGCACCTGCTGGGGCACACGGCATACCTGCTCCTGGTCGTCGTGGTGACGGGGTGGCTCGCCTACAAGGCCTTCCGCCGGAGGCTGGTCGTATGACGACCCGCACCGCCGCGCCCGCCGCACCGCGTCCTGGGGTCGTGTCTCGACTGGCGCGGGTGCTGCCCATCCCCGCGGGCGCCGGGATGGCGCGGATCCTGGTGGAGCGCAACGCGATGGCCTTCCGGCACGGGTGGATCGCGTTCGTGACCGGACTGGCCGAGCCGATCCTCTACCTGTTCTCCCTCGGGGCCGGGCTCGGCGCGCTGGTGCGCACGGTGACCACCGACGGCGGGGCGGTCGTGTCGTATGCCGAGTTCGTCGCCCCGGCGCTGCTGGCCGCGGCGGCGATGAACGGCGCGGTGTTCGACTCCACCTTCAACGTCTTCTTCAAGCTGAAGTACGCCAAGCTCTACGACTCGGTGCTCGCGACGCCGCTCGGGCCGCGTGACGTGGCGGTGGGGGAGATCAGCTGGTCGCTGCTGCGTGGCGCGTTCTACTCCGGGGCGTTCCTGCTCGTGGCGGTCGTCGCCGGGATGGTGCACTCGTGGTGGGCGCTGCTCGCGTTGCCGGCGGCGAGCTTCATCTCGTTCGCGTTCTCGGCGGTGGGGATGTTCGCGACGACCTTCATGCGGTCCTGGGTCGACTTCGACTGGATCAACCTCGCCATCCAGCCGCTCTTCCTGTTCTCGGCGACCTTCTTCCCGCTGGCGACCTATCCCTCGGGGGTGCAGTGGCTGGTGCAGGTGACGCCGCTCTACCACGGGGTGGCGCTCGAGCGTGGGCTGATGCTCGGCGAGGTCGGGACGGGGCTGCTCGTGCACGTGGCCTACCTGGCGGTGCTGGGTCTGGTCGGCCTGGTCGGGGCGGCCCGGCGGGTGGAACGCCTGTTGCTCTCGTGACTGGTGAGGCTGGAGATGTCCTCGTGGCAGGAGGGTGGCCACGCGGAACTGCCGCGGTGACGGTCTGCTCCGCGTTTCGGCGTGTCGCTGCCCGCGTGCGCTCATCGAACGTCTGTCCGAGTAGTCTTGTCCCCATGGAACGCCGCCGGCGTCCCGCCGTCCACAGCCTCGGCCGTGGCGGGGGCCGGTGTCGGTGGTCGCTCCTAACGTCTGACTCGACACAGTGCGTCAGGTGGCCGGTGACTGCCGGTCAGCGGCGACCGGGTGTCGGTCGCAGGTAGACGGCAGCCCACGATTTCAGGAAGAGCAGGTCAGGACATGGCTCAAGCCGACAAGTCCAAGTCCCTCGACGCCGTCATGGCGCAGATCGAGAAGGCCCACGGCAAGGGTGCCGTGATGCGTCTCGGCGACGAGGTCCGTGCGCCGATGGAGGTCATCCCCACCGGGTCCATCGCGCTCGACGTCGCCCTCGGCATCGGCGGCCTGCCCCGCGGCCGTGTGGTGGAGATCTACGGACCGGAGTCGTCGGGTAAGACGACCGTGGCGTTGCACGCGGTGGCCAACGCGCAGAAGGCCGGCGGCATCGCGGCCTTCATCGACGCCGAGCACGCGCTCGACCCCGACTACGCCAAGAAGCTCGGCGTCGACACCGACGCGCTGCTGGTCAGCCAGCCCGACACCGGTGAGCAGGCGCTCGAGATCGCGGACATGCTGATCCGCTCGGGCGCGATCGACATCATCGTGGTCGACTCGGTCGCGGCGCTCGTGCCCCGCGCCGAGATCGAGGGCGAGATGGGTGACAGCCACGTCGGCCTGCAGGCCCGGCTGATGTCCCAGGCGCTGCGCAAGCTGACCGGCACGCTCAACAGCACCGGCACGACCGCTATCTTCATCAACCAGCTCCGTGAAAAAATCGGTGTCATGTTCGGTTCTCCCGAAACGACCACGGGTGGCAAGGCGCTGAAGTTCTATGCGTCGGTGCGGCTGGACGTCCGCCGGATCGAGACCCTCAAGGACGGCACCGACGCGGTCGGCAACCGCACCCGCTGCAAGGTGGTCAAGAACAAGGTCTCCCCGCCGTTCAAGCAGGCCGAGTTCGACATCATCTACGGGCAGGGCATCTCCCGCGAGGGCGGCCTGATCGACATGGGCGTCGAGCACGGCTTCGTCCGCAAGGCCGGCGCCTGGTACACCTACGAGGGCGACCAGCTCGGCCAGGGCAAGGAGAACGCCCGCGGCTTCCTGCGCGACAACCCCGACCTCGCCGACGAGATCGAGAAGAAGATCAAGGAGAAGCTCGGCATCGGCCCGCAGCTCGACAAGCCGAGTGAGCCGGTGGCAGCGCCGGACGTGCCGGTCGACTTCTGAGCACCCTGCCCGACGTGTTCGGCTCCTCTGACTCGTCCGCACCGGGCCCGCCCGGTGCGGACGACCGGCGCGAGAGGGTCCGTTCGCTCGCGGACATGATCGCCCGCGCCGGCCTCCAACCCTCCGGTGGCGGTGGTGCCTCGCCCTCCTCGGGGCGCACCCCGCCGCCGGAGGACCTGGCCACCCGTGGTGTGGACGCCGACCCGTATGCCGTCGCGCGCCAGATCGTGCTGCGCCAGCTGACCATGGCTCCCCGCAGCCGGGCACAGCTGGAGGACAAGCTGCGCCAGAAGAACTGCGACCCCGAGGTGGCCCGGGAGGTGCTGGATCGGCTCACCGAGGTCGGGCTGGTCGACGACGAGGCCTACGCCGCCATGCTGGTGCGTTCGCAGCAGAGCGGGCGTGGGCTCGCCCGTCGGGCCCTGGCTCGCGAGCTGAGCAGGAAGGGGGTCGACCGCGACGTCGCCGACCAGGTTCTCGAGCAGGTCGGCGCCGAGGACGAACGTGACCGGGCGCGGCGGCTGGTCGACAAGAAGCTGCGGACCATGCACGGTCTCGACCGCCAGGTCCAGACCCGGCGCTTGGCCGGGATGCTCGCCCGCAAGGGCTACTCCTCGTCGATGGCGTTCGCGGTGATCCGCGAGGCGTTGGACGAGCTGCCCCAACACCGTCGCGACTGAGGGCCGGTTCGCGGGGTCCGCGGTGGCGGCCGGCCGGTCCCGGCATACCGTCGAGGGGTGAGTTCACGCATCCTGCCCCACGCAGCCCTGCCGGACGCGTTCAAGCGTCTGGTCAACCTGCACGAGTACGTCGAACGGACCGCTGCGGAAGAGGGCCTGGACCCGGTGCTCATCGAGCTGGTCAAGACGCGCGCCTCGCAGATCAACGGCTGCGCCTACTGCGCTGACATGCACGCCCGGGACGGAGCGCGCCACGGGGAGACGGCCCGCCGGCTCGCGGTCCTGCCGGTCTGGCGCGAGACCGAGCTGTTCACCGCGCAGGAGCGGGCTGCCCTGGCGCTGACCGAGGCGATCAGCCACCTGTCCGAGACCCGTGACGTGCCGGACGAGGTCTACGCCGAGGCGGCCGAGGCCTTCAGCGAGCGCCAGCTCGCCGTGGTCATCTGGGCCGCGTCTCTCATCCAGACCTTCAACGGCATCAACGTGGCCGGTCGCAAGCCGCTGCCCGAGCAGGACTGGTCCGGCAGCTGACCGCCGGTGGCCACGGGCGAGGCGACCCGACGTCGTACCCTTGGCGGTGCGATGAAGACCTATGACGTGCGCACCCTCGGGTGCCAGATGAACGTGCACGACTCCGAACGACTGGCCGGCCTGCTCGAGACGGCCGGCTACGTCGACGTGGCGAGTGTGCCGAGCGCCGAGCGACCCGAGGCGGCCGACGTGGTCGTGTTCAACACCTGCGCGGTCCGGGAGAACGCCGACAACAAGCTCTACGGCAACCTCGGTCAGCTGCGCCCGGCGAAACTGCGCAACCCGGACATGCAGATCGCCGTGGGCGGTTGCCTCGCGCAGAAGGACCGCTCCACGATCGTCGACAGGGCGCCCTGGGTCGACGTCGTCTTCGGCACGCACAACATCGGGTCGCTCCCGGCATTGCTGGACCGCGCGCGGCACAACAAGCGCGCCGAGGTCGAGATCCTGGAGAGCCTCGAGACCTTCCCCTCCACACTCCCGACCCGACGCGACTCCGCCTACAGCGCGTGGGTCTCCATCTCGGTCGGCTGCAACAACACCTGCACCTTCTGCATCGTCCCGAGCCTGCGCGGCAAGGAGGCGGACCGGCGACCGGGCGAGATCCTGGCCGAGATCGAGGCACTCGTCGCGCAGGGTGTCGTGGAGGTCACCCTGCTCGGCCAGAACGTCAACACGTATGGCGTGGAGTTCGGCGACCGGCTCGCGTTCGGCAAGCTGCTGCGCGCCTGTGGCGAGATCGAGGGGCTCGAGCGCGTGCGGTTCACCAGCCCGCACCCCGCCGCGTTCACCGACGACGTCATCACCGCGATGGCCGAGACCCGGGCCGTCATGCCGAGCCTGCACATGCCGCTGCAGTCGGGATCGGACGCCGTGCTCAAGCGGATGCGCCGCTCCTACCGCAGCGCCAAGTTCCTCGGCATCATCGACCGGGTGCGCGAGCAGATCCCGGACGCCGCGATCACCACCGACATCATCGTCGGCTTCCCCGGCGAGACGGAGGAAGACTTCCAGGGCACCCTGGATGTGGTTCGGGCGTCACGGTTTTCGAGTGCCTTCACGTTTCAGTACTCCATCCGCCCCGGCACCCCGGCCGCCACGATGGACGACCAGGTGCCCAAGGCCGTGGTGCAGGAGCGCTACGACCGGCTGCTGGCCGTGCAGGAGGAGGTCTCCTGGGCCGAGAACCGCACCCTCGAGGGGCGGACCGTAGAGGTGCTCGTGGCGACCGGCGAGGGCCGCAAGGACGCCGAGACCCACCGCCTCTCCGGGCGCGCCCGCGACAACCGGCTGGTCCACTTCGCCGTGCCCGAGGGCGCCGAGCGGCCGCGCCCGGGCGACGTCGTCTCGGTCGACGTGACGTATGGCGCTCCGCACCACCTGGTGGCCGACTCCGCTCTCCGGGGCGGCACGTATGCCGTGCGCCGGACCGCCGGCGGCAACGCGTGGGAATCGCTGCAGGACCAGCCGGAACCGGGACGGCCGCAGGTGTCCCTCGGAATGCCGTCGGTCGGCCGGCCACCCACTCCCGCGCCTGCGCCCGCCTGCCGATGACCTGCCCCTCCGATCGGCGCCGTCTGACGACCCGTCGAGCCAGACGTTCTGGCGCCGGGGAGCGCACGACGTGATCAGGTCGGTCGCTGTCATCCCCGCAGCCCCGGCCCTCATCCCCGAGCTCATGGCCGGGGCCGCGGCGGAGGTCGAACCGGTCCGGTCCGCCGCCCGGCAAGCCATCGCGGCCGTCGCGGCGAGTGTCCTGGGGCCGGCCGGGCTGCCGCCCCTCGGCAGGCTCGTCGTCGTGGGCCTGGCGGCCGACGACGTCGAGGCCGGCTCGCGGTCGCACGACCTGGCCGGTGCGCTCAAGGACGACTCCTTCGGACCACGCCTCGAGCTCGCCGCGCTGCGCGGAGCGCTGGTGCCGTCCAGCGCTCCGGGGCTGCCGACCGACGGCGTGCCGACGCCGTTGCTGGTCGCCCGCCGTCTCGCCTCTGACGTCGCCCGCGAACATCCCGGGACCGCGGCGCTCTGGAGGGAGACACTGTGGATCACCCTGACTCCCGAGTCGGTCGAGGACTACGCACGCAGCCTGGTGCTCGACGACGCACCCATCGGCCTCGTCGTCGTCGCGGACGGGGCCGCCTGCCACGGGCCCAAGGCGCCACGGGCCGAGGACGTCCGCGCCGAGAGCTATGACGACGACGTATGCCGAGCGCTCACCTCGGCCGACCCGGCCGACTTCGCGGCGTTGGACCCGCGCCTCGGCCGTGAGCTCACCGCTGAGGGCGCCGAGCTGTGGCCGTTGCTCGCGGCGGCGGCACGGGACGGGCACCGGAGTGGCAGCGGCTGGCGCGCCGAGCTCGGGTGGCGAGGAGCGCCATACGGTGTCGGGTGGTTCGTGGCCACCTGGCTGCGCTGATCTCCTAGTACTACAGCCGCACTTAGTTTTTGCTGGTCCCGCGTGTCGACTGTGTGAGACTGGGAATTCACCGGCATGTT